>NC_007722.1:2057432-2389087 GCF_000013005.1 Erythrobacter litoralis HTCC2594 | reverse complement strand
CGGCGGTGTTGTAGCCGACGCCCATCTGGCGCTGGAGCCAGCTGCCGCTCGCCTTCTGGTTCTCGATCACGATCTGGCACGCCTGCAGGTATTTGCGCTCTTCGGGGCTGTCGCTGGCGGTGAGGTCGTCTTCGAAGGTCAGGCCGCCGCCGTCTTCCGGCTCTTCCGTGACGGCATCGACATATGCGGGGCTGCCCTGTGCGCGCCAGTGATCGGCCACGCGCTCGACTTCCTCGTCGCTGACGAACGGCCCGTGCACGCGGATCATCGCGCCGGTGTTGGGCTTGTAGAGCATGTCGCCCTTGCCCAGCAGTTGCTCCGATCCCTGTTCGCCGAAGATGGTGCGGCTGTCGATGCGGCTCGTCACCTTGAAGCTGATGCGCGTCGGCAGGTTGGCCTTGATGACGCCCGTGATGACATCGACGCTGGGACGCTGCGTCGCCATGATCAGGTGGATACCGGCGGCGCGCGATTTCTGGCTCAGGCGCTGGATCAGCACTTCGATTTCCTTGCCGACTGTCACCATGAGGTCGGCCAGTTCGTCGACGATCAGCACGATCTGCGGCAAGGGTTCGTAATCGAGCTGCTCTTCCTCGAAAATCTCCTCGCCGGTTTCCGGATCGAAGCCGGTCTGCACGCGGCGACCGAGCGGTTTGCCCTTGGCTGCGGCGGTGCGGACTTTCTCGTTGAAGCCGGAGATATTGCGCGAGTTGACGGAGGACATCATGCGATAACGCCGCTCCATCTCCTCGACCGCCCATTTGAGCGCGCGCACGCTCTTGTGCGGCTCGGTCACCACCGGGCTGAGCAGATGCGGGATATCGTCGTAGGTCTTGAGCTCGAGCACTTTCGGATCGATCAGGATCAGGCGGCATTCGTCGGGCGTGAAGCGGTAGAGCAGGCTCAGCAGGATGGCGTTGAGGCCGACCGACTTGCCCGAGCCGGTGGTGCCCGCAACCAGCAGGTGCGGCATGGCGGCCAGGTCGGCGACGATCGGCTCACCGGCAATATCCTTGCCCAGGATCATCGGCAACGCGCCCTTGCCGTCGGCAAAGGCGGCGCAGCTCGCCAGCTCCTTGAAATTGACCATCTGTCGGTCCTGGTTGGGCAGTTCGATGCCCATCACGGTCTTGCCGGGGATTGGCGACACGCGCGCGGAAATCGCGCTCATGTTGCGGGCGATGTCTTCGGCGAGGCCGATCACGCGACTTGCCTTGATCCCGGGGGCAGGCTCGAGCTCGTACATGGTCACCACCGGGCCGGTGCGCACGGCGGTGATCTCGCCCTTGACGTTGAAATCGTCGAGCACGGTTTCGAGCAGGCGGGCGTTGCGCTCGAGCGCCATCTTGTCGAGCTTGGGCGCGGTGTCGGGGCCGGGGTCGGTCAGCAGGTCGAGGCTCGGCAATTCGTAATTGGCGAACATGTCGCGCTGCTTGGCCTTGGCGGCAGTCGCCTGTTTGGGCGGCGCGGAGGGATCGACGATCTTGGGCGCGCGGCGTTCGGCAGGCTGTTCGACGACCGCCTCTTTCGCTGCGGGCCTGGGTTTGGGTGCGGCGTCTGTGTCGCGGTTCAGTGCCAGCCTGGGTTTTGGGAGCGCAATCGCGGGCATGAAAGGCACGTGGCGCAGGAAGGCCGGCAGCGTCAGCAACGCGCGCCAGTCGATGGCGAAGACGCGCGTGACGAGCGCGGTGCCGCCGCCGAGCGCGAGCAGCGCCAGCGCAAGGATGATCCAGCCCGACAGCCCTTCGCCGAAGCGGGTCGCGATGGCCTCGATCGCACCGGCGCCGAGCAGGCCGGTGATGCCGCCCATGGAGGCGGGCAGCGCCCCGCCCGGCCCGTCGAAAGTCAGCGAAAGCACTGTGCTGAGCAGCGCCATCGCCAGCAGTAGCATCAGGATCGGCCGCCACCAGCGGGTTTCGGTGTCGACGTCTTCTTCCTCGACATCGCGCCACAGCTTGCGCGCGAAGATGTAGAGCATCGGCAGCAGCAGGATGCCGGTCAGGCCGAACAGGAACAGCACGCGCTCGGCCACGAATGCGCCGCTCGCGCCCATGTAATTGGCGACGTCATGCGATGCGGCGGCGGTCGAGGGGCTCGGGTCGGTCTGGGTATAGCTGAAGAGCGCGAGGCCGAGGAACACCATCGCGCCGAACAGCACGACGGCCCCGCCCATCTGCGCGGCACGGCGCATCGAACGCCGCCATGCGGCGCGCCAGTCGGCCCCGGAAGACCTGCTTATTGCTCGTGACGCCATCGGGTTCCCTTCCTCGCGTGGAACACACCATGAATCCTTGGCGAGTCCGGGTCAAGATTCCCGCGACGAATGGCGCGAATTAGCTGAGTCCGTCGATCGCGGCCCAGCGCGGCCAATCGAGGCGTCGCGCGGTGGCTTGCGTCATACCCCCCAGCGCAATGACCGGCATCTGTGCATGACGCGCGAGACGTCGGAACCGCTGCGGGCCGAGCGTCGCAGCGCCGGGATGCGAGCGCGTGGGGAAGGCTGGCGAAAGCATCACCGCGTCGGAGCGGGCGCGATTGGCCTGGCCGATTTCCGCAAGGTCGTGCGCGGTAGCGATGGTCACCAGGTCGCGGCGCGTGGGATAGAGGCTGCGCGGTGCGCCATAGATCCCGTCTGCGCCCCATTCGCGTGCGGTCAACGCGCTGTCGGCGAGGATGACGAGATGCCCGCGTGCTTCCGCGATACGCTTTAATGCAAAGAACCGCGCGACCCGCTCTGCGGGCGGCAGATGATAATGGCGATAGACGAAGCCCGATCCCGGCGGCAGCGTGCGCAAGCGGTGTTCGAGCACGCCGTCGTTGCGCTCGTCGGACAGGAGCCAGAGGTCAGGTAAGTCCTTTCGACTACGCTCAAGACAGGTCTGGAAGTGTGCCACGCGCCCGCTATAGCGCAGCCCCATGAGTGATCCCACTACCCCGCTCGAAGAAACGGAAGCCCGCATCGCCAGGGCCTGCACAATCGCCCAGCGCGACCGCGATGAAGTCACGCTGATCGCGGTCAGCAAGACCCATCCGGTGGAGGCGATCGAGCCGCTGCTGGAACAGGGCCACCGCGTCTTCGGCGAAAACCGCGTGCAGGAAGTGAAGGAAAAATGGCCTGCTTTGCGCGAGGCCTATTCCGATGTCGAACTGCACCTGATCGGCCAGCTGCAGTCGAACAAGGCGGAAGACGCCGTCGCGCTGTTCGACTGCATCCATTCGCTCGACCGTCCGAGCCTGGTGAAGGCGCTCGGCAAGGCGATGGAGAAAGCGGGCAAGCAGGTCCCGTGCTTCCTGCAGGTCAATATCGGCGATGAGGACCAGAAGGGCGGCTGCCCGATCGGCGAGGTACCCGCCATGCTGGAGCGGGCGCGCGAGGCGGGCATTCCGGTGGTCGGGTTGATGTCTATCCCGCCGTTCGACATCGAACCGGCACCCTTCTTTGCGCTGCTCGACAAGCTGGCGCGCGAGAACGAACTAGAAGCCCGCAGCATGGGGATGAGCAGCGATTTCGAAACCGCCATCATGCTCGGCGCAACGCACGTGCGGGTCGGTACCGCGCTGTTCGGCGATCGGGGGTAGCGCACACGAAAAGGGGCGAGCCGAAGCCCGCCCCTCTCAAATGGTCAATACCGGACCTTACAGCCCCTCGACAGCCTTGCTGACGAGGATGTTGACCGCCACGCGGCGGTTCTGGGCCTTGCCTTGCGGGGTGTAGTTATCCGCCGCCGGATCGGCTTCGGCCATGCCGGTAGGGGTCAGCATGCGCCAGGGTTTCCAGCCGCACTCCTGCTGCAGATAGTTGGTCACTCGCGCCGCGCGGCGTTCGCTCAGCTCCTGATTGAGTTCCTCGCTGCCGTCGGCATCGGTGTAGCCGACGACCAGCAGCAGGGCGTTATCGGTCGCCTCGGCCTGCGCAGCGGCCTGGCACAGGTCGCGCTGGGCTTCGCCGTCGAGCCGCCACTTGCCGCTGTCGAAATAGACGTTGGTGGTGTCCTTGATCAGGTAATTGTCGATATCGCCGACGCGTCCGCGCAGCGCTTCGGTGGCGGCGGTCTGCTCGGCAAAGCCCTGCGCCGTGCCGGTGCGGATCATCGTCGCGGTTTCGAGATCGTCGTTCGACAGGCGGACGCGGCTGGCGATCAGCCCGTCGCTCCATTGTTTGGTTTCGACCTTCACCGGCAGACCGTTCATCAGCGCATCCGCGCCGAGGCTCGTCCGGCTGAGGCCGAGGAAACCGCCGCGCGAGCGGATCTCGGTCGCTTCGCTGATGAAGACCACCGATTGCTGGCCGCCGATGGTGGTGACCTGCATGCGCTCGTCCTTGCGCGCCGAAATATAACCCTCGAGCTCGGGGCCATCGGGCAGTTCCGCAATGTCGGCGGGCACGGTGGCATAGACGGTCAGCGTGCGGTCGGGATCGGTGTTTTCGTAGTCCTGCGCCGAAGCGCCGAGCGGCAAGGCTGCAGCCATGGCCGCAGCGACAGCGAATTTGCCGGAAGTGGTAATCGAGAGGGACATTGGTTTGCTCCTTGCAAAGCGAGCCACGCGCAAGGTGCGCTGTTGAGGCACCGTGGGGGACACGCAGCCCGCCGATAAATCGATGGTCGCGATCGCGCAGGCATGCGTTCACCCGACGACGGGGAAAACGCGACCGGACAGGACGCTGTTCCTGCCAATCTTTCCCGCAAATTAACAGCTGGCCGGATTCGCGCTTGATTCCGGACGGGCCGGGTTCGGATAGCGATGAAAGGCGGTATCGAACGGCGCCGATCGACCCGGTTCAGGCCGGTTCGAGCTCGGCCTGCCGCGCGTCGCTCGCGGCATCGAGCAGGGCCTGCCGGATCGTGTCCATGCGGCTTTCGTCTGTGATCTTGGCGCCTGTGAGGTCGGTGACATAGAACGTATCGGCCGCCCGCTCGCCATAGGCGGTGATGTGGGCCGACTGGACTATGACCTGGTTTTCGAACAGCGCGCGGCCCAGCCGGTTGAGCAGCGCGGCCCGGTCGCGGGCGTTGACTTCGATCACGGTGAACCGACCCGAAGCATCGTTGTCGAACAGGACGCGCGGGCGGACGTCGAAGGCGCCGGCCCGGGTCTGCTTGAGCGGACGCTTGGCGAGCTTGGGCACCAGTTCGCCGCGATTGGCAATGGCATCGGCGATGGCCTGCTCGATCCGGGCAAGTTGCCGCTCTTCGGCAAAGGGTTGGCCGACCGGGTCCTGCACCAGGTAATTGTCGATCGCCCAGCCGTTGCGGGTCGTGTGAATACGGGCATCGATGATGTTGCCGCCAGCCAGGTGAATGCCTCCGGCAATGCGATAGAACAGGCCCGGATGGTCGGCGGCGATGACCGTGACCAGCGTCGCGCCGCGTTCCTCGTCGAATTCGCAATGGATCGACAGGTCCTCGCTGATCTCGCGGGCGACGTCGTACTGGACGATATTGCGCGAGATCACGTTTTCCGGTTCGGCGATCCAGTAGGAATCGGGCAGCAGCCTGCCATGCTTTTCCAGCAGCGCCGCCTTGCCGCCCAAGGCCTCGCGCACGGCCTCTTTCTTCGCTGCCACGCGTTCGGAGCGATGATGCTTCATATGGCCGAGCCGGAGCCGTTCGTGCGCGGCATCGTAGAGCTCGCCCAGCAACTGGCCCTTCCAGCTGTTCCATGTCCCCGGACCGACCGCACGGATATCGACGCTGGTCAGGATCGCGAGATGGCGCAGCCGCTCGAGGCTCTGCACCTCGGCGACGAAATCCTCGATCGTCTTGGGGTCGGTCAGGTCGCGCTTCTGCGCGGTCGAGCTCATCAGCAGGTGCTGCAACACCAGCCACGCGACCAGATCGGTCTCGTCTTCGTCGAGCCCGAAACGGGGGCACAGTTCCTCGGCCACTTCCGCCCCGAGGATCGAATGGTCGCCTCCGCGCCCCTTGGCGATATCGTGCAGCAGCGCCGCGACGAAAGCGACGCGGCGGCTCTTGACCTTGTGAATCTCGCGCGTCGAGCGCGGATGCTCCTT
Organism: Erythrobacter litoralis HTCC2594; assembly: GCF_000013005.1. Taxonomy (GTDB): domain Bacteria; phylum Pseudomonadota; class Alphaproteobacteria; order Sphingomonadales; family Sphingomonadaceae; genus Parerythrobacter; species Parerythrobacter litoralis_A. The sequence continues at coordinate 2,383,074 of NC_007722.1, read as the reverse complement.
GGCCAGCTCGCCCTTCTCGATCTTGGAGAGGAACCCGATCGCGCGGATGGTGTGCTCGTCCACCGTGTAGTGGTGGTACATGTTGAACTGCATCTGCGCGTTGACGCGGCCGAAATCGGGCACGAACTTTCCGAACACGCCCGCCTCGTTCATCCAGCGCAGCGCGGTCTCCGGATCGTTGCGCCCGCACAGCAGGTCGAGGAAGATGGCATTGGCGCGCGGGTCGTTGCGCACCTGGTCCTTGATCAGCACGCTGTCGCGATCGGCCTGGCGCATGCTGCGCGGATCGATCTCCAGCCCGTTGGCTTCGGCGAGCTGGAAGATTTCGATCAGCCGCACTGGATCGTCGCGGAACCAGTTGTCGCCGGGCGCGGCGATCTTGCCGCCGAATACCGTATAGCCCTTGAGCATGCGCGATTTGGCGTTGAAGCCCGCCAGCAGGCCGGTGCGCGCGCGCTTGCGGGCGAATTGCTGGTCCATCTGCGCCAGGAATACGCCGGTCAGCGAGCCGACGCGTTTCACCTGCAGGAAATAATACTGCATGAACCGTTCGACCGCGCTCTTCTCGCGCCGTTCGGCAAAGCGCATGCGCTCGGCGATCTGTTTCTGGAAATCGAAGGTCAGCCGGTCTTCGGGCCGCCCGGTGATCTCGTGCAGGTGACAGCGCACCGCCAGCAGGAATCCTTCGGCGCGCCGGAACCCGTGATATTCCGTCTCGGTCAGCAGCCCGGCATCGACCAGCTCGGCGGCTCCGCGCGCGCGGTGGATGTATTTGCCGATCCAGTAAAGCGTCTGCAGGTCGCGCAGGCCGCCCTTGCCTTCCTTGACGTTGGGCTCGACGACGTAGCGCGTGCCCCCCATCCGCTCGTGCCGCGCATCGCGTTCGGCGAGCTTTTCGGCGACGAATTGCCGCTCTGTACCGTTGACGACTTCGCTCCAGAAGCGCTTGCGCGCCTCGTCGTAGAGTTCGCGGTCGCCCCAGACGAAGCGCGCTTCGAGCAGCGCGGTGCGGATGGTGAGATCTTCCCTGGCCATGCGCACCATGTCTTCGGGGGTGCGGCTTGATTGGCCGACCTTGAAGCCGAGGTCCCACAGGAAATAGAGCATCGCCTCGGTCACCTGCTCGCACCAGGGCGTTCGCCGCGAGGGGTGCAGGAAGGCGATGTCGACATCGGACTGCGGCGCCATCTCCGCGCGGCCATATCCGCCGACCGCGAGGACCGCGATCCGTTCCGACGAGGAACGATTGGCTACGGGATAGAGATGCGTGGTGACATGGTCGAAGATCACCCGCACCAGCTGGTCGACCAGAAACGCGTGACCGGCGGTGATCTGGTGCCCGGCGCTCGGCCGGTCGAGCAGCCGCTGCGACAGTTCGTCGCGACCCTTCTCCAGCGCCTCGCGCAGTACTTTCAGGACCGCCGGGCGGGCCTTCTCGCCCTGCTGCTCGGCTAGTGCTTCGACCGCCGCAGCGAGTTTGCGACGGTCGATGATGCGGCGTTGGCGGGGGACCTTGGGGTCGGTCAAGCTGCCTCGTATTCTTCCGTATACTTGGCGCGCAGGGTGCGCTTGTCGATCTTGGCGGTGCCGAGGCGCGGCAGGCTCTCGCTCGCCTGCCAATAGACCACCGGCTGCTTGAAGGAAGCGAGGCGATCCTTGAGGAAGTCGCGCAGGCCCTCTTCGGTCAGGCCGCTGCCCGGTTTGGCGAGGAACACCGCGCCGACGATCTCGCCATAGCGCTCGTCGGGCAGGCCGAAGACGCTGCATTCGGCGATGTCGTCATGCGCGTAAATCGCTTCCTCGACCTCGATGCAGGTGATGTTCTCGCCGCCGCGGATGATGATGTCCTTCTTGCGGTCGACGATAAAGAGGTATCCGTCCTCGTCCACCCGGCCGAGATCCCCGGTGCGGAAATACATGTCGTCGGTGAAGGCGGCCTTGGTCGCTTCCTCGTTGTTCCAGTAGCCGAGGAAATTGCAGACCGAGCGGATGCAGACTTCGCCGACATCGCCTTGCGGCACTTCCTTGCCGTTGTCGTCGAGAATGGCGAGGTCGACCAGCGGGCGGCTCGGCTTGCCGGTGCTTGAAGGCTTGGCGAGATAGTTCTCGTTGAAATTGCCGCAGCCGACGCCGTTGGTTTCCGTCAGGCCGTAACCGAGCAGCGGGTTGCCTTCGGGGAAAGCGTCCTTGATTTTCTCGACATGGTCGACCGGGCGCGGCGCGCCGCCGGCGGCCCAGCCGGAACAGGTCGACACATCGTATTTGTCGCGATCGGGATGCGTAGCCATTTCGTAGGTCATCAGCGGCACGCCGGCGAAATAGCTCACCTTCTCGTCCTGGATCAGCTGCAAGGCGGTGCCCGCATCCCACTTCGGCATCAGCACGACCTTGCGGCCCAGCGCGTAGCTCTGCAGCAACAGCGGGACTTCGCCGGTGACGTGGAACAGCGGCACGGCGAGCAGCGCGCAGGCCTGCGTCGTCGGGGCGTCGCCGGTGCTGTCGAGATAGGTAAAGGCCATCAGCGACTGGAGCGCATAGCTCATCGATCCGTGGACGACGCCGCGGTGGTCGGAATAGGCGCCCTTGGAAAGCCCGGTCGAGCCGGAGGTGTAGAGCACGGTGCACAGATCGTCCGGCCCGACATCGAGCGGGTTGACGGTGCCGGGATCGCCCCAAGCCACTTTCAGGCCGGTGCTCGGGTCGCAATCGTGATCGAACAGCACGATCCTGGCACCGTGGTTGGTGCCCTCGAGCCGCTTGGCGCGGCCTTCGTCGGCGAACACCAGCTTACATTCGACGAGATCGATCGAGGCGGCGAGTTCCTCCCCGTTGGAGAAACCGTTGAGCAGGGTCGCACAGCCGCCACCCATGATGATGCCCATGTAGAGCACTATCCAGTTGGCCGAATTGCGCGCCGCGATGCCGACGCGGTCGCCCTTCTGCATGCCGTGTTCGTTCCTGAGACCGGCCGCGACGGCGTGGGCGGCGGCCCAGGTCTGCCCGAAGGTCAGCCGGCAGCCGCCATCGACGAGGAATTCGGCATCCTTATGCTCGTTGCAATAATGCGCGAAATAATGCGCCAGGCTCGGCGGGGCGTTCTTGAGCGCGGGCATGTCCGTGCCGTTGCGGGCGAAGGTCACGGTTTCGGCCGGTGCGCCTTCGGCGGTCAGCTTGTCCATGATCGCATCAAGGGTAAGATCGAGCTGGGTCGGCATCTGTATTTCTCTCCGTCGATTTGCGGGGCAAGCTCCTTCGCTTCGGGGTTTCGTCGAAACCCGGGCTGTGCCAAAGCCGTGCCGAAAGAAGGGCCGTGTCCTCGTTGTCTCGCGCCCCATGTAAGAGGTCTTGTCCGTGCTGTCACTATTGGCCGACGCTGCTTCGCAGCCGATCTACTGGTCCGAGCTCGGCCTGTCGCCGGGGATCGATCTCGGCTTTTTCACGCTGCGCTTTTATTCGCTCGCCTATATAGTCGGTATCGTCCTCGCCTATTGGCACCTCGGCAAGATGATCAAGGCACCCGGCGCGCCCATGGCGCAGAGCCATGCCGACGACCTGTTCTTCTATTGCACGCTCGGCGTCATTTTCGGCGGCAGGATCGGCTATGTGCTGTTCTACCGCCCGGATCTGCTCGGCACGCTGGACATGTTCAAGGTGTGGGAAGGCGGCATGAGCTTTCACGGCGGGGTGATCGGCGTGGTGCTGGCGATCCTGTTCGTGTCGTGGCGCGGCAAGCTCAACTGGCTGCGCGTGTGCGATTACATCGCCGTCAACGTGCCTTTCGGCATGTTCCTCGGGCGGATGGCGAATTTCGTGAACGGCGAATTGTACGGCCGCCCGACCGATGTCAGCTGGGCGATGATTTTCCCGACCGATCCCGATCAGGTCGCACGGCATCCGAGCCAGCTTTACCAGGCCGGGCTGGAAGGCCTGCTGATGATGGCGGTGATGCTGCTGTTGTTCTGGCAGACCAGAGCGCGGTGGAGGCCCGGCGTGCTGGTCGGTGTCTTCACCATCGGCATCGCCGGCGCGCGCTTCGTCAACGAATTCTTCCGCGCACCCGACGCGCATCTTGCCGATGTCGTCCGCGACACCGGGTTGAGCCAGGGCCAGTGGCTCTCGATCCCGATGATCCTCGTCGGGCTGGCGGTGGTGGTCTATGCGCTGACCCGCAAGACCAAGGGCACGCCCGAGAAGCCAGCCTCGGCGTGAGGGGGCGATGGCCGAAACGCTCGCAGAGATCTTCCGCCGCCTGATCCGCAACACCGGGCCGATCTCGGTCAGCCAGTTCATGGGCGAAAGCAACGCGCGCTATTATGACAGCCGCGATCCGCTCGGCAGCGCTGGCGACTTCATCACCGCGCCCGAGATCAGCCAGATGTTCGGCGAGCTGATCGGGCTGTGGCTGGCCGACATGTGGATCAACGCCGGGCGCGACGAATACGTCCAGTATGTCGAGCTGGGGCCGGGGCGCGGAACGCTGGCGAAGGATGCGCTGCGGGCGGCGAGGAAATACGGCTTCGTGCCGCCGGTGCATTTCGTCGAAGGGTCCGCCACCTTGCGCGAAGAGCAGGCGAAGGCGTTTGCCGAGGCGCAGTTCCACAACGATCTTTCGACCCTGCCCGTCGATGTGCCGCTGGTCTTCGTCGCCAACGAATTCCTCGACGCGCTGCCGGTGCGACAATTGGTCAGGACCGGGCAGGGCTGGCGCGAGCGGATGGTGGCGCTGGGCGAGGACGAGCGGTTCGTGTTCGTTGCAGGTGACAGGCCGATGGATTCCGCCGTGCCCGCAGACTGGCGCGATGCGGATCCGGGCACCATCCTCGAGACCTGCCCCGGCGCGGCGGCGACGCTTTATGAGGTGGCCGGGCGGCTGGTCGAGCAGGGCGGGACGGCGCTGTTCATAGACTACGGCTACGAGACACTGGAAGCGGGCTCGACCCTCCAGGCGGTCCGCGCGCACGACAAAGTCGATCCGCTCGCCGAACCGGGCTCGGCCGACCTGACCGCGCTGGTCGATTTCGGGACGCTGGCCCGCGTCGCGCAATCGCGCGAGGCGCGCCATATCGGTACGGTCGAACAGGGTGCCTGGCTCAGCGCGCTCGGCATCGAAGCGCGCGCGCAGGCACTGGCGGCAAAGGCACCCCACTATGCGGCAGAGCTCGAAGAAGCGAAGCAACGCCTGATCGCACCCGACCAGATGGGCAGCCTGTTCAAGGTCATGGGCCTCGCCGGGCCGGGCTGGAACGGCGGGGTCGGCTTCACATCGGATTAAGCGGCGAACGTGCATCCAATTGGCAATCACGCGGGTATATACCTGCAAAGGAGAGATTTTTTAATGAAACGCCTGCTTGCCGCCGCCGCCATTCTTGCCTGCACCGCGACCCCTGCTCTTGCCGCCGATCCGATCAGCGGACGCTGGGTGACCGAGGAAGGCGATGCGGTCGTAACGATCGGCAAATGCGGCGCGAGCTATTGCGGCAAGCTGAGCAAATATCTCGAAACGCCCCCCAATGGCGTGAATCAGAAAGACGTCAACAATCCCAATCCGCGCCTGCGCAGCCGCAAACTGCTCGGCACGCCTCTGCTGACCAATTTGACGGTCGATGACGATCTGTGGCGCGGCGACATCTACGATCCGCGCAACGGCAAGACCTATCGTTCGGTCGTGCGCCGCAAGAGCGCAAGCGTGCTCGAGGTGAAGGGCTGCATCGGCCCGTTCTGCCAGACCCAGAACTGGCGCCGCGCGCGCTAGGTCAGCGTTCCAGCCCGATCCGCTCTGCGATCATCGCGGCGGCCTGATCGGGGCTCATCTTCTGCCCGTCTGTGCGATCGACCGAGAGGTTGGCTTCGCGCATCAGCTCGACATCGATCGCGCCCAGTAGCGGTTCCAGCGCCGCGATCAGCCGCTCGTCGTCGGCGCGATCCGGGGCGATCATGATCATCGCATCGTAACTCGGTAGCGCCTGCTTCGGATCGTCGAGAATACGGATATTGTCCGCCGCGATGCGTCCGTCCGACGTGTAGGCGCTGATCACATCCGCCTCGCCCGATTTGAGCGCATTGTACATGAAGGTGGGCGAGAAATTGCGCTGGCGGGCGAATTCCAGGCCATAGGCATCGCGCACCGCGATCCATTCGGGCCGCTCGAACCATTCGGGATCGCCGCCGGTGACCAACCGTGAGGCTATCGGTGTGAGATCGCCGATGCCGGTCACGCCCAGTTTCTCCGCCCGGTCCTCGCGCATTCCGAGACCATAGGCGTTCTCGAAACCAAGCTTGCCGAGCACCAGCGTGCCGGTCTGCTCCGCCTCCCATTGCTTGATGATCCGGTACATTGCGTCGCGCCCCGGATTGTCTTGCCGCGCCAAATTGTTCGTCCAGATCGTGCCGGTATAATCGATCGAGATATCGATCGCCCCGGTGCTGACGGCATTGTGGACCACCGCCGAGCCGAGCCCGTCGCGATATTCGATATTGTAGCCGGCTTTCTCCAGCTGTCCGCCGATCAGCCGGGCGAGGATATATTGCTCGGAGAACTGCTTGGCGGCAATCACTATCGTGTCGTCATCGTCTTCGCCGCTGGGTCCGTAGAGCGCCCAGGCCGAAGCGAAGATGCCGAGTGCCGCCGCCGCTGCGCCGCCCCACACCAGCCATGGTTTGCGCTCGGCGAAACCGCGCTCGATCGCGCCCAGCAGCGCGTCGGCGATCAGTGCCAATGCTGCCGAGGAGAGGCAGCCCGCCAGCACCAGCGACCAGTTCTGCGTCTGCAGCCCGGCAAAGATCGGATCGCCGAGGCTCGGCTGGCCGATGGTGGTGGAAAGGGTCGCCGCGCCGATGGTCCACACGGACGCGGTGCGGATCCCGGCCATGACATAGGGGGCAGCCAGCGGCGCCTCGACCAGCCGCAGTTTCTGCCATTTGGACATGCCGACGCCGTCGGCGGCTTCGAGCACGCCGGGCGCCATGTTGTCGCGCGCGGTCACGGCGTTGCGCAGGATCGGCAGCAGCGCATAGAGCGCCAGCGCCAGCAGCGCGGGCAGGAAGCCGAGCGTCGGCAGGCCTTCCCCGAATATCGCCCGCAGGCTCAGCAGGATCGGGAAGAACAGCGCCAGCAGGGCCAGCGCGGGGATGGTCTGCACGAGGCTGGCGAAGCCCAGCGTTATGCGCGCGACGGTTGTGTTGCGGCTGGCCCAGACCGCCAGCGGCAGAGCGACGACAATGCCGAGCGCAATGGCGCTCGCAGCCAGCAGCACGTGCGCGGCGAGCTTGTCGCCGAGGCCGAGCATCGTTTCCCAGATTCCGTTCACGCCTCCATCCCCGCGAGCGCATCCGCTTGGGCGCGCGGCACCGCGACGAGGCCCTGCGCGATGTCGCCGCCCGCACCGTTGATCAGCGCGCGGGGCGTCTCATCGGCGACGATGCTGCCGCCTTGCATCACCAGCACCCGGTCGGCCAGTAGCAGGGCCTCGGCCATGTCATGCGTGACCAACACCGTAGTCAGGCCGAATTCGGTATGGAGTTCGCGCACCCGGTTGCCCAGCGCATCGCGGGTTACGGGGTCGAGCGCGCCGAAGGGTTCGTCCATCAGCAGCAGTTTCGGATCGCCCGCCAGCGCCCGCGCGACGCCGATCCGCTGGCGCTGCCCGCCGGACAGTTGGTGCGGCATGCGCTCGCCATAGCTGCCGTCGAGTTCGACCAGCTCGAGCAGTTCCGCGATGCGTGCGCCACCAAGCCTTTCGCCCGCGATGCGGGGCCCGATGCCGATATTCTCGGCCACACTCATATGCGGGAAAAGGCCGATCGACTGAAACACGTAGCCGATCATACGCCGCAATGCGGGCAAGGGACGGCTGGCGACATCCCCGCCTTCGAACAGCACGCGGCCCGCGCTCGGCTCCGCGAGGCGATTGACCATTTTGAGCAAGGTCGACTTGCCTGATCCGGAGGCCCCAACCAGTGCGACGAAGCTGCCTTGCGCGATGGCCAGGTCGACACGGTCCACCGCTTTGACTGCGCCGAAGTGCTTTTCGATCTGGTCGAAGCGCAGGAAAGCCGCCGAATTATCCGCCATCGGGCGACTTTAGGCAGCAGAACCCGGCAGCGAAAGCCTCCACCCGGAAATCGCTCAATCGGCGAGCGAGGCCAACGGCAGTGTGAGCACGACGCGCAGGCCATCGCGTTCCCACGTGTGCTCGATGGCCCCGTTGAGCTGCGACTGGACGCTCATCTGCAGCAGGCGCGAGCCGAAGCCGCTGTCGTCTGGCTCGCTGACCTCCGGTCCGCCGCGCTCTTTCCACGCGATCCGAACCGTCCCGTCATCCGATTCCAGCTCGACGTCGATCCGCCCCTCGGACACCGACAATGCCCCGTATTTGGCCGAATTCGTCGCCAGTTCGTGAAAGATCAGCGCCATCGGGGTGGCGGCGCGGAATCCTATCTTCACCGTGTCACCGGTCACATGGACCTGACGCTCAGCTCCAGGCCCATAGGGCGCGGTCAGGATATCGAGCAGGCTGCGCAGGCTGTCGCCCTTTTCCGCGCGCAGCGGCATGACGAAGTCTTGCGCCCGACCCAGCGCATAGACCGTCTCGGTCAGCTCGTCGGCAAAGGCCTTTGCCTCGGGCTTGGCCTTGCTGCGCAGGGTAATCAACCCGGCGATGACGGCGAAAATGTTCTTGATGCGATGGGCCAGTTCTTTCGCGAGGATATCCTGCCGCTCGGCCTCGCGATAACTGTCGTCGATATCGGTTATGGTGCCGAACCAGTGTGCCCTGGCCGGATCGGGGGCCGACGGCACGGCGCGGGAAAGGACCCAGCGCCAGGTCCCGTCGGCCTGTTTCATCCGCCACTGGTCTTCGAAGGGCTCGGCCGAGGCGACCGACGCCTGGAACTTTGCAACCGATGCATCCCAGTCTTCCGGGTGGACGAATGCGCGCCATTCCTCGACCGTTCGCGGATGCGCGCCACCGGTGACAGCTTCCCACCGGGCATTGAAGGTGTCGAAGACCGGGCCGGGGGCGGCGGACCAGGCGATGTCCGGAACGCTGTCGATCATCGCGTGCAGGCGGTCTTCGCGGGTCGAGATCGCGGTCTCGCTCCGCCGGTCCTGCCGCTGCGTCTCGAGCCGCCGCATCACGTTCATGGCCAGCACCTGCAGCCCTTCGCGCTGCAAATCGTCGATCCCGTCGGGGCGGGGCTGCCGGTCGATGATGCACAGGGCCCCGATCGGCGCCCCTTCGGAGGATATCAGCGGTGCGCCGGCATAGAAGCGGATATGCGGCTCTCCGGTGACCAGCGGGTTGTCCCGGAAGGCGCGATGCCGCGTCGCATCCTCGACGACCATCACTTCGGCGCCGAGCATGGCGTGGGCGCAGAAGCTCTGGTCGCGCGGCGTTTCCTTGGCGTCCAGCCCCATGCCGGCGACGAAACGCTGCCGTTCATCTTCGACGATGGAAACCAGTGCGATCGGGGCGCCGCACAGCTTCGCGGCGAATTGCGCAATGGCGGAAAGTTCCGGATCGTCTTCCAGGCCATCCACGCCGAAGCCTGCGAGAACGCTCAGCCGCTCGCCTTCGTCGCAAAGACTGGCAACGGGCGATCGGCCTGCAGGCCAAAGGTCGGGGCTGAGATTGTTCAAGAAGGTTCCCGGTGCGACGGAGTCGCCGTTCGCATACAACAAGCCTTTGATTTTGCAAATGGACCGCAAGTAACGCCTTGATTTCGCCTGCAACCGGTTTGCGCGGGCCGCGCGGATTGCTATGCGCAGCGCCAAGGAGATTTGACCGATGCGTGCCACCCCCGATTTCGATTTCCAGCTCGGCGAAAGCGCCGACATGATCCGCGAAAGCACCGCGCGCTTCGCCGATGAACAGATCGCGCTGCTGGCCGAGAAGGTCGACCGCGAGGACTGGTTCCCGCGCGACCTGTGGCGGCAGATGGGCGAACTGGGACTCCACGGCATTACCGTGGAAGAAGAGCATGGCGGGCTCGGGCTCGGCTATCTCGAACACGTGATCGCGGTCGAGGAAATAAGCCGGGCGAGCGCCTCGGTCGGGCTCAGCTATGGCGCCCATTCCAACCTGTGCCTTAACCAGATCCGTCGCTGGGGCAATGACGAGCAGAAGGCGAAGTACCTGCCCGGCCTGATCTCGGGCGAGCACGTGGGGTCGCTGGCGATGTCGGAAGCGGCGGCGGGGTCCGACGTGGTCTCGATGAAGCTCAAGGCGGAGGCCGTGCAGGGCGGCTACGTGCTCAATGGCACCAAGTTCTGGATCACCAATGCGCCGGAAGCCGATACGCTGGTAGTTTACGCGAAAACCGATGGCAGCGCAGGCTCGCGCGGCATCACCGCTTTCCTAGTCGAGAAGGACGACGAGGGCTTCTCCATCGGCCAGAAAATCGAAAAGGTCGGTATGCGCGGTTCGCCAACGGCGGAGCTGGTGTTCGACGATTGCCATATTCCCGAAGACCGCGTGATGGGCCCGGTCAATGGCGGCGTCGGCGTACTGATGAGCGGTCTCGATTACGAGCGCGTGGTGCTCGCCGGCTTGCAGCTCGGCATCATGCAGGCGTGTCTCGACACGGTCATCCCCTACCTGCGCGAGCGCAAGCAGTTCGGCAAGCCGATTGGCTCGTTTCAGCTGATGCAGGCCAAGGTCGCCGACATGTATGTCTCGCTGCAATCGGCGCGCGCCTACACCTATGCCGTGGCCAAGAGCTGCGACGCGGAAAAGACCACCCGCTTCGATGCGGCTGGCGCGATCCTGCTGGCATCGGAGAACGCCTTCCGCGTGGCTGCCGAGAGCGTGCAGGCACTGGGCGGTGCAGGCTATACGCTCGACTGGCCGGTCGAACGCTACATGCGCGACGCCAAGCTGCTCGATATCGGCGCGGGCACGAACGAGATCCGCCGTATGCTTATCGGCCGCGAACTGATCGGGGCGGCGGGATGAGCGCCGACCGCAAACCATTTTTTCGGTTCAATCCCAACGCTTATGAAATTGGCCGCGCATTTGAGCGAGATGAAGTGCCGTGCGAAGTGTGCGCTCGCCCTTGTATCTGGCGCTATACTGGAGCGATCTACACACATAAAGCAAAGGTGACCGTATGTGCCAGCTGCATTTACAATGGTGACTTGGCTGACTTTCTCGACGATGAATTCTTCACTCTTCACGACGTTTCTCATGAAAAAATGCGACCCGAATTCGAAGCGGAATTGTTGCAGCGCACTCCTGGAATTGCGTGCTTCAATCCGTTTGAGTGGCCTATCCTAGACGAAAAGCCGCTCGCGTTTCTTCATTACGGCACGAAGGAAGAAGCACATCACTTCGACACCCCACGCGTCGCCGAAGCAATGAAGCGTGAGTTTTCGCGCTATGGGTGGAAAGAACCTTACCCCTTGCAATACGCGTTACTTTTTAAGGAGGTCGACGGGGACCGCTATCGCGTGTCAATCGACCTCGAATAAACCCGCAGCATTGGACAGTTCGACAAGTTATATGACCACACCACTCCTCACTTTCCATCTCTGCCGCGAACTGATCGGGGCGGCGGGGTGACCCTCCCCCTCCTCCGCTTCCTCGGCGCAGGCCTCGCGCTGTCGCTGATGATCGGCGAGCTCATACGCTCGTGGGGCGTGGGACGGCCGATCATGTTCGTGCTCGACGATTTCCTTGCCGGAGGGCTGCTGCTGGCGGGCGCGATCCTGATGGCGCGGCCGACGGCAGTGCGGCGCGGGATCTTCATCGGCGGATGGGGGGTGTGCGCGGGGATGCTGTATGGCAGTTTCTTCGGCAAGGTGTTCGATCCGGCCTCGGCCAATTCCGGCAATTTCGACCTCGGTGTGCTGACCTGGCTGATCGGGCTCGCCTTCGCGGTCTCGCTCGTGGGGCTATGGGGAAGTATTCGGGAGCCTGGCCGCGCATGAGCGATACCTTGCTCACCATCCTGCAATGGTATGGCGCGATCGCGGGACTGGTTGCGGCGTTTATCGTATCGCTCAATCTCGGCGCGCAATGGACCGGCTGGGGCTTCGTGATTTTCGTCACCAGCTCCATCGCGCTTGTGGCGTGGGGATTCCTCAACCCGGATGCTTCGGGCATTGCGTGGCAGAATGTCGGCCTGCTTTGCATCAATTGCATCGGCGTCTATCGCTACCTGTTTACCGACAAGGCCGAAAAAGAGGCCGAATCCACGGAGACCACGTGACCGCACCCGTTCTTACCACCAAGCTCGACCGCGAAGACCCGCAAGCCAGGGCGCGCTTCCAGCATAACCGGAACCTTGCAGAAGACCTTCGTGCGACAGTGGCCGAGGCCGCGCTGGGCGGGTCGGAGGGTAGCCGCGAACGCCATCTGTCGCGCGGCAAACTGCTTCCCCGCGAGCGGGTCGAACGGCTGCTCGATCCGGGTTCTCCCTTCCTCGAAATCGGCCAGCTTGCCGCCAACGGCATGTATGAGGGCGACATCAACGGCGCCTCGCTGATCTGCGGGATCGGGCGCATCTCGGGCCGTCAGGTGATGATCGTGTGCAACGATGCCACGGTGAAGGGCGGCACCTATTACCCGATGACGGTCAAGAAGCATCTGCGCGCACAGGAGATCGCGCAGGAGAACCGCCTGCCGTGCATCTACCTCGTCGATAGCGGCGGGGCGAACCTGCCGCACCAGGCAGAAGTCTTCCCCGACCGCGATCATTTCGGGCGAATATTCTTCAACCAGGCGAACATGAGCGCGCTCGGCATCCCGCAGATCGCCTGTGTGATGGGGAGTTGCACGGCGGGCGGGGCTTACGTTCCGGCGATGTCCGACGAGACGGTGATCGTGCGCAACCAAGGCACGATCTTCCTCGCCGGCCCGCCGCTGGTGAAGGCCGCAACGGGCGAGGAGATCAGCGCCGAGGACCTTGGTGGCGGCGACCTTCACGCCAGGAAATCGGGCGTAGTCGATCACTTGGCCGAGAACGACGAGCACGCGCTCACCATCGTGCGCGATATCGTTTCGCACCTTGGAAACTTGCGAGCCCCAGTGAAGGCTGGGGCCTCCCTCTACCCGCACGAGGTCCCAGCCTCCGCTGGGGCTCAGTCTTATCTGAAGGACCCGCGCCCGCCCAAATACGACGCGGACGACCTCTACGCGCTCGTGCCGGAGGACGTCCGCGCGCCCTACGATGTGAAAGAGGTGATCGCGCGGCTGGTCGATGGCAGCGAGTTTCACGAGTTCAAGCAGCATTTCGGCAGCACACTGGTGTGCGGCTTCGCGCATATCTGGGGCATGCCGGTGGCAATCCTCGCCAACAACGGCGTGCTGTTTTCGGAGAGCGCGCAGAAAGGCGCGCATTTCATCGAGCTCGCCTGCCAGCGCCGCATCCCGCTGCTGTTCCTGCAGAACATCTCCGGCTTCATGGTCGGCGGGAAGTACGAGGCGGAAGGCATCGCCAAGCATGGCGCGAAACTTGTCACCGCCGTCGCCACCGCCACCGTGCCCAAAGTCACCGTGGTGATCGGCGGCAGCTTCGGCGCAGGCAACTACGGCATGTGCGGCCGCGCCTATTCTCCGCGCTTCCTCTTCACCTGGCCCAATGCGCGCATTTCAGTGATGGGCGGCGAACAGGCCGCGAGCGTCCTCGCCACCGTCCACCGCGATGCAGATAAGTGGTCGGACGAACAGGCCGAGGAATTCAAGGCCCCGATCCGCCAGAAATACGAAGACGAAGGCAACCCCTATCACGCCACCGCGCGGTTGTGGGATGACGGGGTGATCGACCCGGTCCAGACCCGCGACGTGCTGGGACTGGCCTTTGCGGCGGCGCTCGAGGCACCGATTGCTGGGCGGCCCGCCTTTGGCGTGTTCAGGATGTAGTCGGGATATTTTCGCCGACAGACGCGTTGGGCGGGTCAGGAACAGGAGATCCATCCCCATGCAAAAGCTTCTTGTAATCGCTGCGCTTTCACCGCTCGCCCTTTTGGCGGCCTGTGCCGACGACGATGCCGCCGAGAGCGTCGATACCGAAATGGCAGATGGTGCTGCCGGCTCGGCGGAAGTCGCCGAGCCTGTCGCACCGGCGACCCCTACGCCGATGGCCGACGCGGGCGACTATTCGGGCACCTACAGCGTGCAGCGCGCAGACGGCACGCGCACCAGCCTCACCCTCAATTCGGAAAACGACAGCTACAGCTATACCGGCTCCGACGGCGTCGAGCGGACCGGCACGGTCAATCGTCTCGACGACGGCTACCGTTTCTCCATTGACGACTACGAAGGCAGCATCGCCTATTTTGCCCTGTCGAACGGCAGCCTCATCCGGCTTCCCGACGATGTTGCGATCGACAATACGGTGACTGTCACCGGCGAGCGCTATAGCCGCGACAATCCGCCCTTCAGCCGCGAGCCCGAACTCGGCAGCCCGGTCGTCCCGGACGATATGACCAACCAATAGGCAGCGCTGGCAATGCAGGAGGGCGGCCCCCGCGGGTCGCCCTTTCTCTCGAGATCCGCCGCTCCGGCCCTTGCAATCTAGGGTGGCAATTCGCTCGCATTCCCCCGCGCCTCTGCTAGTCCGTAGCGGCAATGGGAGAGAACATGTCGAAAGGACCTGCGTACAAGCGGTCGCTGCTGTCGCGCCTGGTCCGGCGGATCATCGTCTGGATCTATCGCTGGCAGGGGTGGCGCATCGACACCGGCCTGCCCAAGGATTTGCAGAAATACGTCATCGCTGGCGCGCCGCACACCTCCAATTGGGATTTCGTGTTCTTCGCCGGCGCGACCGAAGTCGAGGGCGTGCATCCCAATTTCATGGGCAAGCACACCCTGTTCCAGGGCTGGATGAAGAGTTTCATGTACGACATGGGCGGTATCCCCATCGACCGCACCAAGCGCGCCAATTACGTCGAGCAGATCGCGACGGAATATGCCAGGCGCGACCATCTTGCGCTCGTCATCGCCGCGGAGGGCAGCCGGACGAGCGACGGCAGCTGGAAATCGGGCTTCTACAATATCGCCCGCGCCGCCGACGTGCCGATCGTCGCAGCGTGGGTCGACAGCGATCGCAAGGTGCTGGGATTCAGCGATCCGATTTGGCCGACGCAGCACTACGGCGAGACGCTGGCGAGAATTGCCGACTTTATGCGCTCCCGGCGGCCCGATTACGAGCGGTACAAGGTGCTGGAGGCGCAGGCGCGGCGGCTGATGGCAGAAGAGCAGGCAGGCAGCAGCGCGCAAAAGTAACGCCGCGTTGCGGAATTTGCGGCAAAAACCGCCACCTTTCGTCGCGCGCCCCCTTTCGGCAGTCACAATCGCTTCCTAGATTGCTGCGAATGCAGGGAGAAGCATCGTGGTAGCGTCTGGCGATCCGGAGCACGACAAGCGCCGCTTGGTCGAGCTGGCCATGCAGGTGACGGAAAAGCGCGGCGAACAGGTCAGCCGCGCGACGCTGGCGGCAGAGGCCGGGGTCTCGCGCTCGCTGGTCGACAAGCATTTTCACGAAGAGGACGATCTCTTCAACGCGATCGTCGAACACTGGTACGAGCCCGATATCCGGATCATGGAAGAGGTCGTCGCCAGCGACCTGCCCGTCCGGCGCAAGTTCTACGAATTCTTCGCCCGCCGCTACCTGCGCGAGCGCGAGCGCTACGAGGCCGACCCAGCGACCTTTGCGCTCTATTGCGAGCTCGGCAGCCAGCGCTTCGAAGACGTGCGCGGCTATATCGACCTGGCCGATCATTACCTCAGCCAGCTGATCGCCGAAGCGCAGGCCGACGGCTATTTTCCCGATCTCAAGATCACCGAAGCGCTGACGCTGATCAACCAGATGGTCCTCGCCTACACTTCGCCACAGGTGCTGATGATGATCCATCACCGCCTGCACGAAGACAAGCTGGCCGCCATCGTCGACACCGTGTTCGAAGGGTTGGCAGGCGGCGACCGCGGTTCCAGGCCGGTCGCGGGCCTGCGCGCCGCGAGCTAGCGGGCGCGCCCGCTCAGAGTGCCTGTCCGGCGGCCCAGCCACTCGACCAGGCCCACTGGAAATTGTACCCGCCGAGCCGGCCGGTCACATCGACCGCTTCGCCGATGGCGTAGAGGCCGGGGACATTATTCGCTTCCATAGTCTGGCTCGATAGTTCCGCCGTGCTGATACCGCCGGCGGTGACTTCGGCCTTGGCGAAGCCTTCGCTGCCGTTGGGGCGAAATTCCCAGCGCCCCAGCCGTTCCTGCGCGCGGCGCAGCGCCTTGTCGGCGATGCCCTGCAAGGGACCCGACAGGCCGAGCCGCTCGGCCAGCACGCCGGCGAGCCGCTCGGGCATGTATTCGCGCAAGACCGAAATTGCGGTCGCATTCGGAGCGGCCTGCTTGCGGGCGACGAGCCAGTCGCCCTTCTCGCCCGGTGCGAAATCGATCCACACCGGATCGCCCGGCTTCCAGTAGCTCGAGACTTGCAGGATCGCCGGACCGGACAGGCCGCGATGGGTGATCAGCGCGGCTTCGGAGAAGCTGGTCTTGCCCGCGGTCGCGACGACATCGCTCGCGACACCCGACAATTCGCGAAACAGCACATCCTCTCCGCCCAGCGTAAGCGGCACCAGCGCCGGGCGCGGCTCGACCACCTTGAGGCCGAACTGGCGGGCGAGGCCGTAGGCGAAATCGCTCGCGCCCATCTTCGGGATCGAAGGTCCGCCCGTGGCGATCACCAACTTGTCGGCGGTGTGCGCGGTGCCTGACGCCATGACGGCGAAGCGACCCTGTTCGTGCACGACTTCGGTCGTGTCCTGCCCGGTCAGGATCGTGACCTCACCGCCCGATTCGGGGGCCCTCGCACATTCATCGAGCAGCAGCTGGACAATCTGTTTCGACGAGCCGTCGCAGAACAGCTGGCCCAGCGTCTTCTCGTGCCAGGCGATGCCATGCGCTTCGACCAGTGCGAGGAAATTCTTCGCCGTGTAGCGCTTGAGCGCCGACTTGGCGAAATGCGGGTTGGCGGAAAGGTAATTGGCCGGACCCGCCCCGATATTGGTGAAGTTGCAGCGCCCGCCGCCCGAAATGAGGATCTTCTTGCCGACCTTGTCGGCCTTCTCCAGCACCAGCACGCGCTTGCCGCGCTGGCCTGCGATGGCCGCGCAGAACAGGCCGGCCGCGCCGCCGCCGAGGATGATCGCGTCGTAACTCACTTATTCCGCGTTCGCGTCGACAGCTTCGTTGTGTTCGCGCAGGATCGTCCACCCGGCGAGGAACAGGCCTGCGAGCATGGGCCCGAGCACGATGCCGGAGAGGCCCATGGTCGCGATGCCGCCCAGCGTCGTGACGAGAATGATCCAGTCGGGAATGCCGGTATCGCGGCCGACCAAGATCGGGCGGAGCAGGTTGTCCGCCATGCCGATCACCGCCACGCCGGAGACGACCACCACGATGCCTTGCCAGATCGCTCCGGTGGCGAACAGCCAGATCGCTGCCGGGACCCAGACGATGGCGGGGCCGATCGCGGGAAGCAGCGAGAACACCGCCATAACGAGACCGAACAGCAGCACCGAAGGCAGCCCGACGATCCAGAAGGTCAGCGCGCCCAACGCCCCCTGGACGATGCCGACCACGACCGATCCCTTGATCGTCGCGCGCACGATGTTGAGGAACTTGTCCGCCAGTCTTTCGGCTACGTCCTTCTGCAGCGGCACGCCTTCCATCACGGCTTGGCCGATGCCCTTGCCGTCGCGGAGCAGGAAATAGGTGATGTAGAGCCCGACCCCGAAGGCCAGCACATAGCCCAGCGCGCCGCCGCCGATAACGAGCGCCTGCTGCGCAATCAGACCGGCAGACTGGGTCAGCAATTCCTGTGTGCGGGCCTGCAAGTCGGCAAAATCGCCCCAGCCCTGCGCGTCCAGCATATTGCGCAGATTTGACGGCAGCGCGTCGAAAATCTGTCCTACGAGGGTCGCAACGTCGATCCGTCCTTCCTGGAAAGCGATGACGACATTGGCCGCCTGACGCACGATGGCGCTGCCGATCCAGATCATCGGCAACAGGACGGCGAAGAAGATGATGAGGAGCGTTGCTATCGCCGCCTGGTTGGCCTTGCCGTTCAGATTGCCGAGGATGCGCTGGTAGAGCGGCTGGAACAGGATCGCCGCGAGCGCCGACCACAGGATCGGCATCACGAAGGGCCAGATGACCAGCACCAGACCGATCGTGACCAGCGCCAGGAACAGCAGGAAGCCGCCCAGTTCGATCCCCTGGTCGAGTTCCTTGTGATCCTTCACCGCGTGCCCCCGAAGCCCGCATCCCACCGGCGCGGGAAGCGTTTCTCCGACAAAGCATAAACCAGACTTGCCCCGATCATCCCCGCCGCCAGAGCGATGATGCCGATGGCCCAGACCCAGTGCGGCAGGAACAGAGACTCTTCGATCGCACCGGTATCGCTCAGGATTTCCTGCCCCCCTATCACCGCGCGTTCCATCAGCAGGTAATCCCATTGCTGGAACATGCTGAGCGATGCGGTGAGGCCGAGGAACTGGAGCGCAAAGCGCTCGACCCAGGGCGTGCCGCGCGCCGCGATGTAGAATATGCCGGCGGCGATGGCGGGGAGGATGATCCAGCCGAGGGTGCTGCGGACGTAGAGGACGGTCGAAAGCGCAATGGCGCCGCCGAGCAGATACAAAACCGGTCGCCACAGCGCAGGTTTCGCGGAGGAAAGGATCAGGCCCGAGCCGACCACCGCCGGCATGATCGGCCCGCCTGCGCTCACCAGCGCCTGGCTCAATCCCGAGGCATCGTTGGGACGATAGGTCTCGGCAAATCCCGAGCCGTCGGGGAACAGAACCAGCCGCTCGAACTGGAAACCGACCAGAATCGCGCTCAATCCGTGGCCCATTTCATGAAACCACGTCGTCAGGATCATGAACGGGTAGAGCACATAATTGCCGAGCGGCAGGTGCGGCAGCACGAACAGCGCCGCCGCGGCCAGCGCCAGCGCCTTGATGTGTTCGTCACGATTATGGATGGCGAGCCGCGTCGACATGCCAGTCAGTCTCCGATCTGCATTCTGCAGGTGATATAGGAGGCTAACACAGTTCGTTCAAATCCCTACACGTCGAGGGTGGCGACGTTCTGGGCACCGACGGCTTCCGATGTGCTAAACATCGAGGTTCGCCACGTTGAGCGCATTGTCCTGGATGAACTCGCGCCGCGGTTCGACGACATCGCCCATCAGGCGGGTGAAGATTTCGTCGGTCACGTCGGCGTCTTCGACCTTCACCTGCAGCAGGATGCGTGCTTCGGGATCGAGCGTCGTCTCCCACAATTGCTCTGCGTTCATCTCGCCGAGGCCCTTGTAGCGCGCGATCGACAGGCCCTTGCGACCTGCCGCGAGCACCGCGTCGAGCAATTCGGTCGGCCGGGTGATGGCATCGTCATCGGTGAAGCTCGGCGTGTCGGCATCGGTTTCGTCGGCGCTTTCGGGATCCGGCGCGGTGGTCTCTCCGCTCGACAGTTTTTTCAGCCGGGCGGCAACTTCGTAGCTCTCGGCCTCTTCGGCAGCGACGCTGTGCAGCTTGCGCGCTTCCGCGCTTTCGAGGAACTTCGGTTCGATCAGGTGCGCATCCGTGACGCCGCGCCATACGCGCTCGAAGGCAACCCCGCCATCGTCGGTCCGGCGCGCGCTCCATTCGGCTTCGGGATCGCCCAGCTGCAGCCGCTCCGCCGCACGTTCCAGCGCCTCTGCCGACGCGCGGTTGGCAGGGTCGAACACGCCGGCCAGTGCCATCGCTTCGATGATCGCGGCGTTGTATTTGCGCGGCGCGAAGCCGATCAGATTGCGCACTCGCAGCGCATGGTCGACCAGCGTTTGCAGCTCGGCCCCGCTGCGCTGCGTGCCGCCGCTGTCGAGCACGCGGCCCTGCAAACCGCCGGAAATCAGGTAGCGGTCGAGCTCGCGATCGTCCTTGAGATAGACTTCGCTGCGTCCCTTGGAGACCTTGTAAAGCGGCGGCTGGGCGATGAAGAGGTGCCCGGCCTTGACGATTTCCGGCATCTGCCGGTGGAAGAAAGTGAGCAGCAGCGTGCGGATATGCGCGCCGTCGACATCGGCGTCGGTCATGATCACGATCTTGTGATAGCGCAGCTTTTCGAGGTTGAACTCGTCGCGCAGGCCGGTGCCCATGGCCTGGATCAGGGTGCCGACTTCCTTGGATGAGATGATCCGGTCGAACCGCGCGCGCTCTACATTGAGGATCTTGCCCTTCAACGGCAGGATCGCCTGCGTCTTGCGGTCGCGGCCCTGCTTGGCCGAACCGCCGGCGGAATCGCCCTCGACCAGAAACAGTTCGGACTTGGCCGGATCGCGTTCCTGGCAATCGGCCAGCTTGCCGGGCAGCGACGCGACGGACATCGCGCCCTTGCGGCTCATCTCACGCGCCTTGCGCGCGGCCTCGCGCGCGGCGGCGGCATCGATGATCTTCTGGACGATAGCCTTGGCGTCGTTGGGGTTTTCCTCCAGCCATTCGCCCATCTTCTCGCCCATCAGGCTTTCGAGCGGCTGGCGCACTTCGGAACTGACCAGCTTGTCCTTGGTCTGGCTGCCGAACTTGGGATCGGGAAGCTTGACGGAGACGATCGCGGTCAGGCCTTCGCGCATGTCCTCACCGGACAGGCTGACCTTTTCCTTCTTCAGGAGCCCGCTTGCGGTTGCGTAGTTGTTGAGCGTGCGCGTCAGCGCCGAGCGAAACGCGGCCAGGTGTGTGCCGCCGTCGCGCTGCGGGATGTTGTTGGTGAAGGTAAGGACGTTCTCGTAATAGCTGTCGTTCCACTGCAGCGCGACGTCGATGCCGATGCCGTCCTTTTCCGCCGAAACCGAGATCGGCTCGGCCACCAGCGGCTGCTTGTTGCGGTCGAGATATTTCACGAAGGCCGCGATGCCGCCTTCGTAGAACATGTCGTGCTCGCGCACGTCCTCGTGCCGCTTGTCGCGCAGCAGGATACGGACGCCCGAATTGAGGAATGCCAGTTCGCGATAGCGGTGTTCGAGTTTCTCGAAATCGAAGTCGGTCACGTTCTTGAAGGTATCGTGGCTTGCCATGAAGGTGACACGGGTGCCCTTCTTGAAGCCATTGTCGTCCGGGTTCTGATCGACCCTGGGCGCGTCGCCTGTGACTTCTAGGCTCTTGACCGCTTCGCCATGCTCGAAGCGCATGTAATGCTCTTTGCCGTCGCGCCAGATTACGAGTTCGAGCCACTCCGACAGCGCGTTGACCACCGACACACCGACGCCGTGCAAGCCGCCCGAAACCTTGTAGGCGTTGTCATCGGACGTGTTTTCGAACTTCCCGCCCGCATGCAGCTGGGTCATGATGACTTCCGCCGCCGACACGCCCTCTTCCTTGTGCATGTCGACCGGAATGCCGCGGCCATTGTCCTCGACCGAAACCGAACCATCGGGGTTCAATTCGATCAAAACGAGATCGCAATGCCCCGCCAGCGCCTCATCGATGGCATTGTCGGAGACTTCGAACACCATGTGGTGCAGGCCCGATCCATCGTCGGTATCGCCGATATACATGCCGGGGCGCTTGCGCACCGCATCGAGGCCCTTGAGGACCTTGATCGAATCCGCGCCGTATTCGCCGTTCTGACGGACTTTTTCAGGAATTGCTTCGGGAGTATCCGGGGTCTCTTGGCTCATGCCCAGTATATAGGCTTCGGGTGGGGGATTCCCAAGCTTTGCGATGGGCCAGGCATCGCTTTTTCCACCACCGGTCCGGAGGGCCTAGAAGGCTTTGTGGAAAGCCACTTCGCTTTTCCACACGCCCGCGTGAAATAATGGCACCAGCGCAGCGCGCGTCGCTTCGTCGAACTGGGTAACGTGACACTGCGTCGCGGCGTTGGCGGCGGCGAGATCGGCTTCGGAATAGCTGTAGCGCACCGTCGCAAGGTCGGGGGCGGTCGTGGCCCAGCCCTGCGCCGCCAGCGGCTCGGGCAGCGGCGCGTGGACCATCGCGGGGTAATAAAGTTTGGGGCGGCTGCCACCGGGCTCGCGCTGCAGAATTTGCGTCACCAAAGCGCTCACCATCCGGTGGTCGCCATGGCCGTAACCGCCGTCCGGCCCCCAGGTGATGACAATCTCCGGGTTTGCGCCCCGGATCGCATCGGCAAGCACCGGCAGCAGCTTCCTGGCCGGGCTGTCCGGCGCTTGCGGCGTGTCGGCCAGCGTTCCGTCGCCGAATTCGAGAAACGCGATCGACCGTGCGCCCAGCGCTTGTGCGGCACAGCGCGCCTCCTCTCGGCGGACTTCGGCAAGCGCCTCACCCTTCGCGTAATCGCTTACGCCCGGCCCGGCATCGCCGGAGGTGACGTACACCAAGTGCACCTCGGAGCCGTTGCGCGCCTCGCCTGCGAGTGCGGGGGCGAAGAAGATCTCGTCGTCGGGATGGGCCAGCACCGCCACCACGACGCGGCTGATATCTTCGGGATGCGCGGTGATGTCGGCGGGCAGGACGGCCAAGGCCATTATTGTTGCGACGCAAAAAGCAAAGCGCGGGTGCATGGCGGTCTCCCCTCTGGCCAAAATCTCGGCATGACCTTAGGCGGTTGATATCGCGGTGCAAGGTGAGAGAGGACCCGAGTCTATGCTTGAGAGACTGCAGCAGCCCTATGGCTCGTTTCCCGCAATCCTGTCGGCCTGGGCCGAGCGGCAGCCGGACAAGCCTGCGTTGCGCGACGATGCGGGCGAAATGAGCTGGGCCGAGCTCGATGGTCGCGTCGAGCGGCTGGCGGCGAAACTGGTCGAGACCGGGCTCGAACGGGGGCAATCGGTCGCGATCCTCGGGACGAGTTGTATCGCCTATGCCCTGGTGTTTCTCGCTGCGGTGCGCGCAGGGGGGGTGGCCGCGCCGCTGACGACCAGCGCCAGCCGCGAACAGCTTGAAGGCATGGCGAAAGATTCAGGTGCGCGGCACCTGTTCATCGATGACGGCAAGAACGCCGAGCTGGGCGAGGATTTCCTGCCCGGCTTCGATCGCATCGCGCTGGAAGAAATCGACGCGTGGATGGCCCCGGAAGGCACGAAGGCTCCCGCGTTCGATCCCGATCCCGCAGACCATTTCAACATCATCTATTCCAGCGGCACTACTGGCGTGCCCAAGGGCATCGTCCATTCGCACCAGATGCGCTGGCGGCAGTTCGCGGCGACCGCTTCCAGCTATATCGATGCCGGGCTCGAGGTACGCTCGCTCGCCTCGACGCCGCTTTATTCGAACACCACCATGGTTGCGTTTCTTGCTCCGCTGCTGGCAGGCGGCACGGTGCGGATCATGGGCAAATTCAACACCGTGCGCTGGCTCGAGCATGCGCAGGCGGACAGGACTATTATCACCATGCTGGTGCCGGTCCAGTACCAGCGGCTGATGGCCGAGCCGAGTTTCGACCAATACGACCTGTCGTCGCTGGCGCTCAAATACTGCACCTCCGCGCCGTTCTCGGCGGAACTCAAGGCGGAGGTGCTGCAACGCATGCCGGGCGGCCTGATCGAGATCTACTCGATGACCGAAGGCGGTGTCGTGTGCCTGCTCGCCTGCCATGAATTTCCGGACAAATTGCACACCGTCGGGCGGCCCGCACCGGGCAGCGAGCTGAAAGTGCTGGACGACGAGGATCGCCTTGTCCCGCCGGGCGAGCCGGGCAACCTCATCGGCCGCTCGCAGACCATGATGGCGGGCTACAAGAACCAGCCCGGCAAAACCCGCGAAGGCTACTGGACCGATCCGGACACCGGCGAGGTCTGGCAACGGATGGGCGATATCGGGCGGGTCGACGAAGACGGCTTCGTCGAACTTGTCGGGCGGGCCAAGGACATGATCATCTCGGGCGGGTTCAATATCTATCCGAGCGATCTGGAAGCCGAGCTGGAGAAGGACCCGCGCGTCGCCGAAGCGGCGGTGATCGGTGTCGCGAGCGAGCAATGGGGCGAAACCCCGCTCGGCTTCGTGCGGCTGATGCCGGCGGTGGCGGAGGACGAGGCCGAGGACATCCTCGGTACGGTCAATGCGCGGCTGGGCAAGACCCAGCGGCTCTCCGCGCTGCACGTGATCGAGGAAATGCCGCGCAGCCATATCGGCAAACTGCTGAAGACCGAACTGCGCGACCTGGCCGAAACGCTGGCGGGCTGATCGTCCGGAAAGAGAGATGAGGTGCGGCTTGCCGCCTGGGGGAGGAGGGGGAAGCGGTCGGCAAGCCGCACCTCGGGCGACCCGGACGGGCCGGGTGGTTCGCCGCGGATTATGCGATGGTGACGGTCAGCACGGTCCCGCCGAGCGAGGCGGCGATGACGAGGTTGAGCAGGGCTGCGGGCCAGTTGCGTATGTTGAATTCCTTCACGGCGAATGTCTGTCTTGCCACGGAGTTCGCACCAGCCGCAGGCAAGGTTACACCGGGTCGAGATTGAAAAGACCGTGCCGCGAGACGCGAGCCGCCGAGGGGGGAGAGGAGAGAGTGGCGGCCGCGTCTCGCGGCGGTCTGATCGGTGGCCCCGTTTTAAGCGACGGTGGTTCCGATCGTGAGGCTGCTTAGGGTCGCTGCAGCCACAAAAGCTATCAGGTGTACGGCTAGCTTGCGCATGGCCAGTCTCCTGCAATGTACGCCGGGGGGCAGGCTTTGGAGGGGGGAGAGAGGGCCTCACCGCCCGGCTTGGGAACGGGAAATAATCGGTCGTGCCGTTTTCTAAAAGTGAGAAGGGCGGGACGGTTGTTGCATAATTTGCAACCCAGTCAGCAAATTCGGGCTGTAGCGTTGCTTTTCATCGAACAAGCGGCGCTTTTCGCAATGTCGAAGATCGCCTGTAAAAGCGCGCTATGGCGCATGCGGTGGGACAATCGACCACCGCTGCTGGACAGGCGGGCGGAGCGCACTTAACCGCTCTTGCCCATGGACCAAGCGCATCTCCCCGATTCCATCCTCATCGTCGATTTCGGCAGCCAGGTGACCCAGCTGATCGCGCGCCGCGTGCGCGAAGCCGGGGTCTATTCCGAAATCGCGCCCTTCAGCATGGCGGAAGAGGCCTTCCAACGGATGAAGCCCAAGGGCATCATCTTATCCGGCTCGCCCGCCGGGGTGCCGGACGAAGGCTCCCCGCGCGCACCGCAAATACTGTTCGAAGCCGGCGTGCCGATCCTCGGCATCTGTTATGGCCAGCAGGTGATGACGCACCAGCTCGGCGGCGAAGTGCGGCCCGGACACGAGACCGGCGACGGCGGCGAATTCGGGCGCGCCTACCTGACCGTAACCAAGGACTGCGCGCTGTTCGACGGCATGTGGCAGGTCGGCGAGCGGCACCAGGTCTGGATGAGCCATGGCGACAAGGTCACGCAATTCGCCGACGGCTTCGAGATCGTCGCCACCAGCGATGGCGCGCCTTTCGCGGTTATCGCGGACGAAGCCCGCAAATTCTACGGCACCCAGTTCCACCCCGAAGTCGTCCATACGCCCGACGGAGCCAAGCTGCTGGCCAATTTCGTCCGCCATGTCTGCGGGCTGGCGGGCGACTGGACCATGGCCGAATTCCGCAAGACCAAGATCGAGGAAATCCGCGCGCAGGTGGGTGACGGCAAGGTCATCTGCGGCCTTAGCGGCGGTGTCGACAGCGCGGTTGCGGCGGTGCTCATTCACGAAGCGATCGGCGAGCAACTGACCTGCGTCTTCGTCGACCACGGGCTGATGCGGCAGGGCGAGGCCGAGCAGGTCGTGAGCCTGTTCCGCGGGCACTACAATATCCCGCTCGTCCATGTGGATGCGGAGGATATGTTCCTCGGCGGGCTCGCGGGCGTCACCGACCCGGAGAAAAAGCGCAAGTTTATCGGCGGGGCCTTCATCGACCTGTTCGAGGAAGAGGCGCGCAAGATCGGCGGGGCGGATTTCCTCGCCCAGGGCACGCTCTATCCCGACGTGATCGAATCGGTATCGTTCACCGGCGGGCCCAGCGTCACGATCAAGAGCCACCACAATGTCGGCGGACTGCCCGAGCGGATGAACATGCAATTGGTCGAGCCTTTGCGCGAATTGTTCAAGGACGAGGTCCGCGCGCTGGGCCGCGAGCTCGGCCTACCCGATGTCTTCGTCGGCCGCCACCCCTTCCCCGGCCCCGGCCTCGCCATCCGCATCCCCGGCGAAGTCACCAAGGAACGCTGCGATATCCTGCGCAAGGCCGATGCGATCTATCTCGAGGAGATTCGCGCGGCCGGTCTCTACGATGCGATCTGGCAGGCCTTCGCCGTATTGCTCCCCGTCCGCACTGTCGGCGTAATGGGCGATGCGCGCACCTATGACTCGGTCTGCGGCCTGCGCGCCGTGACCAGCACCGACGGCATGACGGCGGATGTCTATCCCTTCGACGCGACCTTCCTGACGCAGGTGGCGACGCGGATCGTCAACGAGGTGCAGGGCATCAACCGGGTGGTCTATGACTACACGTCGAAGCCGCCGGGGACGATCGAGTGGGAATAGCGCTGACTCGGGGCCGTCCGGGAGACGGGCTCGGCAGCGCTATTCGCGAGCGCAAGCGAAGCGCACTGACACGGATCGATCCGGGGGATCGATCCGGCCAATTCACTCGGCGACGCAAGGAGCGGCCGAGGATGGGTCGCACGTCCTAACCGCGAATATGAATCTCGATGGCATCTTCGGGCACGCCGAAGTTTGCAGCGAGTCCTGCCTTCGCCTCGGCAATGGACAGGGCGGCGCCAGTCGCGGACTTGGCCGGGCTGGGATCGCTCACTCGAACGAACGTAACTTCGTCGAGCTCCATGTTCACGTCCTTGGTTTCCCAGCCGACCGACTGCCAGGCCAGATTTTGAGATCCCGATCCGTCCTTCCGATTAGCCCACCACGGACGATGCTTGAAAGCGCTGTCGGGCAATCCACCCTCGACCAGCTCGCTGATGCTTACAAAACTCATACACACCTTGTCATCGCGGTGCTCATCGAGAAACTGCGTAAGCATCTGATATTTCGACATTGCCTGATCCTCCTGCATATGGGGAAGTCAGCTTATCACACATAGTATAATACACGTCAATATACAGTATACGTAAGGTATTGTCGACCCTGAGGCCTTGCCTCCCTTCGACAGCCCTCCTGTCATCGGTTACGGGGCTGACATGCAACTCCCCCTCGGCTCAGACCCACGCACCAATATGCTGCGCCGCTTGCAGGCGGCACTGATTGCGCGGTTTGGGCGGATCGTGCGCCCCGCTGACATGCGTCGGCCGCCCGAGTGGGTGCTGGTGCATGGGGTGATCGGGGCGCAGACCAAGACGGCGGCTTCCAATGCTTCGACCGATGGCCTGCTGGCGGAATGCGGGTCATGGGAAGCAGTCGCGGCGGCGCCGGTTGAAGAACTGGAAGTGCGGCTGCAGCGGCAGACCTTTCCCTCGGTCGCGGCGCAAAGGCTGAAGGACTGCCTCAATGCCATCATCGCCGAGCGCGGCGCGGTGGATTTGCGGCACCTGTCCAATCTCGCGATCGAGGATGCGATGGAATGGCTCGAGCGCCTGCCCGGGGTCGCGCGCAAGAACAGCGCCGGGGTGATGAATGCGAGCCTCTTCGAGCGCAAGGCGATGGTCGTCGACGGGCACCACCGCCGCATTATGCAGCGGATGGGTATGGTCCCGCCCAAGGCCGATACCGCCAGGACCTACGATGCGTTGATGCCGATCGTGCCCGAAGAATGGAGCGCGGCGGACATGGACGAGCATCACCTGCTGCTGAAGAAACTCGGCCAGACCCATTGCCGCCCGCGTGCGCCGCACTGCGAGGGTTGCCCGGTACGCGCGGATTGCCGGACCGGAACCGGAGCGCGCGCCGCTCGCTGAAGCGGTATGGCCAGGCTCCTCTCCGACAGCGACGTCGAAACCGTATTCGAGCGACTGCGCGAGGCGATGCCGGGGCGGACAAAGAATGCGAAAGGCCCCAAGGGCCAGCCCGACGCCTATCGCAGCTGCATTTCCTGCATGCTCTCGGCGCAATCGCTCGACAGCAACACCGCCAAGGCGGCCCGCGCGCTGTTTGCGCTCGCGACCAGCCCGGAAGAAATGCTCGCGCTCGACGACGAAGCGATCGCGCAGGCGATCAAGCCCTGCGGGCTCTACAACATGAAGACGCGAAACATCCGCAAGTTCAACCAGGCGCTGCTGGCCGAGCATCGCGGGGTGGTCCCCGACACGCGCGAAGGGCTGTTGTCGCTGCCCGGCATCGGCCGCAAATGCGCGGACATCGTCATGAGCTTCACCTTCGGCAAGGACGTGATCGCGGTCGACACGCATGTGCATCGCGTCTGCAACCGCATCGGCCTGACCGACGCGAAGACCGCCGACAAGACCGCCGAACAGTTGGAGGAGCGCGCGCCCAGATGGGCCCATGCCGACGGGCATTTCTGGCTCATCCAGTTCGGCAAGAGGGTCTGTACCAGCCGCGCGCCCAAGTGCGAGCGGTGCCCGGTGAGCGACCTCTGCTTATGGTACGCCGAGCAGCAGGCGCAGGCCGCTACCAGCTAAACCCCGCCTCGATCGCGCGCTGTTCCTTCGCGGTAGTTTCGCGGCCGAGCACTTCATTGCGATGCGGGAAGCGGCCGAAACGCTCGATCATCGCGCGATGGTTCCGCGCGAAGGAGAGGGCACCTGACACGCGCCGAGCAAAGATGCGGCAGCATATCTGCTGGTCGAGAACATCCTCGCTGTGCATCAGCGGCATCGCGAGGAACTGAACCTCGTCGCTCGACATGAGACGGTGCCATCCGCGATCGAGTGCGCCGTGCGTGATGCTGCGCGCAAGCGGGTCGCTGGCGAAGGCGCGCGGATTGTCGCGGAAGAGATTGCGCGGGATCTGGTCGAACAGCAGGACGGAGGCGAGCGCGAGGTCCGAGTTGGTCAGGAACTCGCGCGCCGGGCGCTGCCGCAACGCGTGCCAATACCGGGCGAAGCGACGCTCCAGCAGGGCATCGACGGCATCGGACCCGCCGAACCAGTCGGCAGGCCCGAGCTCATGGAACCACGTGTGGAGCAGGTGCGCGGCCCATCCGCGCGGGGCCAGCGTCACCTGTCGGCTCAGCCGTCCTGGTCGGCCTTGCGATAGGGCACGAAGTGGTCGAGGAAGATATTGCCGGTGTAGAAACCGCCGAAGCGGTCGATCGTGCTGACGATGTCGGTCGAACAGATTTGCGAGCCGTAGCGGCGGAACACCAGCGTCTCGTTATCGTCGAGCGTGCGCGGGTTCTTGGTCCGGTTGACCCAGATCGTGCTGCCGATGCGATAGACGATGGCAGTGTTGTCGATCACCTGGAAGTTGCGCACCGGGCGGTCGCGAATACAGCTTTCGGGCTCTCCGGCGACGCGGCCTTCCAGCAGCTTGGCGAGTTTCTGCTCGCCCTCGGTCAGTCCGGCGCGGTCCCCGTCATCCATGTGCTCATCGGCCAGCGCGGGAGTCGTGGTAAAGGCCAGCGCGGCAGGGGCCAGCACGGCGAGGGCGGGAAGGATGGCTTTGGTCATGGCGGTTCTCCTGAAGGTCTTGCTTATACAGCAAACGCCTGAACCCCGCCTGACGTTTCCCCTCGGACGCGCAGCCGCCCTAGCGATGGCCCGGATCGGCGCCCTCGGAAATGTCGCGCAACGTCGCCTGGTCGACCCCGTCGGCCGGGCCGCCCTCCAGCACGAAACGCCGGTCGCAATAGCCGCAATCGACATAGCCGTGCTCGTCGATCTCGAGATAGATGCGCGGATGGCCGAGCGCGGCCGGGCGGTAATTGGCGCCGCCGCGAATATCGCTGGCACCGTCGCACGAGACGCGGCGGGTGGTGGTCTTGATCACTTCGGGCGGTGCGGTGTGCATGCCTCGCCCGATAGAGGGGTTTGCGCGGCGGCTCAAGCGAGCGTTTTTGTTTTGCGCAAGCGCATCCGCGCTCGCGAATTCCTCGCTCAAGGGGCCTGACGGCCCAATCGCTGCGGGCGCGCATCCGCGCTCGCGGGCCGCTGGTCGCGGCCCGTGCTCCGCCACATGGTAGCCATTGAGGTCTCAATAGAAGTCTCGGCTTGGTCGCGGAGCGCGGCCCCGGCGGAGGGGCCGCAAGGGCGACCGCCCGCCCCGCAGCGGGTGCGGCTTGCCGCACGTCTAGCGAGGACGCACCCACGGATGTGGGTGCGAAACACAAAGGCCCCGCGCGAAACAAACGTAAACCCCTTTCACCTTGGTGCCACACCCATTACTGCCCGCCCTATGTCCGACACTCCGCCCCCCGCCATCTCCATCCGCGACCTGCGCAAGACCTACGCCGGGAGCAAGGGCGAGCCGGGCAAGGAGGCGCTCAAGGGCGTCAGTTTCGACGTGCCGCAGGGCGGCGTGTTCGGGCTGCTCGGGCCGAACGGCGCGGGCAAGTCGACGCTGATCAATATCCTCGCGGGGCTGGTCACGAAGAGCGGCGGCGAGGCTTCGATCTGGGGTTTCGATATCGACACGCAGACCCGCAACGCCAAGCGCTCGATCGGAATCGTGCCGCAGGAAATCGTGTTCGATCCTTTCTTCACGCCCTACGAAGTGCTGGAGAACCAGGCCGGTTTCTACGGCGTGCCCAAGGCCGAGCGCCGCAGCGAGGAATTGCTCGAAGCAGTGCGACTGTCGGACAAGCGCGATGCCTATGCCCGCACGCTGTCCGGGGGCATGAAGCGCCGCCTGCTGATCGCCAAGGCGATGGTCCATTCGCCGCCGATCCTCGTGCTCGACGAGCCGACCGCCGGAGTCGATGTCGAATTGCGCCGCCAGCTATGGGAGCTGGTGACCGAACTCAACGAGCAAGGCGTCACCATCGTCCTCACGACGCACTACCTCGAAGAAGCCGAGCAGCTGTGCGACCGGATCGCCATCATCAACCACGGCGAGCTGATCGCCAACAAGCCGACTCAGGAGATGATCGGCATGGCGCGCGAGAAGATCGTGCGGGTGAGCGTCGACAAGGACCTTGGCGGTCCGGTGATGGAGGAAGGCTTCGTCAAGGCCGACGTGCTGGAGCCGCGCACGCTGGAGATTACCTATAACCGCGACCGCATGAGCGCCGGACAGGTCCTCGCGAAGGTCCAGCAGCATGGCTATACGATCGAAGACGTTACTACCCGCGAAGCCGACTTGGAAGATGTGTTCATCCAGCTGACACGGGCCGGCTGAGAGGCGCGGAATGAGCGTGCTCTACGACACCATCGGCATTGATTACGCCAACCTGCGCAAGCCCGATTTGCGCATCGCGGCGCAGATCGATGCGGCGCTGGGCGATGCGCAATCTGTGCTGAATGTTGGCGCGGGGGCGGGCTCCTACGAACCGGCCGGGCGCGCCGTCACTGCGCTCGAACCTTCGGCCGAGATGATCGCGCAGCGGCCCGAGGGAACGGCGCCGGTCGTGCAGGGTCCAGCCGAAGACCTGCCGTTTGCGGATAATAGCTTCGACGCGGCGATGGCGGTACTGACCATCCACCACTGGAGCGACAAGGCGAGGGGCCTTGCCGAGATGCGCCGCGTCGCGCGCAATCGGGCCGTGCTGCTGACCTACGACCCGGCTTTTCGCGGCCAATGGCAGACCGAATACTGGCCCGGCCTGATCGGCCTCGACGATGGCGCGATGCCACCAATGGCATTTTTCGAAGAGCACCTAGGCCCGGTCGATACCCAGCCCGTGCTCGTGCCGCACGATTGCAGCGACGGCTTCCTCTATGCCTATTGGCGCCGCCCGCAGGCCTACCTTGACCCGCGCATTCGCAAGGGCAGCTCAGGCTTCTGGATGATCGACGGCGTCGAGGAAGGGGCGCAGCGGCTGCAAGCGGACCTCGCCAGCGGTGCATGGGCCGCGCGCCACGCCGCGCTGCTCGAACGCGAGAACGCCGATATGGGCTACCGCCTCGTTATCGCCGACCTCGTTTAGCGCGGCCGCTGCCCAAGCCCCGCATCATGCATCGGCGGTACGATCCAGTGCCCCTCGGGCTCCTGCTCCAGTACCTGCCGACAGCGCGAGCAATGGCTCGTCTCGCGACCGTAGACTTTCCTGACTTTCGTGTGATCGACCCGGTGCATGCCGAGCGCACAGCCGACGATCCCCAGCCTCATGCTGCAATACGCATGGAGTGCGACCTCCCTTGTGTTTATCCTGTTACCTTATGCCTAGCGCCGCGCACTGCGCTGTGAAGGCGAGACGCGGCGAAGCGTTCCCCGCTTGCCGCAATGCGTTTGCCTCGGCATGAGGCGCACATGACTGCGCAATCCCACGACGTCCTGATCATCGGCTCAGGCGCTGCCGGACTGACCGCCGCGCTTGAACTGGCGGAAGAGAAGAAAGTGCTGGTGCTGGCCAAAGGCTCGCTGACCGGCGGCTCGACAGCCTGGGCGCAGGGCGGGATCGCCGCGGTGCTCGATGCCGGGGATACGTTCGAGAATCACGTGCGCGACACGATGGTCGCAGGCGCGGGCCTCAACGATCGCGCGACGGTCGAATTCGTGATCGAGCGCGCGCCCGCGGCCATCGACCGTCTGTGCGAGCTGGGCGTGCCTTTCAATCGCGATGAAGACGCGCTGCATCTGACGCGCGAAGGCGGGCACAGCCATCGGCGGATCGTCCATGTCGACGACGCGACCGGCTGGGCGGTGCAGGATGCGCTGCTGAAGGCGGCCGAGGCCAGTCCCAACATCACCTTGCTGCCGGCGCGCAGCTGTATCGATCTCATCACCGGCCGACATGGCGAGCGCTTTTCCGGCGACGGCCGGGTATGGGGCGCCTATGCGCTCGACGAAGCGACCGGCAAGGTCGAGGCGCATGTCGCGCGCGCGACGATCATGGCGGCAGGTGGCGCGGGCCGCGTCTACCAGTTCTCGACCGCGCCGCGCGGGGCGACGGGCGACGGGATCGCCATGGC
The DNA here is from genome assembly GCF_000013005.1 of Erythrobacter litoralis HTCC2594. Classification (GTDB taxonomy): domain Bacteria; phylum Pseudomonadota; class Alphaproteobacteria; order Sphingomonadales; family Sphingomonadaceae; genus Parerythrobacter; species Parerythrobacter litoralis_A. Next base: position 2,350,166 of record NC_007722.1, on the reverse strand, counting down.
GTGGCGGGCAGGCGCGCGGGTTTCCAACATGGAGATGATGCAGTTCCACCCGACCTGCCTTTACAATCTCGAGGTCAAGAACTTCCTCATTACCGAGGCCGTGCGCGGCGAGGGCGGGCGGCTCTATCACCCCGAAACCGGCCACCGTTTCATGGCGGATTACGATGCCGAACGGATGGAACTGGCCCCGCGCGACGTCGTCGCCCGCGCCATTGACGATCAAATCAAGCGCTACGGCCTCGACTATGTCCACCTAGACATCAGCCATGAGCCGCCCGAATTCGTGCGAGAACACTTCCCTACCATCCACGAGAAACTGTTGGGTCTCGGCATCGACATGACCAAGGGCCCGATCCCCGTGGTCCCGGCGCAGCACTATACCTGCGGCGGCGTGCTGGTGGACCTGGATGCGCGCACCGATTTGCCGGGCCTGTGGGCGGCGGGCGAATGCACGGAAAGCGGGCTGCACGGGGCCAACCGCCTGGCCTCCAACTCGCTGCTCGAATGCTTCGTTTTCGGCGAAGCGGCGGCGGACGATATCCTGTCGCGCTGGGACGAACTGGCCGAACCGCCCGCCATCCGCGAATGGGACGAAAGCCGGGTGACCGATTCCGACGAGGAGGTCGTCATCAAGCAGAACTGGACCGAGATCCGCCGCTTCATGTGGAACTATGTCGGCATCGTGCGCACCACTAAGCGCCTCGAACGCGCCCAACATCGCATCAAGCTGCTGCGCAACGAGGTCGACGACTATTACGGCCACTTTCGCGTGACGACCGACCTGATCGAACTGCGCAACCTGCTGGAGGCAGCAAACCTGATCGTGAAAAGCGCCCTCGCCCGCCACGAAAGCCGCGGCTTGCACTTCACGCTGGACTATCCGGAAACCGATGAGGTGGCGCGGGATACGATCTTGGTGCCGTAGCTTGAAACACTAATCGGTCGCCATCAACCGTTCGTCGGAAACATTGTTACGCCTATAGAAGCGCGATTGCTGCGACTCGCCGGACAGGTCCATCCCCCTTGTCAGGACGCGGTGCTCACCCCCGGTCGCCGCGTCCGATCGACCATATTGTTCTGGCGCGAAGAGTTAGGGACTGCGCTCGAAACGAGGTTGACGCTTCAGCTGGTCACGCATGGCCGATCATCCACGAAATACGAGAGGATGATCACGATGAAGACCCTTATCAAGACCCCCGCCGTTCTGGCCCCCATCGCCCTAGCGCCCCTCACACTTGCTTTGGGCGCCGCTGCCGTCACCCCCGCCATCGCCGGTTCCGCGCAGGAAGACATTGTCGTCTCCCCCTCCGGCGCCATGCAGGAATGGCGCGCCGATGTCGGCCGCGATCTCGGCCGCAACCTCGTGCTGGCCGAGCGTTGGGCCAAGCACAATCCCGATAGCGGAATCGTGCAGGTCCGTTTCACGCTCGATGCCGATGGCCGCCCGTCCGACATGACGACCTATCGCAGCTCGGGCTCGGTCGCGACCGATCGCGCCGCGCGCTGGGCCGTACGCCGGTTGAGCCAGTTCGACGAAGCGCCGACCCAATTCGCCGCGGGCCAGGTGTTCCAAGCCAACATCATCTTCGCCGAGAACACGGCGCAGCATGACAAGCTGGAGCAGAAGCTCGCCTATCTCGAGCGCACCCGCCTCGCGCGCGGTGGCGGTGAACGCGGCGTGATTGCGCTCGGCCGCTAGGCACCCACAACCCAACGGACGCGCAAGTAACGGTTGGTCGCGTCCGATCCCCGGCATCGCCGCCCCAGCGCCTTCATCCGCGCCGAGGCGGCGACGCTTGTTCGCGCGGCATCTTGCCCCCTGAGACCACATCGGCCATTCAACCTTGCAACACTGCATTCGGGGAGAACACGCGGCCATGCCAGAGGTCACAGCCAACGGAATCACCATCCACTACGACGATCATGGGCCGAAAGATGCCGAGCCGATCCTGCTGATCATGGGTTTCGGCGCGCAGATGACGCTGTGGCCGATGGAGCTGGTCGAAGCGCTCACCGGGCACGGCTTCCGCGTCATCCGGCACGACAACCGCGACGTCGGCCTCAGCCAAAAATTCGACGGCGTGAAGGCTCCGGGCCTGCTCAAGCTGACGATCCTCGGCAAGCTCGGCTTCACGCCGAAAGTGCCCTATACCCTTGCCGATATGGCCGACGACAGCGCCGGCGTGCTCGATGCGCTCGGGATCGGACAGGCGCATGTAGTCGGCGGCAGCATGGGCGGCATGATCGCGCAGCATGTCGCCGCTCGCCATCCGGACAAGACCAAGACGCTGACCTCGATTTTCTCGACCACCGGCAATCCCAAGCTCCCGCCCGCGAAGAAGGAAGCGATCCAGACCCTGATCACGCGGCCCAAGTCGCTCGAGGAAGAGGTGCTGGTCGAGCACGGGATCAAGCTGTCCCGGGCGATCGGCAGCCCCGGCTATCCGGCCGAGGAAGAGCGGCTGCGCGAGCGGGTCCGCGAGGGCGTGAGGCGCAGCGTCTATCCCGAAGGTCCGACGCGGCACCTGTCCGCGATTGTCGCCGATGGCGACCGGCGCGAGATGTTGAAGAGCATCACTGCGCCCACGCTCGTGCTGCACGGCGAGGACGACCCGCTGGTCCCGGTCGAGGGCGGCCGCGACACCGCCGCGCATATACCCGGGGCCAAGATCAAGACGATCCCGGGATGGGGCCACGACCTGCCGCTGGAACTGGTCGAAGACTTGGCCGCCGAAATTGCCGCGCACGCGAAGGCCGGCACAGGATAATCGGAACCGCTGCAAATTGAATACGTTACTCTTGTATGTCCCGGCCATACCGGCCGTTTCAACTGGGGAGTGACATGAAAAAGTTTGCAGCAATCGCCGCCATTCCAGCCATGATGTTCGTGACCGCTTGCGGTCCCGACAGCGCGCGGGAAGAGGCCGGCGACATGATGGAAGAACGGGCCGACGCGGTCGAGGATATGGGTGACGAGCGTGCCGAGGCGCTGGAAGAGCGCGCCGACGAAGCGCCGAACGATGCGATGGAAGACCGGCTCAACGCCCGGGCCGAAGAAGTCGACGACATCGGCGACAATGCCGCCGACGCCATCAACGAACGCGCCGACGAACTGGAATAAACGTCCGCAGGGCGACCTGCGTTCAATAAGTGTAGGGGGCGGGCCACGCGTCAGCGCGGCCCGCCCTTTTGCATTCCGCCCGACCTCCAGGCACAAATCGGCGGGCACAGGATTCAAAAGTTGCGCGCAGAGCGCACTTTGATTCGCGCTTCGATTCGAATGATTCAATCACCATATTTTTCTTCACAGATTGATTTTGGGGCTTGCGGAGTGCGCGACTCAAGCTTTCTCCACGCGTCGCTGCGTATGAGGAGGGTAATACACCGTGCCGCAAGCTGTCCGCAGGGTCTTAAATCGACATTTACCCTCTTGCGCATGAGTCGCGTCTGATTCAGTATCTAGTGGTTCGCTTAGGTCGCGGACCCCAAAACCTAGTTGATCTGGCCCGCCGACGCGGATTTCCGCGCAGGGGCGAGGAGTCGGCAAACCAAGGGATCGGGGGACAAGGCTGCGGGCGGTCCGGGGACAGTCGGGGGATAGCAAAACCCAGCAGGACTGCGACCGCGCTATGACGGGAGAGCAGGTGCAGGTGCGCCCATCAATCCTCTCGACGCAGCGGAACGAATGTGGAACAAAGGGCGGCTCGCGAGTCGCCTTTCCGATTGAGAGGACGGGGCGAGAGAATGGACTTCAAGGCAGGGGACGATACGGCCATGGGCGCAGACGCGCTGGACACTTCCGAGATGACGGACGCTCCGGAAAAGGCCGTCGGGAAAGACGCCAAGAGCAAGGAAAAGGCGGTCGCTATGGACAAGCAGGATGCAGGCTCGGCAGAACTGGTCGCGGATGCCGCTGCCGGTGCGCTGGCGGAAGCGGCGAAGGCCGCCGCCAAGCCTGTCGACGACAGCAAGAAAGTGAACGATCGCCGTTTTACCATCGAAATCGACGAATCGCGCGATGTGAACCTGACCGAATTCGGCAAGGAAACGCTGATCGATCGCTACCTGCTGCCGGGCGAAAAGTTCCAGGACCTGTTCGCGCGCGTCGCGGATGCCTATGCCGACGACCAGGAGCATGCGCAGCGGCTCTACGACTACATCTCGCGCCTGTGGTTCATGCCGGCGACCCCGGTGCTGTCCAATGGCGGCACCAATCGCGGCCTGCCGATTTCCTGCTACCTCAACTCGGTCTCCGACAGCCTCGACGGGATCGTCGGCACTTGGAACGAGAATGTCTGGCTCGCTTCCAAGGGCGGCGGCATCGGCACCTATTGGGGCAATGTCCGCGGCATCGGCGAGCCGGTCGGCCTCAACGGCAAGACCAGCGGCATCATCCCCTTCGTGCGCGTGATGGATTCGCTCACGCTGGCGATTTCGCAGGGTTCGCTGCGGCGCGGCTCGGCGGCCTGCTATATCGACATCCACCACCCGGAGATCGAGGAATTCCTCGAAATCCGCAAACCCTCGGGTGACTTCAACCGCAAGGCGCTGAACCTGCACCACGGCGTGCTGATCACCGACGCATTCATGGAAGCCGTGCGCGAAGGCGCCGAGTTCGATCTCAAATCGCCCAAGGACGGCAGCGTGCGCGGCACCGTCGATGCGCGCAGCCTGTTCCAGAAGCTGGTCGAGACCCGCCTGGCGACCGGCGAGCCCTATATCGTCTTCGCCGACACCGTGAACCGCATGATGCCCAAGCATCACCGCGATCTCGGCCTCAAGGTCTCGACCTCCAACCTGTGTTCGGAAATCACTCTGCCGACCGGGGTCGACCATCTCGGCAACGACCGCACGGCGGTGTGCTGCCTGTCCTCGCTCAACCTCGAGAAGTGGGACGAGTGGAACGGCGAGAAGGACTTCATCGAGGATGTCATGCGCTTCCTCGACAATGTCCTGCAGGACTATATCGACCGCGCGCCCGACGAGATGGCGCGGGCGAAATATTCCGCCAGCCGCGAACGCAGCGTCGGCATGGGGGTGATGGGCTTCCACTCCTTCCTGCAGTCGAAGAACCTGCCGCTCGAAGGGCCGATGGCGAAGGCCTGGAACGACAAGATGTTCAAGCAGATCCATGCCAAGGCCAACGAGGCCTCGATGCTGCTCGCCAAGGAACGCGGGCCGTGCCCCGATGCAGAGGAAATGGGCGCGATGGAGCGCTTCAGCTGCAAGATGGCGATCGCGCCGACCGCGTCGATCAGCATTATCTGCGGCGGCACCAGCGCCTGCATCGAGCCGATCCCGGCCAATATCTACACCCACAAGACGCTGTCGGGCTCCTTCATCGTCAAGAACCCGTATCTCGAGAAATTGCTCAAGAAGAAGAGCAAGGATTCGACGGCGGTGTGGAACTCGATCCTCGAGCGCGGCGGCTCGGTCGCGCATCTTGATTTCCTGACGCCGGAAGAAAAGGCGGTCTTCAAGACCAGCTTCGAGATCGACCAGCGCTACCTGCTCGAATTCGCCGCCGACCGCGCGCCCTATATCGACCAGGCCCAGTCGCTGAACCTGTTCATCCCGGCCGATGTCGACAAGTGGGATTTGATGATGCTGCACTTCCAGGCGTGGGAGAAAGGCATCAAGTCGCTCTATTACCTCCGTTCCAAGAGCGTGCAGCGCGCGGGCTTTGCCGGCGGTGTCGAGGCGGACAACACTAAGGATGCAGCGCAATTCGAACTGAGCGCGCAGGCGGGTGAAGAGACCGACTACGAAGAATGCCTGAGCTGCCAGTAGGCTGCCGCTTTTGACCCTCACCCTCCCAGCGCTGCGCGCCGGGCCCCTCCCTCTCCCGGTGGGAGAGGGAAAGAGCGCCGCAGGCGTGAAAGGGTGAGGGTGTGAGGCAGTACAGTCGCGGTCATTCCGGCATCGTCGATCGCGCGCGCAAGCTGCGACGCGATATGACGGATGCGGAAAAGCTGCTTTGGCTGAAACTGCGCAAGGCGTTTCCGAACGCCAAGTTTCGGCGTCAGTCTCCGGTCCCGCCCTACTGCGCCGACTTCCTGAGTTATCGGCACAGGCTCATAATCGAGGCCGATGGTGGCCAGCATGATCCAGGCAGCCCTGTCGAGATTGCCCGCACCCGTTTCCTTGAAGAGCAAGGCTTCACGGTCCTGCGCTTCTGGAACAACGACATCCTTGCCAACATCGACGGCGTATTGGAGACTATCAGGCAAGCCATTGGTGGAAGCGATCATGCCAAGCGATCCTCACCCTCCCCACGCTTCGCGCCGGGCCCCTCCCTCTCCCGGTGGGAGAGGGAAAGAGCACCGAAGGTGCGATAGGGTGAGGGTCGTTGGCCTGGCGGTCGCCACCCTGCTCCTCACCGCCTGCGCTTCGCAAATCGACGCGGGCGTAACCAAGACCGCTGGCAGCCCCGGTTTCTGGTGGGGCCTGTGGCACGGCTTCGTCTTCCCGTGGGCATGGATCGGCTCGCTGTTCGATCCGGACATCGCCGTCTACGCCGTGCCCAATCGCGGGGGCTGGTACGATTTCGGCTTCTTCCTCGGAATAACCGTGCTTGGCGGCGGCAGTTTTTTCGGTTCGAAGAGCGCCAAGGGCAAAAGGTGACTGATCGCGCGACGGAGGGCGCGTCCCAACCTCATGCCTGAGCTTTTCTATCTTTTCGTCGCAGCAATGGGGGCCTTTCTCGGCTACGTGCTCGGCAGCAAGGGGGCCAGCCGCAAGCGGCCCATTATCGCCCGCGGCTTCTCGTGGCTTGGCTACGCCGTTGCCGCCGTGTTCGGATGGTGGGCGATGGTGGCATTGCTCGGCTAAACGTGCCACGCAGGCGAGCGATTGCGCCCGCGCGACCGGGGGGAGAATGGTGATGCTGGGGATGATCGGCCTGCTGGCCGGGTTGGCGCTGTTGATCTGGCTGGCGCTGCGCGATGTGAATATCATCTTCGCCGCCGTGCTCTGTGCGCTGGTGGTGATCGTCACCAACGGCCTGCCCTTCGCCGAAAGCCTGATGCAGACCTTCACCATCGGCGAACTCGGAGCGTTCACCTTTGCCGGGCGCTTCTTCCTGCTGTTCGCGGCGGGGGCGGTGTTCGGCAAGATCATGGGGGACAGCCACGCCGCCACCAGCATCGCCATGGCGCTGGTGCGCAGGCTCGGCGCGCACCGGGCGCTGTGGATCACCGTGCTGGCTTGCGCTTTGCTGACCTATGGCGGGGTGGTCGTGTTCGTGGTCATCTTTGCGATGTATCCGCTCGGGCTGCGCCTGCTGAAGGAAGCCGACATTCCCAAGCGGCTGTTCTGCGGGGCGCTGGCGCTGGGGGCGGGGACCTTCACGCTCACCGCGCTGCCCGGGACGCCCTCGATCCACAATGTCATTCCGACGCTGAAACTCGGGACCGACCTGTTCGCCGGCCCGTTGCTCGGCCTGTTCGGCGGGGCGTTGATGCTCGCAATGGGCATGGCCTATCTGGAACGCGAACGCGTGAAGGCGCAGGCTGCCGGTGAGGGGTTCGAGCCCGGCCCGCGCGACATCATCCCCGACTTCGCGACAATCGAACAGGACGTGCCCCACTGGGCGCTCGCGATCCTGCCGCTTGCGTTGGTGATCGCGACGATCCTCGCCCCGCGCCTCGCCGACATGGCCGGCGCGGGCGAGGGTTCGGCCATCATTGCTTTCGCCAACAGCCAACCGGTGCTGTGGCCGTCGATCGCGCTGATCCTGGCGAGCCTTGTCGCCATCGCACTGTTTCCGGCGGTGCGCCGCGCCCCGCTGCAGACCATGGGGCTGGGCACGCAGGATGCGATCATGCCGCTGATGGCGACGGCGGCCGTGATCGGCTTCGGCGGTGTGGTGGCGCAGACGCAGGGCTTCGCCGCCTTTACCGACCTGGTGGTCGGGTCCGCGCTGCCGCCCGAGCTCTCGATGTTCGCGGCGGCCAGCACGGTGAGCGGCATCACCGGATCCTCGTCGGGCGGGTTGCAGATATTCATGGCGACACTCGCCGATCCCTACCTCGCGCAGGGCGTGTCGCCCGAGGAACTTCACCGGCTGGTGGCCATGGCGAGCGGCGGCTTCGACAGCCTGCCGCACTGCGGCGCGGTGATCGCGATGTTGACCATCACGCAGCTGACCCACAAGCAGGCCTATAAGGAAGTCGGGGTAGTGACTGTGATCGTACCGGTCGTCGCGACGCTGGCAACGATCGTGCTGGCGATGCTGACCTAGCGCTGCGCATCGGCCCGCACCTGCGCCGCTTCGGGACCGGGCACGAAAAACCCCGGCGGCTCGACCCGTGCGATGACGGGGAGCAGCGCCGGAGTATGCCGCCGTACCTCTCGCAAGGCGGCGGCCCCAACTGTCGTCGGTTTACGCGGTTTCGGTGGCCTTGTTGCCCAAGCCTGCCGGAATGCGCGCGTCCTTCTTGAGGTAGACGCGGTTGTCGTCGAGCTTCTCGACATCGTCCAGCGACAGGAAGTGGTGCATATCGTCCATGCTGTCCGACTTCGTCAGCTTGATGTTGTCGTCCTGGATCTTGTCGACGGTGCCGACATGAAGACCTTCCGCGTTGACGACTTCCATGTGTTCCTTGATGCGCATCTTCTCAAACATATCGGTAGAATTTCCTTTTCTCTGAATGGGTTACACTGAACCAACGGTTGGGGAGGGGCAATCGTTCCTCGGCTCGCCGATGCTCAGCAACGGTTCGTGGAAGCGCGCCTCACCGGCTCCGTTTACCCGCCGGTGCGCAGCTCTTCCGCCGTCGGCTCGCGGCGCTTCGCGGTCTGCCGATCGTCGGCCAGTTCACGCGCTTCATCTTCGAGCGGGCCGGTGCGCGTGGGCTCGATATCGAGATCGCTCTTGGTCAGTGTCACGCGGCGGCTGTCGCCCGGTTCGTACTGGTTCTTGTCGCGAGTCATGTCTGGTTCTCCTGTGGATATTCGTGTAGAGAACGAAGGGAGAACCATGATCGTTCCACAGCCTGCCGCGCCAGCCCCCTCGGGTCGCCGCCAAAGGCGTGGATAAGCCCCGGACTTTGGACCGGGCTTGCTATCGAATCAGCGTTCTGATTCATATGCTCCAAAGTTCACGCCCAACCGGAGAACCACAAGATGTCGTTGCTAGAAGCCCGTAAGACTGACTAGCTCTCCACCACATATTGATTTGCTGCACACCAGCCGAGGAAACGTCCATGTCCCTTCTTGAAGCCCGTAAGACCTACAAGCCCTTCGAATATCCGTGGGCCTACGACTTCTGGAAACGCCAGCAGCAGATCCACTGGATGCCCGAAGAAGTGCCGCTGGGCGAAGACTGCCGCGACTGGGCGCAGAAGATCACCGAGCACGAGCGCAACCTGCTCACGCAGATCTTCCGTTTCTTCACCCAGGCCGATGTCGAAGTGCAGGATTGCTACCACGACAAATACGGCCGCGTGTTCAAGCCGACCGAGATCAAGATGATGCTGACCGCTTTCTCCAACATGGAGACGGTGCACATCGCGGCCTACAGCCACCTGCTCGACACGATCGGCATGCCCGAAAGCGAATATTCCGCCTTCCTCGAATACGAGGAGATGAAGGACAAGCACGATTACCTCCAGCTGTTCGGCGTGGACACGGACGAGGATATCGCGCGCACGCTGGCGGTGTTCGGCGGCTTCACCGAAGGCATGCAGCTGTTCGCCAGCTTCGCCATGCTGATGAACTTCCCGCGCTTCAACAAGATGAAGGGCATGGGCCAGATCGTCAGCTGGTCGGTCCGCGACGAGAGCCTGCACTGCGAAGGCATCGTGCGGCTGTTCCACGAATTCGTGCGCGAGCGCGATTGCTACACCAAGGCGGTGAAGGAAGACATCATCGACATCTGCCAGAAGTCGGTGCGGCTGGAAGACAACTTCATCGACCTCGCCTTCGAAATGGGTCCGGTTTCCGGGATGACGCCGAAGGAAATCAAGAAATACATCCGCTACATCGCCGACTGGCGGCTCGGCCAGCTCGGCCTGCAGCCGATCTACATGGTCGACGACCACCCGCTCCCCTGGCTCGCCCCGCTCCTGAACGGCGTCGAACACGCCAACTTCTTCGAACAGCGCGCCACCGAATATTCCAAGGGCGCGACCAAGGGCAACTGGCAGGATGTGTGGAGCACCTTCGACAAGCGCCACGGCGCCGGCAAGGCCGCGAACGAGGAAGAGGCGGTGGACGACGGGCCGGATATGTTTGGGGACGAAGGTGGCAGCGCCGGGAGTGTGGCGGCGGAGTGATGTTAGTTGCTTAGAACTAGTCCTTGTCTATACTTGGATGATGGCTACCAAATATCTTCCGATCAATTATCGTCATTCTGCAGTCTCCGGCGAAGGTTCCTTCGAGGCCGCTCTACGTGAATGCTTGAACAAGGCGGTCAACGGCAATCAAAAGCTGTCGGAGGCGCCAACCGAGCGTGTCATGATACTTGGGCAAGAAGGGCGAGAGCTGCTCCTAAACGAGTTCGCCGACGTAACTGACGGCATGGCAGGGATAATCTGCGAGGTTGTACCCGGCTTGCTCCAGCCTGTGCTTAGGAGGAATGAACAGCAAAAGCAGCTGACGACGAATACGCTAGCAACGCTGTTCGAACTCATGGAACAGGAGGCTGGTGAAAAACAAGATTTCATCCAAGGTCTCTGCTACTTTTTCGTGCGCCACGATCATCTATTGTTCGTAAATGTAAAAGGGTTCCGCAAGCGCGATGTAGAGCTGTTCTTTGAATGGCTGCTCCAAAAGTTGGTGGGCAGGTCGATTGCCTTGAGCGCGGTGCTGGACAGAGCGGAAACCGGCGATGACATCGGGCGCGTTTCCAAATTCAGAATTCGTGGTAGTTCTTCCAATTCCAAGGGAGTTGCCTTGAATGTAGGCAAAGAAGTTAAGACCAGAATTGGAGCTAGGACGGTGGCATGGAGTAAAGCGGAGGCCGTCGTGCAGGCCGTCGTTCCAGCAGAGTCCTTCGAGAAGCTGATGGACTCCATGGGAGATAAGAACCGCTTGGTGGCTGACGTTCAATGGTCTGTCGCAGGCCCACGCGACAAGAAGGTAAAGGAGGCGCTCCAAGATGTTGTGACGGAGCTTGCCGATATGGACGACGGAATAGTGGGGATTGCAGGGAAGGATGGCGAGATCAAAGATGGCGGTGTAATTTTGGGTGCGAAGCGCCCGTTTGACGTCGCTGAAGAAAAAAACATTCTCATCGATTTTGATCACGCCACTGACACTCTGGTCAGTGAATATGTTCGCTGGGTCGAAGATAAGAAGATTGTCGTTGAATGAGGTATTTCTTCGGGTACTTTCTCGCCGCTGCAGGGGGAGGGATAGCCTTCTCATCTAGCGCCAGCGAGATAACCCTTAAGCTCAGCGGTTCGCTTCCAATCCTCCTAGGGGTACTACTGGCGGCAGTCTTCATTAGGTTGGCGCGAGGCTTCCCAGCGATACCGTATGAGAGGGTGTCTCAATCACAGGCTATTAGAGCGACGTCAGCCTTTAGAATGCTTGTTAAGTCGTACATTGCCGCATTCTCGACATTTCTACTAGCCCTAATGTCAAACATATTCTTCCATGCAGTTTATAGTGACACGTCTAAGGTGGCGCCATTTGTTATCATATGGTTCCAAATATCGATAAATTTAAGCGTCCTCATTTCTTTGTGGTTGATCGTCAAATCGGACTACAAAATTTCGATGATCCAAGCGGATCTGATCGACGAGGTCACTTCGACGAAAGCTGGCTCAGATGCGCAGGAGGTAGGCAAGAATGTGCGAAAGGCCCTCAAGAAGCGACCTACCCCTGCAATAACAGATATCTTAAAGGACTGATGATGGATCAGGTAAGGCGATAATATCCCTTTGTTTCATAGGGAGTCCGGGAACGGCACCGACCGCCCGCAATTCCCTCGATGAGTCGCTCACATTGGACTACCTCACCCCCGAGACCATCACCTACTACCTGATCGCGATCAACTTCGTCGCCTTTGCGGCGTTCGGGATAGACAAGGCGCGGGCGGAAGGGGGGCGGCGGCGCACGTCGGAGGCGGACTTGCTGGCCTTCGCGCTGCTCGGCGGCACGCCCGGTGCCTATGCAGGCCGCGCGCTGTTCCGACACAAGACCCGCAAGCAGCCCTTCTCGAACCGCCTCTTCCTGATCGCCGTCGGGCAGGGTGCGCTGCTCGTGTTTTGGCTTGTGTTCCGCTCGTAGATAGTCGCGGAGCTCCCGTGACGGCATGCGCAACTCCCTTCAGCGCCACAGCCCACCCCGCTGCGACTAAGCTCGCCCGGATCAAGTCCGGGGTCGCTAAGTCTCGCTGCCCCTCCCGCAAGCGGGAGGGGACTGGGCGGCGCAACATGATTCCACTCCCGCTTGCGGGGAGTCGGAGCGAAGCGGAGACGGTCATAGGCCAGCGGTTAGGGGTGGGCGCGGAGCCTCTGCTGTCTGGATTTGCCCACCCTGCTGCGACTAAGCGCTCAAGCACAACGTCTCGCTTCCCTTCCGCAGGCGGGTGGGAAATTGGTTGTGCCTTCTATTTCAAACCACGCAGATCTGCGATCTTTCGCTGGATGGCGATCACTACGCCTTCGGTGTTGTTCATCACATCGGCATTGGTGAAGTGGAGCACGTGATAGCCCAGCTCGCGCAGGTCCGCATCGCGCCGCTCGTCGCGGTCGGGCTGGACGTCGTGGCTGAAGCCGTCGAGTTCGATCACCAGCTTGAGTTCGCGGCAGAGGAAGTCGGCATACCATGGGCCGACCGGCATCTGGCGGCTGAACTTTGCGCCCGGCTGTGATCGCGAGAGGTGTTGCCACAGGCGTTGTTCTGCCGGGGTGGCCGTGTTGCGCAGTTTGCGGGCGCGCTTGGTGTTGCGGGGATTCCAGGTGGGCACTTGGCAAGATTGCCTCTTAGTGTTGCGCCCGGGAAGACCACCCCGCTGCGATTAGGCCCGGATCAAGTCGCTACCACTCCCGCTTGCTGGAAGGTAAGGGATGAGAGCCGGAACCCTAGAGGCGGCACCTGTGGAATTCGCGGTTGCGCAAACATCGCCAGCCGTCGCATTATCGTCGACCCCATGCCCAAGATTGAACGCCCGGATTTTCGTGCGCCGCGCAAACTCAGGTCACTTTGGTGGTCTGATCGCGGACTGTCGTTCTCCACGGATCCGAAATTGCGCAAATCTCGTTGGCCGTGGGTCATACTTGCCGTGTCACCGTTTATAGGCATCGCCATGGGCTGGCTTTTTAACAACTTATAGACTTCCCTACGCGCCCAAAAATTGCCTCATCCTCGCGTATGAAGCGCGTTCCATTGCCACCCGCTGCGCCCACCAAGCTGCGAACACCCGCCCCCGCATCCCTCCATTCCATCACCCCGTCCCCGTGACCGTCACCGCGCGGCGCGATTGATGGACGCCGGAGCGGCAGGTTTTGCGCTGCTCCGGAATGCGGTGACTACCTGCCCCCGTCCTGCGCAGTGTCGAACTGGAAGTTCAGCTGGTCGGTCCATTGCTGTTGCGCACCGACTTCATAGTCGTTGAGCAGCCTGGCGTATTCCTCGACCTTGTTGATGGGCACGCCCCCCACGGCCTCGACGCGCATGGTGCGCGCGAAGGCGCGAAAGCGGCGCGCGCCCATGTAGAACCAGTTGGATTTCTCGACCAGTTTGAGCTGGCTCGCGATCGTCGCCATCAGGGCTGGCGTCAGCGCGATCGTGCCGATGATCTCTTTCGATGCAAAATCCCAGATCGCCAGCACACCCGCCGAAACACTGGCGATAACGGCGATGATCGAGAGCACATAGGACCAGCGATAGTACCATCGCCCAAGGTTCCTGAAATGCGTGAACCGCTCATCGCAATAGGCAATCATTCTCTCCAAGGCGTTCGCTGCAGTTTCCTTTTTTATGTTTCCTCCCCCTTTTCAAAGGGGGATAGTGCGGCCGGAGGCGGCTCAAGGGAAAGGATGAACGCGCCATGGAGCCATGGAGGCGGGTCCGAAGACACGGCGCTGGCCGAAGGTCGGTTTCGCCACCAGCATGCCAGCAGCTTTATCCGCGCGAATGAAGCGTTCCCCTCCAGCCCGGATCAATCGCGCCGGTCGATTCCGCTGCGCCGTTCGTGCTTGCGGCGTTCGGGGCCGGTATAGGGCGTTTCGCCATCGCGCGTCGGTTTGCGCCGGTCGCCGTCGCGCCGGTCGCCGTCGCGCCGGTCGTCTCCGCGCCGGTCGTCACTGCGCCGGTCGCCCCCACGCCGATCACTGTCGCGGCGATCGTGCGGCGAACTGTCGTCTGAAGTCTCTGGACGTTCGTCCATACGGCATTCCTCCCACAGAGTGAATACTGCGCTCTTCGCTGCAGAGGATCGCGCCCGTTTTTCTTCGCTTTTACTTGAGAACTTGCGCGGTGTCCAAATGTTAGTCGCAGGCCGCGGACAGGCGCGCGCGGCTCCGACAGCGTGGTGTACTAAACCCGGTCCGGCATGAACTTGCAGCGCCGCGAGCGCCCGCGCCCAAATGGGCTCAGGGTGTAGCGGGGATCAGGACGGCGGGGCTGCTCCCCACGGGGTGGGCGGCGGCTCGACCGGTCTGGTGAGGTCGAACGCGACGCGGAAGAAGCGGTCCGCCGGCGCACCGCCTGCGACCGTGCGCTGCAACTGGTAGGCGAATTCGGCATCCTCGCTGCCCGCGGGATCGACTTCGACGGTCCAGACATTAGTCACCGAGGCATCGAGCCCCTCGCGTTCGAACAGGGCGATGCTTTCCGCATCGACCGGGAAGCCCTGGCTCCGCGCGGTCCCCGCATCCACCGTGTCCCCGCCATACATGGTCACGGCATCGGGCTCCCCGTCGTCATGGCGATGATCGTGCTTGAGCCGCAGGCCGCCGTCGGTACGGGTAAAGACCCAGGTGCGCGAACGATCCCAGCTGCCGTCGGCGCGCTGGACGTGGAACGGGACCCTGATTTCGCTCTCGTCACATTCGCGGACGTGCATGACCATGTCGGCCCCGCGAAAGTCGGCGTCGGCTTCGTCCGTGCTGACCAGTTCGCCCGCATAGGCCTCGCCGCAATGGCTGGCCAACGCCGCGAAGAAGAGGTCGTGCTCGGACTGTGCCGGTGTGGCGGCGATCTCTGGGTCGGCGCAGGCGGCGAAGGTCAGGCAGGGCAGAAACAGGATTGGATATCGCATCCGCCGACCGTGCCACCGGACGCGCGCCAAGCCAAGCGTCAGGCGCACCAATCCACTGCGCTGCCGCTCCAGCTATCGTCCGCGGCGAGGCCTTGCCCGATCATCCGTTCCGCCAGCCATTCCTCGTCGCCTTCGATCCGGCGCCAGGCATCGCGCAGCTCGCGGCCGTATCGGTCGCGCGGCGCATCCTTTCCGCCGCCGAGCAGGAAAGCGCCCTCGTTCAGCCAATCGCGCAGCGCCGTACGGGCCTCGCGCGCCTTGGCGGCCTCGGCTGGGCAGGCACCGTCGAGCTCCGGCGTATCGAAGCCGGTGAGGCGGATGCGGCGCTGGCCGATCGCGACCGTGTCGCCGTCGATCACGCAGGCAGCGCTGCTGCCTTCGCCGCACAGGGTGAAGGCGCGATCGACTTCGACCGGGTCGCGGAGCGCGGTCGGCTTGCCGCTGAGTATCAGTGTGAGAGCGACCAGACCTACGATGATCAGCCACGGCCGCCATTGCCGCCATCGCGCGGCCCAGCGACGCTTGCGCTGCCATCTGCGGTCGAATTGCGGAGGTCGAACTACGGTCATGCAGGAATTCTACGGCATGCGACGGTCGATTGGGCTTCGCCTGCCGCAATTTCCTGTGGGCAGATGTAACCTCGTGGCCGGAGATGGCGAACCCGCAGCTACCACTTCAGCAAGGAGAGAGTGATGGCGAACGATAGCTTGAAGAACTTCCTCAAGGTTGCCGGCGGCCTCGCGCTGGCGGCTCCGGCCTTGTCGGCCTGCGACGCGATCTGTGGAGCATGCGGGGCCTGTTCGGCCTACGGCTGCAGCGCCTGTGGGGCATGCGGCGCAGACAAAGGTGAAGGCTGTGGCGCTGCCAAATGCGGGGCGGACAAAGCCGAAGGTGATGCGATGGAAGAAGAAGCCATGGCCGACGATGCTGGCTGACGCACCCTCGAGAGAGGCTGGGCGCGCGGCGTTGCTGGCGCTCAGCGCGGAAATGGCGGCGGAGGGGGCGATGTTGATCGAGCGCGTCCTCCCCGCCGAACCATCGGGCTTTCGCCAATGGGATCACTATCCGAATGGCGATGCAATCGATCCAAACAGCACGGCACGCTGGTTCTATCACGCGCATCCACCTGAGCAGCGTGGTTCGAACGAGCACGGACACTTCCACATTTTCTTGCCGTTATCGGCTTTGGTCGGGGTCGAGCCGCTGCATCGCCCGGAGAAGGATGATGCTGTCGAAGTCGTCCACGTGGTCGGTCTGAACTTCGACTGCGATGGCCTCCCGACCACCTGGATGGCGGTCAATCAATGGGTGACCGACGAATATCTGATGCCCGCCGAAGCGATCATCGCACGGCTCGACAGGCTCGTCTTGGACGATGCAGGCATCGACAAAGGTATCGACAAGGTCGGGCGCTGGCTGACGCATGCGCTGCGATACAGCCGACCCGATATCGAAGCGATCCTGCGCGAACGTGATGCGAAGCTGGCAACAATCGACCCGCGCGATCGCGCCTATGAAATTCTGAGCACTCGCAATTTTGCGCTCGACTGAGATCGGAACGGCAAGAGGGTTAGGTCGTTGTTTTTCTCAAGGGGCATTTACCCCACGGAATTACGGAGACTTGACCATGAACGACCAGACCCAAACGACCGGATCGAAGACCAAGTGGCTATGGGTGGCGCTCCTCGCGGTCCTCGCAGTCGTCGGGGTAGGCGTATTGCTGAACCCGGCCGGCGATGCCGATGAAGTCGCGCTCAGCGATGTCGACGAAGCGACCGCCGAAGAGCGCATGCTGACCGACCTCGACACCCCGCCGAGCGACGAAGCGCTCGAACAGGTCAATGGCGCGGGTGATATCCCGGCCAATGTCGACGACGTCGAAACCGTGACCGGCCCCGACCCGGACACCGCGACCGAGTAAATCGCCGCACGCAAGAACTTCCCAGTGAGCGGAAGAGAGGCTAGGCGCTGCTCCTGCAATTGACGGGAGCGGCGCTTTTGCCATGACTGCCACGGAAAAAACCGAACTGGCGAAAGCCGAAGTGCTGATCGAAGCGCTGCCCTATTTCCAGCGCTATGCCGGCCGCACCTTCGTGGTCAAATACGGCGGCCACGCCATGGGCGATCCGAAGGCTGCACGGGAGTTCGCCGAGGATATCGTCCTGCTGAAAGCTGTCGGAATCAATCCGGTGGTGGTGCATGGCGGCGGGCCGCAGATCGGCGCCATGCTGAAGCGCCTGGGCGTCGAAAGCACTTTCGTCGACGGGCTTCGCGTGACCGACAAGGCGACGGCCGAAGTCGCGGAGATGGTTCTGTCGGGCGCGATCAACAAGGAACTGGTCGGCTGGATCGCGCAGGCCGGCGGCAAGGCCATGGGTGTATCGGGCAAGGACGGATCGCTGGTGACCGCGACCAAGCTCGAGCGGACGACGCGCGATCCGGAGAGCCAGATCGAACAGATACTCGATCTCGGCTTCGTCGGCGAACCGACCCATGTCGATACGACGATCCTCGATACCGCGGTCAGCGCGGGGATGATTCCGGTCGTCGCGCCGATCGGTGCGGGCGAGGACGGCCACACCTACAACATCAATGCCGACACCATGGCGGGCGCGATCGCGGCGGCGCTGGGCGCCGCGAGGCTGTTCCTGCTCACCGCTGTGAAGGGCGTGCTCGACAAGCAAGGCGGGCTGCTGACCGACCTGACCCCCGCACAGATTGCGAAGCTGAAGGACGACGGCACGATCTCCGGCGGGATGATCCCCAAGCTCGACACCTGCGTCCACGCAGTCGAGGCCGGTTGCGAGGCGGCAGTCGTGCTCGACGGCCGCGTACCGCACGCAATGCTGCTGGAATTCTTTACGGCGCGCGGCGCGGGAACGCTGATCAGGGCCGACGATTGAACCGTTGATTGAACCGGCGCGCCATGCGTATTATGTTGTTGATACACCCTGCGGCTGCTAGCCAAAGGATAAGGACTGCCCCACCGCCTGTGCGAGAGGTTTGAACACACGTGTTTCTGTATACCCTGATCCAGATCGTCGAGCTCGTGACCAATGTGCTGGTCATGCTGGTCATCGTCCAGTTCGTGATCGGCCTGCTGCTGGCATTCAACGTCATCAACCAGTCGAATGCTTTTGTGGTCCAGATCTACCAGTCGATCAATGCCGTGCTCGAGCCTGTACTCGGGCCGATCCGGCGGATCATGCCGAGCACGGGGGCGATCGATTTCTCCCCGCTTGTCCTCATCATCGTGCTGCAAGTGATGTTGATCGTCCTGACGAATGTCGCCATTGCGGCGCAATGACCGCAGAGATCATCGACGGAAAAGCCTTCGCTGCACGCCTGCGTGAACGCGTCGGGGCGCTGGCCGAGAAATTCGAAGCCGCAGCCGGCCGCAAGCCCGGCCTCGCCGTCGTGCTCGTCGGCGAAGACCCGGCAAGCGAAGTCTATGTCCGCAACAAGGGCAAGGCGACGCTGGCGGCCAATATGGAGAGCTTCGAGTACAAGCTGCCTGCGGATACGACTGCGCAAGACCTCCTGGCTCTCGTGAAGAAACTGAACGGTGACCCGGCGGTGGACGGGATCCTCGTCCAGCTCCCTTTGCCCGACCATCTTGACGAACAATCGATCATCGCCGCGATCAGTCCGGACAAGGATGTCGACGGTTTCCATGTCATCAATGCCGGACGGCTGTCGGTCGGCCAGCGTGGGTTCGTGCCCTGCACGCCGCTCGGCTGCATGATGCTGTTGGCTGACCGGCTAGGAGACCTTTCGGGTCTCGAAGCGGTCGTGATCGGGCGCTCCAATATCGTCGGCAAGCCGATGGCGCAGCTTCTGCTCGACGCCAACGCCACCGTAACCATCGCGCACAGCCGGACCAGGAACCTGCCCGAGGTCGTCAAGCGCGCCGATATCGTCGTGGCTGCCGTGGGCCGCGCTGAGATGGTCAAACCCGAATGGCTGAAGGACGGCGCGACGGTGATCGATGTCGGCATCAACCGGCTTCCGCCCGAGCCGGGCAAGGAGCGTGGGAGGCTCGTCGGCGATGTCGACTTCGGCAGGGCGAGCGAGGTCGCAGCTGCAATCACGCCAGTGCCCGGCGGTGTCGGCCCGATGACGATCGCCGTCCTGCTCAGGAACACGCTGGTTGCGGCCCATCGCAATGAGGGGATCGACCTGCCGGAAGATGCGATCTGATGCGCGCGCTCGTTCTCGGCTTGGCCTGCGCTCTGGCTGCGTGTGCTTCGGGCCCGCAGCGGGGCGATTTCCCGCGCATTCCGCTGACAGCGAACCCGAGCAAGGTTGTGACCGCCGAACTGGGCTTTGCGCGCATGGCCAAGGACGAGGGGCAATGGACCGCCTTTCGCAGGACAATGGCCGATGGCGCACTGATCTTCGGCCGCACTGGTGCGATCCCGGCGCGCGATTTCCTGCGCGGCATGGAGGATCCCCCGGTAGCGGTCGATTGGGAGCCTTACCGCGTGTGGTCGAGCTGCGACGGATCGCTGGCAGTGACCAATGGCGCGCTGACGACACCCGAGGGTGAGAGCGGCGAGTTCGTGGCGATGTGGAGGCGCCAGTCCGACGGCGAGTACCGGTGGGTGTTCGATGCCGGCTGGCAAACCGATGCCCCGCCGCAAGAGCCCGCTTTCATTCAGACCGAAGTCGCCGATTGCGACGCCCCGCCGGCGGCGAAACTTGGTGGTTCCGGGAACAGCATCTCCAGCGATGCCACGCTGACCTACGATTTCGAACTGCGCGGCGAAGCTGGGGCGCGCGAGCGAACCATCAGTGTCACGCTGCTTCGCGGCGGCGCGCCGGTAACCGTCTACGATCGCATCATTCCTTCCGGAGCGGAATAGGTGACCGAGCTCTTCATTTCGGCATTCGTGACCTTCTTCGTGGTGATCGATCCGCCGGGCTGCGCGCCCATCTATGCCGGTCTGACCAAGGACGCCGCACCGAGCCAGGCGCGCAATATGGCGATCCGTGCGACCATCATCGCAGGGATTATCCTGCTCGGCTTCGCGCTGTTCGGCGAGCAATTGCTGGCCGCGCTGCATATCGACCTCAACAGCTTCCGCATCGCCGGCGGTTTCATGCTGTTCTGGATCGCCTTCGAAATGGTATTCGAAAAGCGAACCCAGCGGCGCGAGGAACGCGCGGTGAAAGTCGCCTCGACACCTCAGGTCGAAGATGTCTCGGTCTTCCCCATGGCCATGCCGATGCTGGCGGGGCCGGGCGCGATTGCGGCGGTCATGCTGTTGATGAACGAAGCCGAAGGCACCGACCAGACCCTGGTGATCCTCGGCGCGCTGGGAGCGGTATTGCTGATTACTATGGTGGCCTTGATAGCTGCCGGCCCGCTGATCCGTTTGCTCGGCGACCGGGTCGAAGCGGTCATCACCCGGCTGCTCGGGGTCCTGCTCGCTGCTCTGGCGACACAATATGTGGTCGACGGCATTCGCGGCAGCTTCAATCTTTAAGCCTATTGCAGCGTCACCTGATCGTCGTCGCCGTCGCGGCGGCCGAAGAAATACATCAACTGGATCAGCAGCTCGCAGCGCGCTGCCAGATCTGGCGCTTCGAGCAGCGCCTGTTTGGAAGCCGGATCGAACGGCGCAATCTGCGAGACCCCGTTGATGAGCGATCGGTCGTCGAGATTCTGCACCGAGTCCCAATCCACGGCATAGCCCTGCGCATCCGCGAAACGGCGCGCTTCTCGCTCGAATCCGGCGCGCTCGACCGCGCTCAGCACCTGGTCGCCATCTTCTCCGATCAGCTCCGCCTCGACCTGGCGGAACGGCGTGCTGACATCGAGTTCCTCGACCAGTCTGAAACGGCTCTCGCCGTTGAGAATCAGGTTGTAGCGCCCGTCGTCGAGCGCTTCGATCTCGTCGATCTTGCCGACGCAGCCGATGGTGTAAAGCGGCACGCCCTCGCGCGCTTCCTGCGGCTGGATCATGGCGATCCTCCGGTCCCGCGCCAGTGCGTCTCCGATCAGCGCGCGATAGCGCGGCTCGAAAATATGTAGGGGCAGCTGCAATCCCGGAAACAGGATCGCGCCAATGAGAGGGAAGATCGAAAGCCGCATAGTCAGATTCTCTTCCCCACGCCCGTTCGCCCTGAGCCTGTCGAAGGGCAGGCAAAGCGTTGCGGCTGGGCTTCGACAGGCTCAGCCCGAACGGACCTTGAGTGCCGGAGCAACCTCATCCGAAAAGAATTTTCGACAACTTCCGCCGGGTGGCGACGACCCACTCGTCCTCCAGCCCGACCGCTTCGAAAATTTGCAGCAGCTTCGTGCGCGCGGCCCCATCGTTCCACTCGCGATCGGCCTCGATCATCGCCAGCAGTTCGTCGGCAGCCGCGTCGCGCTGGCCGGCGGCGAACGCCGCTTCGGCATAGGCATAGCGCGCG
Organism: Erythrobacter litoralis HTCC2594; assembly: GCF_000013005.1. GTDB lineage: Bacteria > Pseudomonadota > Alphaproteobacteria > Sphingomonadales > Sphingomonadaceae > Parerythrobacter > Parerythrobacter litoralis_A. Next base: position 2,328,532 of record NC_007722.1, on the reverse strand, counting down.
TCCATGTCGCCGCCTGCAGCTTTGTCCTTGAGTGCGGCCAGTTCGCTGTCATCGACCTTGTTGGCGGACAGCTCCAGCGCCGCTTTGACGCGCTCGATAGCCGGATCCTTGGCGACGTCTTCGGGCATTTCCTTCAGCATCGCCTCAGCCTGCTCGGCATGGCCTGCTTCGATCAGCGCGCGCAGATAGCCCGACATCGCCTCGATACTGGTCGGCGCGAATTCGATCACTTGCTGGAAGATGCCGACAGCCCGCTCTGCATCGCCATCGCTCAGCGCCTGCTCGCCCATCGCGATGAACTGCTTGATCTCTTCCTCGGAAGGACCTTGGGGGGCACCATCAGGACCACCATCAGCGTTGATCGGCAGTTTCTCGAGCAATTGGTCGAGCATCTGCTTCACTTGCGACTCGGTCCGCGCGCTGGTCATGTCGGCCACCGGCTGGCCCTGGAACATCGCATAGACCGTGGGGATAGAGCGAACCTGGAACTGGCTGGCGATGAACTGCTCTTCGTCGACATTGACCTTTTCCAGCACCACGCCCTTGTCGGCATACTCGCCGACGACCTTTTCGAGAACGGGGGTCAATTGCTTGCAAGGCCCGCACCATTCGGCCCAGAAATCGAGCACCACCAGCTTCGTCATCGAAGGTTCGACGACCTGCTGGCGGAATTTGTCGACGGCTTTCTGTTCGTCGATATTGAGACCCATGCTGGCCAAGAAACTTCCCCTTCATCCGGATTCGCTCTGCGCGGTGTAGCAGGTGCAATGTGGGCTTTCAGGACCATTTTTGAAGGGCCGATGCGAAGGCCGGGCGAAATCGCATTTTCCGCTTGCGGGGGGTGAAGAGCGCTGCTACCTGCGCGCCTCCCGACCGACATCACGCATGTCGGTGAGCGCCAGTGAGCGGGCGTAGCTCAGGGGTAGAGCACAACCTTGCCAAGGTTGGGGTCGGGCGTTCGAATCGCCTCGCCCGCTCCATTTTCTTCATGATCGCCATTGATCCCGGACCGACAGTCCTTCGTCGGATTTCCGGTTGCTATCCGCATGCGCACATGCTTTGAGCGCGGCGAATAATGTTATTCTGTATCATCCGGTTCCGCGCTGGTCCAGTTCCGCTGCGCTAACGGCCCGGTGATCGCAACCAAGAGGTCCTTACACGATGACATCGAACGCTTCCCCCCTGCGTTCCGCCGTTTCCGCCATCGCTCTGGCTAGCGCTTTCGCGGCCGCCCCGCTCGCGGCGCAAGACGAGACGGACGACGATCAGCGCGCAAGCCAGCAGGCAGACGACGACTTTCACAACCGTTCGCGCGATCTCCCGCCCGAGATCGTGGTGACGGCTGCCGGATTGACCCAGCTCGATGTGCTGGCCGGAACCTCGGTGCTGGAAGGGTTCGAACTGCAGCGCTCGCTCGACGGTACGCTCGGTGACACCTTGGTCAAGATCCCCGGCGTCTCCTCGACCGGCTTCGCGCCCGGTTCTTCCCGACCAGTGCTGCGCGGCCTCCAGGGCGAGCGCGTGCGCGTCCTGATCGACGGGCTCGGCGCGATCGATGTCTCCAACACCTCGGTCGACCACGCCGTGACGATCGATGTACTGACCGCCGAGCGCATCGATATCCTGCGCGGCCCCGCCGTTCTGCTGTACGGCAGCTCGGCGATCGGCGGCGCGGTGAACGTCATCGACAAGCGCATTCCGCGGCGCATACCGGACGAGAAAATCCACATCGATGGCCTGGTGCGCGGCGACACCGCGCTCGATACGCGGGAATTCGGCGCGTCCCTCGATGCTCCGCTCGGATCGATGTTCGTGTTCCACGTCGATGGCTCCTATCGCAACACCAACGACCTCGAGATCGCCGGCTTCCAGATCGCGCCGGACCTGCGTGCGGACCTGCTGGCCGATGCGGATGAGGAGGAGGAAGAAGGCGAATTCGAGGAAGCGGACGAGATGCGCGAGGCCGCCAACCAGACCGGCTTCGTCCCCAATTCGGCCACCGAAACCTGGACTGCCAATGCCGGCCTGACTTTTTTTTCGGGCGATAGCAATCTCGGCTTTGCCGTCGGCTGGTACGACACCCGTTACGGCGTGCCCGGCAACCCCGAGGGCGGCCATCATCACGGCGAAGGGGAGGAAGGCGAAGAGGAAGAAGGCGAGGGCGGGGAAGGGGGCGAAGAGATCGTCAGCATCGACCTGCGGCAGTTTCGCGCCGATCTTCGCGGCGAGCTCGACCTCGGCGACGGCTTCTTCGACACCCTGATCACCCGCGCCGGCTTCAGCGATTACACCCACACCGAATTCGAAGGCGACGAGGTCGGTACGGTTTTCGACGTGCAGGGCTTCGAAGCCCGCGCCGAGCTCGCCCAGACCCGCCGCAACGGCTGGGGCGGCAACACCGGCGTGCAATTCTACCTGCGCGACTTCGTTGCTTTCGGCGCCGAGGCCTACGTGCCGAAGAACACCACGACGCAGTTCGCGGTCTTCACCTTGCAGGAATTCGATCTCGGCGGGGTCCAGCTCGAGGTTGCGGGGCGGTACGAAACGACCGATATCGAGTCGACCACCGTCGGAATCGAGCGGAAGTTCGACACGTTCTCCGGGGCGCTCAGCCTGTCGCGCGAGACCGAGAGCGGCTTGCGCTTCGGCGTCAATGTCAGCCGTGCCGAACGTGCGCCGAGTGCGGAAGAGCTGCTTTCCAACGGGCCGCACATTGCCACGCAGGCCTTCGAAATCGGCGACCCCGACCTCTCGGTCGAAAGCGCCTGGGGCGTCGAGGCTTACCTTCGGGGACGCATCGGTCCGGCGACGATCAGCCTCGCCGCCTATCGCAACTGGTTCGACGACTTCATCTACTTGCAGGACACCGGTCTTGAGGAGGACGAACTTCCCGTCTTCGTCTATCTCCAGCAGGGCGCGACTTACACCGGCTTCGAAGGCGAGATCGAATTCCCGTTGATCGATAGCGGGCCGTTCCGCCTGACGACCGACCTTCATGTCGAATATGTCGATGCCGACCTCGACGACGGCAGCTCCGTCCCGCGCACCCCGCCGCTAAGCCTGCTCGGCGCGCTCGAGGCGGACTGGGAACAGTTCAACATCCGCGGCGAAGTCCAGTGGTTCGACGACCAGGACAGCGTGAGCGCGTTCGAAACGCCGACCGATGGGTTTACCTTCGTCAATGCTTCGATCGCTTGGCGACCGATCCGCGGCGACAACAACGTGACCCTGCTGCTTCAGGCCGAGAACATCTTCGATGTCACCGGCCGCCGCCACGCCAGCTTCACCAAGGACTTCGTCCCGCTCGCAGGGCGCAACATCAAGGGCAGCGTGCGCTTCAGCTTCTGAGCGCGCGCTCCCCGTCGCGTTCTAGTCGTGTCGTGCCGTGGCGGCGGTTTCCGCCCCCTTGGCACGGCCTTCGGCGTGGGCGGCCTTGATTTCGGCCTTCCGCGCCCGGTCACGCTCGCGCCATTTGTCGACCGAACCGCGTGCCTGGCCATAGGCCACGACTATCAATAGCCCGCCGGCGATGGCGAGGTTCTTCAGGGCCATCGTCATCTGCGTCGGATCGCTGACCTGCGCGTGGAACAGCGGGATCGTCAACAGGGTGAAGACCGCCAGCACGAAGGCGCTCAGCCGCGTCATGAAACCTGCTGCAAGAAACAGCCCGGCCACCAGTTCGAAAATCCCGGTTGGCAACGCCAGCGACGGCGGAAGTGCCGTCTGCGCCTCGATATAGGCGGCAGTGTCTGCCGGATTCATGATCTTGTTCAATCCCGCGAGGATGAACAGCAGCGCCAGCATCAGGCGGCCTGCAATCGATGCGATCATGGCCATTATGGTCTCTCCCCAAATAACGCGCGCCGGTAGCGCGCGCGGTCAGCTCTCGACCGCGAAGGCAATCTCCGCGTTTTCCTCAAGCCTTTCAACCAGTTTCTCGCCGAGGAAAGAGCCCGGCGTGCCGACCCCGCCGGGCGTATCTTTGTGGAGCAGCGCCATGCCGGTTTCTGCCAGCATCCGGCTGGTGGAGCCGTAGCCGGGATCGTACTTGCCCGTGACGCCGTAGCGGATCTCTTCGCCGCTATCGGTTTTGCCGATGAAGAGGACATCGTAGAAACCGTTTTCGCGCTCTTCCTCGCTCGGCCCCTCGCCGGGTTTGGGCGGCTTCGCGCCGAACGGGTTCTTGAGCATTTCCGCGACCGCATTGGCGGCAGCCTTGCCGGCATCGCCGGGGCTGGTGAGCATCATCTCATCGTATTTGAAGTCCTCGCCATAAGGATGGCCGAGCAGGAAATTGGTGCGGTGCACGTTTTTGGTGTTGATCGTCGCCATGATGAAGGGCGCGGCCCATTTGCCGGTGTCTTCGTCATATTCCGGCAGCAGGCCGCTCGGCTGGTTCGGCCCTTCGAAGCCTGGCGTGAGGCCGAACGGGCTTTGCAGGATCGAGATCAGCTTGGGGTTCTTGGCGACCGACTTCATCGTCGCGGTGAGGCTGGCGGCGGTGCCGCCCGAGAAGGTGCCCTGCATCCCGCGCACGCGGCCCTTCACCCGGCTGGCAGGCTTGCCGAAGCGTTCCTTCGCTTCCTTTTGCAGCATGAAGACGCCGAGGTCGAAGGGGATCGAATCGAACCCGCTCGAAAAGCAGATCCGCGCGCCGCTGGTCTTGGCGGCTTCATGGTGCTTGTCGATCTGTTCGCGCATCCAGCCCGGCTCACCGCACAGGTCGGCATAGTCGGTGCCGGTGGCGACGCAAGCGGCGACCAGATCGTCTCCGTAAAGCTGGTACGGGCCGACCGTCGTCAGCACGACCTTGGTGCGCTTGCACATGGCTTCCAATGCTTCGCGGCTGTCGGCGTCGGCGACCACCAGCGGCGTCTCATCGGGCGCGCCGATCAGTGTGCGCACATCCTCCAGCTTCGCCTTGTTGCGCCCTGCCATGGCCCACTTCGGTGCATCGTCGCGGCCCGCATACTGGCGTACGAAATGTTCGGCGACGAGGCGACCGGTATAGCCGGTGGCGCCATAGACGATGATGTCGAATTCGCGGGACTCTTTGCTCATGGGGTCTCTCCTTTGCGGCCCTGCATGGGCGCGCGCGTCCGGAGAGTCAAAGCCGCTATGACAGCGGGGGTTCCCGCCTCAGAACCCGAATTGACGGCTGGCGAGATCGTACATGATCTCTTCCGAACCACCGCCGATCGCCATTACCCGAACCTCGCGATAGATGCGCTCGACACGGTTGCCGCGCACGAAGCTCGCACCGCCCATGATCTGGCACGCCTCGCGCGCGCAATATTCCATGGTCTGCGTCGCCTGCACCTTGAGCAGCGCGAAATCGCCGGGAAAGGCGCAGTCTTCCTTCACCGTCCATGCCGCGTGGTCGATCATCGCCTGCGTCGCGTTGATCATCTGCAGCATCCGCGCGAGCTTGTGGCGGATCGCCTGGCGCGTCACCAGCGGGCGGCCGAAGGTCTCACGCTCGCGGGCCCAGTCGAGCGCATCTTCGTAGCACAGTCGGGCGTAAGCGGCGGCCTGCTGCGCCATGCCCAGACGCTCGCCGTTGAAATTGCGCATGATCCCGCCGAAGCCGTGGTTTTCCTCCCCGATCAGGTTTTCGGCAGGCACTTCGACATCGTCGAGATGGATTGTCGCGGTGTCCGAGGAATGCCAGCCCATTTTCTGCAGTGGCGTGCGGCTGACACCCGGGCGATCGGTCTCGACCAGCAGCAGCGAGATCCCGCCCATCCCGTCCCCGCCGGTGCGCACCGCTAGCGTGATAAAGTCGGCGCGCATGCCCGAAGTTATCAGCGTCTTTGCGCCATTGACCACGTAATGATCGCCGCGCCGCTCGGCCTTCGTCTTCAATTGTGCGACATCCGATCCACCGCCCGGCTCGGTAATGCCGAGGCAGATGATCTTCTCTCCCGACAGGACTTGCGGCGCGATGCGCTGCTGCAACTCGTCGCTGCCCATAGCGACGATCGGCGGCAGTCCGATGCCGTGGGTCAGCAGCGAGGCGGGGATGCCGCCCGCGCCGGGGCGACACATCTCTTCCGACTGGACGAGCGAGTGGAACGGGTCCCAGCCCTTTTCCTCCAACGTCCCGCTACCGCCGAGATGCTCGGGATAGCCGACACCGATGATCCCCGCTTCGGCCGCCTTGCGATGCAGCTCGCGCGGCAATTCGCCGGCTGCCTCCCATTCCTCAACATGCGGCATGATCTCTTGGCGGACGAAGGCGCGGACGCTGTCGCAAACCGCTTCGTGGGTAGCGTCGTAGTGCGGCGAGCGCGCGCGCCACTGGTCGAACAGGGGTGTGGTCATGGGCATCCTCGTTTCGCGTGTCCTCACCCTATCGCCGATGGTCGAGACTTGTCGACCGGCTGCGCGCGGTAGTGGGAACCGCCGTAGAAAGCGGCTCGTTGAAAAGGGTGAAGGGCGGCGGCCAACGCTGGCCCGCAAACCGCAATCAGGAATACGCCCGCATGTCCCACTTGCTCACGCTGCAATCGATCCGGTCCGTTACGCACAACGTGAACGAGCTTACCTTCCCGAAACCCGATGGATTCGATTTCCGCCCGGGGCAGGCGACGGACTTCGCGCTCGACCGAGACGGCTGGCGCGACGAGCAACACCCTTTCACCTTCGCTTCACTGCCCGCTGCGGATCACCTGCAATTCGTCATCAAATCCTATCCCTCCCATGATGGCGTGACCGAGCAGATCGGGCAGATGCAGCCGGGTGACGGTGTCATGATCGAAGACCCGTGGGGCGCGATCGAAGACAGGGGGCCGGGCACGATCATCGCTGGCGGGGCGGGGATCACGCCTTTCATTGCGATCCTGCGCGCGCGGCAGGCGGAGCACGGCGATCTCGAAGGCTATCGCCTGATCTTCTCCAACAGCGAGGAGAAGGACATCATCCTGCGCGACGAGCTGGAAAAGATGCCGGGGCTCAAGCTCGACCTCGTGCTGACCGACGAGAATGTCCAAGGCCTGCACCACGGCCAGATCGACGGAGAATTTCTTGAACAGGTCGGCGTCGATTTCAACGGTATTGTCTATCTGTGCGGCCCGCCGCCAATGGAAGAAGACCTCGCCACAGCGCTCAAGGCCCGCGGCGTGACCGACGACAGGCTGGTGCGGGAGGAAGACTAAAGCGCCGAAGTCAGGCTTCGGAAGAAGCTTGCGGGGTGCGCGGCAGCACGCCGCTCTGGCTCGAAATAGCAAGCAACCGTCCGCCCTCGCTGAAATGCCGGGCCGAGCCGTGCACCACACCGCGCGAGTAGGCGCCGAAGTCGGTGACCGACAGCACCCAGCCGGGCTCGCAAGGCTGGACGAAGCGCAGCATTGCATCGAGGCTCGACGACCCCGGCCCGCGCGCACCGGGGTGCGCGCCGAGGAAAAAGTCGGAAATGATCGCCAGCCACGCGGCATCGACGGCGAACCCGGCGCGGCTGCGGGTCCAGATCGCCTGCAGGCCGCGCGCATTGTCTTCGGCGGCGATGCGATAGTCCATCTGGTCGAGCAAGCCGCCCGGAGCGACCGGATAGGTATGGGCCCGCTCTTCGCTTTCATCGGGGGCAGGCACGTCCGGCATCTCGGCAAATAGCGTCTGCTCGCTCGGCTCGCGTGCCCCGAGAGCCGCGCTCGCGCGATGCGTGGGCCGGCCATTGACGTGAGCACTCGCGGCATACTGAGCAATCGCCCGGCCGCCACCACATTGCTCGCAGGAAATCTCCAACTCTTCGACGTGCTGGGTCGGGCTGAGGAACTGCACATGCGCGTATTGCAGCGGCAATTCGCTCTCCAGTTCCATCGCGTCGATCAGGGCCGCGAGGGCGACGCCGCCCATGACATGCGGCGCGCCCTCCGGCCCTACAGTGGCGGCCGGCATGATGGGCAACAGGAATCGCCCCGCGCCTTCTTTGGGGACGCAGCGCCAGAACGGCACTTTTGAGGTGGTCATGTTCTTCCCAAGGCCGCGCCACCCGCTCCCTCCACCCTTCCACCCGGATCGTACTCCGGAGTTATCATCCGGGTGGAAGGGTGGAGGGAGCGGGTGGCATGGATCATTCTCATAAACGCGGCAGCGTCACGCCGCGCTGGCCCATATATTTGCCGGCGCGGTCGGCATAGGTGACTTCGGGTCGCTCGTTGCCTTGCAGGAACAGGAATTGGCACGCGCCTTCATTGGCGTAGATTTTGGCCGGGAGCGGCGTGGTATTGGAAAACTCCAGCGTCACATGGCCTTCCCAACCCGGCTCCAGCGGCGTGACGTTCACAATGATCCCGCAACGGGCATAGGTGCTCTTGCCGAGACAGATGACCAGCACGTCTTCCGGGATGCGGAAATATTCGACCGTGCGGGCCAGCGCGAAGCTGTTGGGCGGGATGATGCAGACTTCGGTCTCACGGTCGACCAGACTGTCGCCGTCGAAATCCTTGGGATCCACAACCGCGCTGTTGACGTTTGTGAAGATCTTGAATTCGGGTGCGACGCGGGCGTCGTAGCCGAACGAGCTGAGACCGTAGGAAATGCAGCCGTCGCGCCGCTGCGCTTCCTCGAACGGTTCGATCATGCCGCGCGTCTGCGCCGCTTCGCGAATCCACTTGTCGCTGAGAATTGCCATGCGCGAGTGATTCCGGACTTGGCGCGGCGGGGCAAGGGCCAAGCCGATGTTACCCCCCTCCTGTGAAGAGGAGGCGCTTTGTGTCAGAGCTGCTTGGCGCCCAGGCTCGGGTTGAGCTTCGCCACGTGGTTCAACCACTTCTTGGGGCGGCGCAACATCTTCTGAGGGTATTCGACCTTGAGGCCAGCCAGCTGCGCCATACGGCCGACGAAATGGATGCAATTGCGCGTTTCCAGGCTGTAGAACTTGCCCGGCGCGTTGCGCCATTTGTCGACCTCGGCCCGGACCTTGCGGTACTGCGCGTCGGTCAGCGAAAGGGTGAAATGCCGGTTGGTCTTGCGGATCATGTCCGGCTCTTCATGGATGATGGCGTGTTCGACCGGGCCGTTGAGGATCGCCGGCGTGGTCTTCGCTGCCGAGAAACCGTAATTCTCTTTCACCACCGTCCCGTCGGACAGCTTGCCCTCCAGCACCACGAAGGCATGCGGATAGCGTCCGAACAGCACGGACCCGTTGAAGGAATGGAAGTGCATCTTCACCTCCGCCATCGCCGCGTGCGACCAGGCGAGAGCGAATATTGCGATGAAAAGCTTGAGGAATCGGCCCATGGCGGCGCTGTATAATCATTCAGCGCCGCCTTGCGAACCCCCCTCTTGGTCGGCCGTCGCTAACTCGCCAGCAGTGTTGCGTTGCCGCCCGCAGCCGTGGTGTCGATACAGACTACCCGCTCGGTCGCAAAGCGGGCGACATAATGCGGGCCGCCCGCCTTGGGGCCGGTGCCCGACAGACCCTCGCCGCCGAAGGGCTGGCTTTCCACCACCGCGCCGATCTGGTTGCGGTTGACGTAGAAATTGCCGACCCGCGCGCGCGCTTCTACATAACGGCGCGTCGCTTCGATGCGGCTGTGCAGGCCCAACGTCAGGCCATAGCCGGTCGAATTGATGTCCGCGATGACCCGGTTGAGCCCGTCGGCCTTGTAGCGCGCAACGTGCAGGATCGGCCCGAAATTCTCGCGCTTCAGATCGAGGATCGAGTCGAGCTCGATAATGGTTGGCGCGACGAAGCAGCCGTTGGCGGTGCCGCGCGGAAGCTTGCGCCGCCACACCGTGCGCCCGGCCTTCTTGCGCCGCGCGACATGGCGTTCGAGCGCAGCCTTGGCATCGGGATCGATCACCGGGCCGACATCGATGGCGAAATCGGTCGGATCGCCGATCTGCAATGCTGCGAACGCGCCGCGGATCATCGCCAGCATGTCGTCGTATACGTCGTCCTGGATGTAGAGCATGCGCTGGGCCGAACAGCGCTGGCCGGCGCTCTGGAACGCGCTGGCGACGACATCGCGCGCGACCTGTTCGGGCAAGGCAGAACTGTCGACGATCATGGCGTTCTGCCCACCGGTTTCGGCGATAAACGTCGCGATCGGCCCTTCGCGTGCGGCGAGCGAGCGGTTGATCGCCTGCGCGGTCTCGGTCGAGCCGGTAAAGGCGACCCCTGCTATGCGCGGATCGCCGGTAATCATCTGCCCGACATCGCCCGCCCCCGGGAGGAGCTGGAAGACTTCCTCGGGAATACCCGCCTCGTGGCATAGCTTCACCGCCAGCGCGGCGATCAGTGGGGTCTGCTCGGCGGGCTTGGCGATGACGGTATTGCCCGCCGCCATCGCGGCGGCGGCAGGGCCGATGAAGATTGCCAGCGGGAAGTTCCACGGGCTGATGGTTGCGAATACGCCGCGCCCGGCAAGATGCAGGCGGTTTTCCTCGCCGGTCGGACCCGGCAGCATGATCGGGGCGCTGAATTGCCGCCGCGCTTCGGTGGCGTAATAGCGCAGGAAGTCGACCGCCTCGCGAACCTCCAGCACGCCGTCGAGCACGGTCTTCCCCGCCTCGCGCCGACACAGGCTGAGGAATTCGTCCATGTGGTCTTCGAACAGGTCGGCGGCGGCTTCGAGCAGCACGGCTCGCTTCTCGCCGCCGAGGGCGTTCCACCCCGGCTGGATGAATTCGGCCTGCGTGATGGCCGCGCGCACTTCCTCTTCGGTCGAATCGCGGCGCGTGCCAACTTCGTGCGTCAGGTCCTGCGGCGCATTGATCGGCGCTTCCTCGCCCGCGTCTTCGGACGGGAAGGTCGGCCCGGCATACCAGTGCCTGCTTTCGAGCGCCTCGAGCCGCTGCAGCAGCGGATCGCGCACGAGCGGATCGGCGAGGTCGACACCGATGCTGTTGCGCCGCCCCGGGAAAATATCCGCCGGGAGCGGGATGTCCGGATTGCGCTTGGGCTCGAGCAGTGCGAGCTCCTCGACCGGGTCGTTGGCGAGTTCCACCGCCGGTACTTCGGCATCGGCCATGCGGTTGACGAAGGAGGAGTTGGCGCCGTTTTCCAGCAGGCGGCGGACGAGATAGGCCAGCAGGTCCTTGTGCACGCCGACCGGCGCGTAGATGCGTACCGGTGTCTTGCGGTTGCCCTCCTGCGCGGCAAGCGCTTCGAACAACTCTTCGCCCATGCCGTGCAAGCGCTGGAACTCGAACTCGGTATGTCCTGCAAGAGCCTTTACCGCGCCGACCGTATAGGCGTTGTGTGTCGCGAAGGCCGGATAGATCGCGTCGGGCGCTTCGAGCAGTTTCGCAGCGCAGGCGAGGTAGGAAACATCTGTCGCCACCTTGCGGGTGAAAACCGGGAAGTCCTCGTAGCCGCCGACCTGGCTCAGCTTGATCTCGGTGTCCCAATACGCGCCTTTGACCAGACGCACCATGAAGCGGCGATCATGCCGCCGGGCGAGCTTGACGATCCAGTCGCACAGCGGCGCGGCGCGTTTCTGATAGGCCTGGATGGCGAGGCCGAAGCCGTCCCAGCGGGTGCCGTCGGCCTTAGTAAACAGCGCATCGTCCGCCGCCAGCCGCTCAATGATATCGAGCGAAATCTCAAGCCGCTCGGCTTCCTCGGCATCGATGTTGAAGTGCATGTTGGCATCGCGCGCCTTGATGGCGAGATCGCGCAACATCGGCACCAGCGCCTCGACCGCGGCATCCTGGTGGAAGATGTCGTACTTCGGATAGAGCGCCGACAGCTTGACCGAAATACCGGGGCTCGACTGGATCGTCCCGTCGGTCTCGCCCGCCAGCCGCTCGATCGCACGCTCGTAGGCCCGGCGGTAGCGCTCCGCATCTTCGAAGGTCATCGCCGCTTCGCCGAGCATGTCGAAACTGTGCGTCAGGCCCTTCGCCCGTTCCGGCTTGGCGCGTTTCAGCGCTTCGCCGATCGTGCGGCCATAAACGAACTGCCCACCGAGAATCCGCATCGCCTGCAGCGTCGCCTTGCGGATCACCGGCTCGCCCAGCCGGTTGACGGTCCGCTTCAGCGTCTTGCCCATGCCGCGTTGGTGCTCTTCGGGCCGTTCCAGCACTTCGCCGGTCAGCATCAGCGAGAAGGTCGCCGCGTTGACGAAGGTGGAGGAGCTTTCGCCCAGATGTTCGCCCCAGTCGATATCGCCCAGCTTGTCGCGGATCAGCGCGTCGGCGGTCTCGTGATCGGGCACGCGTAGCAGCGCCTCGGCAAGACACATCAGCGCGATGCCTTCCTCTGTCGCGAGGCCATAGGTATGCAGGAATGCGTCGATCCCGCTCGCCTTGCGGCTGCGCGCGTCTTCGATCAGCCTTACCGCCAGAGCCTGCGCTTCCTCGTGGCGCGCGGAAACGGGCGCGGCCTGTTTAAGCCGTTCGGCAACGCAGGCATTCTCCTCCTGCCGATAGGCGGTCCGGAAATGCAAGCGGTTCAAAGGGGCGATCTTGGACATAGGGGTGGTCGATTTTCTCCTGTGGCGAGTCGTGTCCATCGCAGCGAATTGGACCCGAAGAGCGTATCATTCAAGGAAAGTCGCCAAGCCGGTTCGATCCCGCTATCGCAGCGAAATAAACGAACAGCGGGTGAGGAGAGAACGCCATGGATATTACCAAACTGATGTATCGCGATCGCTTGATGGAAGGCGAGCGTATCCTCGTCACCGGCGGTGGGACCGGGCTGGGCAAGGAAATGACCGAGGCGTTTCTCAAGCTCGGCGCGGAGGTGCACATCTGCGGGCGGCGCGAAGGCAAGCTCACCGAAACTGCCGACGAACTGATGAGCCGGCATGGCGGAACCGTCGTGGGCCATGCCTGCGACATTCGCGATCACGCCAATATCACCGCGATGATCGACACGATCTGGGAAGGCGGCGCGCTGACCGGTCTCGTCAACAATGCCGCGGGCAATTTCATCAGCCGTACCGAAGACCTTTCTATCAACGGCTTCAACGCCATCGCCGATATCGTCTTTCGCGGCACCTTCACCATGACGCATGAAGTCGGCACGCGGCTGATCAAGGAAGGCAAGCGCGGCAACTTCCTCTCGATCCTCACCACCTGGGTCTGGAACGGCGGGCCTTTCGTGGTCCCCTCCGCCATGAGCAAGGCGGGCATCAACGTAATGACGCAAAGCCTCGCGACCGAATGGGGCCGCTACGGCCTGCGCTTCAACGCCATCGCGCCGGGACTTTTTCCGACCGAGGGGATGAGCGCGCGGCTATCGCCCGGCGGACGCGGCGACAATTCTTCCGACCGGATGAACCCGATGGGGCGGCATGGCGAAATGCATGAGCTGGCCAATTTGGCCGTGTTCCTGATGGGGCCGGGGGCGGAATGGGTGAACGGGCAGACCATCGCCATCGACGGGGCCGGCTATCAGGCCAATTCGGGCAATTTCTACCAGACACTGGCGCCGCTGGGCGACGAGGACTGGGCGAAGATGCGCGAGATGATCAAGGGCACCAACGCCAAGGACAAGGCCGAGCGGACGACGGACTAACGCCGTGGCACAGGTAACGATGGAGCCCTGGGCGAAAGCGCAGGAGGTACTGGCCGACGGCGGGGTGGCGTTCACCGCCTCGCGCGATGGCGAGACCTGGCCGTGGCTCGCGCTTGATCCGCACGACCCGATCGTGATCCAGACGATCAATTTCTGGGCCAGCTATCAATGCGGCGAAGCGCGCGGTGGCTGGGAGCCGGGGCAGTGGACCGCGCTGACCTGGATGGAATGGCAGGCGGGCGCACCCGGCTGCGGCCATGCCACGCACGGCGTCGAGGACGTTTTCGAGAAGGAAGGCGAGCACTTCTACCGTCTGACGTTCTTCGACGATGCCGGCGCGCTCGTGGCGCGGATGACGGGCAAGGGGGTCGTGTTCCGCAACCGCGATTTCGAAGGTTGGCGCGCGAAGGAAAAGAAGCGGCTGCAGACGGAGACGATCAAGGATGCCTTCGCCTTCGCGCCCGTCGAACAGGTCGGCGCATCGACTGCGAACGGAAGCCTCTTATCGGCCCTCTCCACGGGCAAGGCACCCAGCGCCAGGGGTTTGATAACCGCAAAGAACGGCCTCGCGCCCGGCAACCCGCATCTCAGCGGGTCGGGCGATCATGTGAATGCGACGCACCTTGCCGAAGTCATGCGGCAATTCGACACGTTGCTGCGCGGCGGCGACAAGCGCCTGCCGCGCGGCGGGGAGATGCGTTTCATGCGCTATGTCGAGCTCGGCGTGCCGCTGACGGTCAGCCTCAAGCCGGGCTGCGATCTCGCGCAGTGTATCGAGGCGGAAGTGCACCAAGCGGGTCGCCTTTGCACAACCGGACGCTTCGACTTCTAGCTCTTGGGCGGCAGCGGGATCAGCTTGGGCGTCTGCTTGCGATAGCGGATAAAGTCCTCGCGCTCGCCCCAGCGCTTGATCGCTTTCCGGTCGAGCATCGGGATGCCGCTCACGCTGGTGAGCAGGATATAGACGAAGATCGGCGAGATCAGCACCAGCCACGACCAGCCGCTGAGCAGCGGCACGGCCATCGCGGCGATCCCGGTCCACAGCACGATCTCCCCGAAGTAATTGGGATGCTGCGACCACGCCCACAGGCCCGACTTGATAAACTCGCCTTCATTGGCATCGTCGTGCTTGAAGGCTCTTTTCTGCTGATCGGCGACCACTTCGATGCCGAACCCGAACAACCAGAGTGCCGCGCCCAGCCAGAAAAAGGCGCCGAGCGGGGCCGGGTCGCTGGTGGTGATGATCGCAATGGCAGCGGCGGCGGTGAAGATGCCCCACAGCGCCTGCAGCGTCCACGCCACGAGGAAGCGCGCGGGATGCACCTTGATAGTGTCGAAGCGCGAATCTCCGCCGTCCTTGCTGATCCGCTTGAACAGGAAGATGCCGAGCCTGCCGGTCCAGACCAGCACCATGGCCGCCACTACCCAGGCGCGCGCATCGTGGGGTGCGGCCAGCGCCAGCGCCGTCAGGATCATGGCGGTGTAGGTGATCGAGCCGGTGAGGTCGTAATATTTCTCGGTCTGCGCGATGGCCGCTGGCACGAAGGCGATCCAGTTCACCGCCAGCGCGACGAGCGTGCAGAGGAAGAAGACACTTGTGCCGGACCATTCGACGCTGTCGGACCCGGCGAACCAGCCGAATGCCAGCCCGCCCGCCGCTGCGATTGCGACGACGATCAGGCTCTTTGCAGACTTTCCGGCCAATGCGACTCTCCCCCTGTGCACGACACGTGCCCGATCAATCGCCCGCGCGCAACATTGGTTCCGCGCAAGGCGGGATGGGGGATGCCATCGGGATCCGGAAAGGGGATGGTGCGGTCGAGAAGACTCGAACTTCCACGGGTTATTCACCCACAACGACCTCAACGTTGCGCGTCTACCAGTTCCGCCACGACCGCACACAGTCAGGGCCGCCAAAACGCTGCCCCGGAAGGTAGGAGCGCGCCCCTAGCAGCGAGTCGGCAGGCCCGCAAGCGGCTTTGCGCGGCAATTGCGCTGCGTCATGTGATTAGCTGGGGCTCCACCCGATCCGGGCCGAACGTGCCCGCTTGGGCACTTCGTTGTTCGCTTCATTGATGGTCACGCTTTCGCCCGGGGCGAGGCTTTGGGCAGGCGGTACGACCTCCCAGCGGAACACCCGGTTGCCGCTGGCATCGAAAAGCACGATCAGGACATTCGGAACGCGCTGCGTCTCGCGTCCGACATTGGTGATCGTGCCGCTGACTGCAAACAAAATGCTGCCGTTTGGCAACGTGCGGCGGTCCTGCTGGTCGGCGGGGAAATCGAGCACGAGATCGGGCTGGTCGAGGCCGAAGGTCGGCTGGCTGACGGGCACCCAGTCGGGCAGGCCGTAATAGGAGACGGCGGCGATCGTCGCAGCGGCGATAGCAGCAAAGACGGCTGCGGCGGCGGTCCAGATCTTGAGCGGGTTGCGACGCGGACGGAACGGCGGCTCGCGATCGAAGGCTGAATAATCGGGGTCCGGTTCCGGCATCGGCGGCAAGGACGGCGCGACATCCTGCACCGGCGGCGGTCCTTCGAGCGCGCCGGCCTCCTCGCGCTCCTCGTCATAGCCTTCGTCGGGTTCGGGAGGGCTTGGCTCGGCGGGGGCAGGTCGTCGTTGAGCTTCCGGATCGGCAGCTGGCCTTGCCCCGGTGGCAGACGCTTCGCCTTCGTCCTCGGCTGCCGCCGGGTTGTGTTCGGGCGGCGGCGGAGGAGGACGGACCTTGCCCGCCGGCTCGACCACCGCCTGCGTTTCGCTCAGCTCCAGTTCTGGGCCGTCCTGGAACCAGCTATGCTTGCACTTGGCGCAGCGCACCGTGCGCCCTTCCACGCCGATGGCACTGTCAGGCACGACATAGCGGGTGGAGCAGGCAGGGCAGGCGATGATCATGCGGATCCTGCCTTACGCCGCATGGCGAATCGCTGGCAAGGCCGCCTGCGGTGGATGCAATTCGCCTTGCCGCTTTTTTCCACATGCAAGGGCGGCTATAGGCCCAGCGGACATGCACAGCGCCGCCCAATTCCCCCTTGCAAGGATCGATCATGGCCGAGAGTGACGACGAAGTCGTGGCCTTCGACAATGTCGGGCTGCGCTATGGCCAGGGCAAGGAAGTACTGAGCGACATCTCGTTCACTTTGTGGCCGGGCAGCTTCTACTTTCTGACGGGCGCGAGCGGTGCGGGGAAAACCTCGCTGCTCAAGCTCCTCTACCTCGCCCAGCGCCCCTCGCGCGGGGCGATCCGCATGTTCGGCACCGATGTCATCACCCTGCCGCGCGCACGTCTGCCCGGCTACCGCCGCCGGCTGGGGGTCGTGTTCCAGGATTTCCGGCTGGTCCCGCACCTGTCGGCCTACGACAATATCGCCCTGCCGCTGCGGCTTTCGGGTGTGTCCGAGGCCGAGCTTACCAAGCCCGTCACCGACATGCTCGAATGGGTCGGCCTGGCGCAGCGCGCCGAAGCGCGCCCGGCAACGCTGTCAGGCGGAGAGCAGCAGCGCGTTGCGATCGCCCGCGCTGTAATTGGGCGGCCCGACCTGCTGGTGGCGGACGAGCCGACCGGTAACGTCGATCCCGAAATGGCGGTCAAGCTGTTGCGGCTGTTCGAAGCGCTCAACCGGCTCGGTACCACGGTAGTGGTGGCGACCCACGACCTGCACCTTCTGCAGAAGGTGCCGCAGAGCATGATTATGCGGCTCGACAAGGGGCGCCTGTCGGATCCGACCGGCGTGCTGCGCAATCCGCCGCGTCCGCCCAGAGCGTCGCCGCCCCGCGAAGGCTCGCGCGCATGACCGAGACGCCGCCTGCCCAGCGCCGGTCCCTGCGGCGCGGCTTCGGGCCGTTCCGGGGCAAGAAGGCCGCACAGCTCGTTTCGCAGGGAAGCCTTGCCGGACCGATGCCGTGGGTGATCGCGATCATGGTTGCGCTGACCGTGATTGCGACCGCTTCGGGCCTCGCGCTCAGCAACCTTGCGCAGGGCGCACGGGCCGAACTCTCGGGCGGTGCGACGGTGCAGATCGTCGAAGCCGATCCCGCCGAGCGCGAACGACAGGCCGCAGCGGTGGAGGAAGTGCTGGCCGGCTTCCCCGAGGTTGCGACCATCCGCCAGGTCCCCGAAAACGAACTTGAGCAACTGCTCGAACCATGGCTCGGCGCGGGTCTCGACGACGGAGCGGTCCCGATCCCCGCGCTGATCGACGTGCGGCTGCGCGAGGAAGCGACGCCCGACAAGCTGCGCCGCATGCGCGCGGCGCTGTTGCAGGCAGCGCCCGATGCCCGGATCGATGCGCAATCGACCTGGCTGCGCCCGGTCTTCTCGGCGATCGCTTCGCTGCAATATCTGGCGATCGCGCTGGTGGTCCTGCTGGCGGTGACCAGCGCGGCGGCGGTATTCCTCGCCGCCCGCAGCGCGCTCGGCACCAATCGCGAGACGATCGAGGTCGTGCATCTGCTCGGCGGGACCGACGGCCAGATCGCGCGCGTTTTCCAGCGTTCGGTCGCTTTCGATGCGGCGCTCGGCGGCGGGGTCGGGCTCGCGCTCGGGCTGGGCGCGGTGCTGTTCCTGGGCCAGCGCTTCGCTGCGCTCGACAGCGGCATGGTGACGGGCGGCGGGCTCGGCTGGCTGGACTGGCTGGCCATCGCCGCCGTGCCGCTGATCACGGTGGCCCTGGCAATGATAACCGCGCGGCTGACGGTCGTCGCTGCGTTGAGGCGAATGCTGTGATCTGGCGCCTTTTCCTGCTCGTCGTCGTCGCCTACGCACTCGGCTTCATGTGGTTCGCCGCCGCGCTGCCGCAGCCGCGCTTCGAAGGTGAGACCGACGCCGTGATCGTTCCCACCGGGGCAGCCGGACGGATCGATCGCGGGCTCGAAGTGCTGGACGGCGGCAAGGCCAGGATGATGCTGGTGACAGGCGTCGATCCCGAAGTCCGCCCGGCCGAATTCGCCGCCGAATTCGAGGTGTCGATGGAGCGGATGCGATGCTGCGTCTCGCTCGGATTCGATGCCGTCGACACGCGCGGCAATGCCGCGGAAACGGCCGACTGGGTGGCGGAAAATCGGATCAGGTCGCTGCGGCTGGTGACGACCGACTGGCACATGCGCCGCGCCTCGGGCGAGCTGCGCCAGAAGCTGCCGACCAATATCCGCATCGTCGAAGATGCAGTTGCGTCCGAGCCGTCGCTCGGCATCCTGTTCCTGGAATACAACAAGCTGTTGGCAACCTGGGCTTCGCGCCTCGTGCCGGTGTAAACGCGCTCACGATGATTATTCTGCGCAACATCTGCTTCTACATCGCCTATTATATCGGCAGCACGTTCTACGTGATCGCCGCGCTGGCGCTGTTCCTGTTCGACAAGACGCTGTTCCGCCGGATCGTGAAGGGCTGGGGCGGCTATCATCGCGACTGCATGCACCTGTTCCTGCATATTGGAGTGAAGGTTGAAGGCGGACCGATCGACAGACCTGCGCTCTATGCCATCAAGCACGAGAGTTTCTTCGAAGCGCTCGATGCGCCGCAGATGTTTTCCGTGCCCGTGGTCTTTGCCAAGCGTGAACTGTTTCGCATCCCGGTATGGGGGTATCTTGCGCGTAAGTATGGGCTGGTCCCCGTCGCCCGCGATCAAGGCGCCAGGGCGCTGATGCAGATCATGCGCGAGGCACGGCAGAAGGCCGAGGAAGGCCGTCCGTTGGTAATCTTCCCAGAGGGGACCCGCGTGCCGCATGGCGAGCGGCGCAAGCTGCAATCGGGCTTCTCCGGCATTTACAAGATGGTGAAGCTGCCGGTAGTTCCCGTCGCGGTGAACAGCGGTCCGCTCTATCACCGACGCTGGAAACGCCCGGGGACGATCACTTACCGTTTCGGAGAACCGATCCCGCCCGGCCTGCCGCGACAGGAAATCGAGCAGCGAACGCTCGATGCAATCAACGCTCTGAATCGCTAGTGATCGCGCCCGAAATCGGGCGAAGCATCATCCTGCCCTTCGTCGATGATCGAACGGCGGATGTCGCGGGTGCGGCTGAAAAGCTCGTGCAGCGTCTCGCCATCGCCCGACCGGATCGCCCGCTGGAGCGCGGTCAGGTCCTCGGTAAAGCGCCCCAGCATCTCCAGCACCGCGTCGCGATTGTTGAGGAACACGTCGCGCCACATCACCGGGTCGCTCGCGGCGATGCGGGTGAAATCGCGAAAGCCGCCGGCGGAATATTTGATAACTTCGCTGCGGGTGACGTCCTCCATGTCGGAGGCAGTGCCGACGATGGTGTAGGCGATGAGGTGCGGGATATGGCTGGTGACGGCGAGCACCAGATCGTGATGCTCGGCATCCATGATTTCCACCTTGGCACCGAGTGCTTGCCACAGCGCTGTCAGGTCATCGATTGCCTGCTGGGGCGCGCCGTCGGGCGGCGTGAGGATGCACCAGCGCCCGTCGAACAGCGTGGCGAACCCTGCATCCGGGCCGCTTTGCTCGGTCCCCGCAACGGGGTGAGCGGGAACGCAGGTGTGGCTCGGCAAGGCTTCGGCAAGCGCCTTTTGTACCGAGCGCTTGGACGAGCCGACATCGCTGACGATGGCATGGGAAGGCAAGACATCAGCGATGTCTCGCGCAGCTTCGCCAATGGCGCCGACCGGCACACACAGCACCACAAGTTCGCAGCCGGAGACAGCTTCGCCAGCCGTATCGTAAACGGTGCCGACGAGCCCGCGTTCGGCAGCACGTGTGCGCGTTGCCGGATCACGATCGTAGCCGGTCGTCGCGATTCCGGGCAGCTTCTCGCGCAGGGCGAGGCTGAGCGAACCGCCCAAGAGGCCAAGGCCGATGATGGCAACGCGGCGGATCGTCATTGTGCTGCCTCGGCCGCCTCGGCGATGGTTCGCGCGATGCGGTCCATGTCCTCGGCGGTGCCGATGGTGATCCGCAGCCCATGCGGCAGGCCCTGGCCCGGTAAGTGCCGCACGGCGTAGCCTGCATCTGCAAGCGCGCTCAGCGCCGTCTCTGCCGCGAGTGTCCCTTCGAACAGGACCAGCGCGAAATTGGCTTTGCTGGGCAGCGGGCGGATGCCGTGATTGCCGAGCGCGGCCATGGCGTCGGTGAAGCGCGTCAGTTCGCGGGTGTTGTGGTCGCGCGTCCGGTCGATGAAATTCTGGTCATCGACGCCTGCCAGCGCTGCCGCCTGACCGCTGTTGGTGACATTGAATGGCCCGCGGACGCGGTTGAGCGCATCGATGAAATGCGGCGCGCCGGTGGCCCAGCCGATCCGCTCGCCGGCCAAGCCGTAAGCCTTGGAGAAAGTGCGCGTAACGAGCACGTTCTCATGTGCGGCGGCGAGGGCGAAGCCGCCATCGTCCTCCTCCGGTGTCAAATATTCGGCATAAGCCTGATCGAGCACGAACAGCACATCTTGCGGCAAGCCCGCGTGAAGCCTTGCAATCTCGTCGCGGGGCAGGAAGCTGCCGGTCGGATTGTTGGGATTGGCGACGAAGACTACGCGCGTCTTGTCCGTGACCGCCGCCAGCAGCGCATCGACGTCGGCGGCGTAGTCGGCATCAGGCGCCTCGACCGGCGTCGCCCCGCAGCGCCGCGCCGCGATGTCGTAAACCGAGAAGCTGTAGGTGCTGAACAGCACTTCGTCGCCCGGCCCCGCAAAGGCCTGCGCGGCAAGGTTGAGCAATTCATCGGACCCGGTCCCGCAGACGATCCGCCCGGCATCGAGCCCGTGAACCTCGGCCAGTTTCGCGCGCAGCGCCTTGGCATCGGGATCGGGATAGGTCGCCGGATTGCCGGGCGCGTCGAGTGCTTCGAGCGCCTTCGGCGAACATCCCAGCGGATTTTCGTTGGCCGACAGCTTGATCAGCGCCTGCCCCTGCGCGCCGGTCGCCTTGCCGGGCACATAGGCGTGAATACCTTCGATCCAAGTTTTTATCTGAGGGCGCGTGTCTGACATTGCGGGTTTCAGCCCATAAAGAAATACAGCCCTTCGACAAGCTCAGGGCGAACGGATAGAGGGGTTTGCTCCAAACCCGTTCGTGCTGAGCTTGTCGAAGCACTGTTCTTTCTTGTGGCCAAAGGTCTCGTTTGAGCAACCCGCACACCAGCCTGACCCTTCCGAACCCCCTGCCGCTCGACAGCGGGCAGGCGCTCGCGTGCGTCGAGATGGCCTACGAGACCTATGGCACCCTGAATGCGGACAAGAGCAACGCGATCCTGATCTGCCATGCGCTGACCGGCGACCAGTATGTCGCCAGCACCCACCCGATCACCGGCAAGCCCGGCTGGTGGGAGCGGATGGTGGGGCCGGGCAAGCCGATCGATACCGACCGCTTCCACGTCATCTGCGCCAACGTCATCGGTAGCTGCCTCGGTTCGACGGGCCCGCAAAGCCCCGCGTCCGACGGCGAGCCCTATGCCATGCGCTTTCCCGTCATCACGATCCGCGACATGGTGCGCGGATTGGTGGCTATGCTCGATGCGATGGGTATCGCGCAGCTGCACACCGTCGTCGGCGGATCGATGGGCGGGATGCAGGCGCTGAGCCTTGCTGCCAATTGGCCGGATCGGGCCGGACGGGTGCTGGCGATCGCGACCACCGCACGGCATTCGGCGCAGAACATCGCCTTCCACGAAGTCGGGCGGCAGGCGATCATGGCCGATCCTCACTGGTGCGGCGGTGACTATTATGGCGAGGAATCAGCGCCCGATGCCGGTCTCGCGGTTGCGCGGATGGCGGCGCACATCACCTATCTTTCCGAAGAAGGGCTGACAGAGAAATTCGGGCGGCGGTTGCAGGATCGCGATGCCAAGACCTTCGGGTTCGATGCGGATTTCCAGGTCGAGAGCTACCTTCGCTATCAGGGCAGCGGCTTCACCCGCCGGTTCGATGCCAACAGCTACCTCTACATCACCCGCGCGATGGACTATTTCGACATCGCCGAAGAGCACGGCGGCACGCTCGCCAAGGCATTCGCCGGCACGCCTGCGCGATTCTGCCTCGTCAGCTTCGACAGCGACTGGCTCTATCCCACGGCGGAAAGCCGCCATGTGGTGCACGCGCTCAATGCGGCGGGCGCGCCTGTCAGCTTCGTCGAGCTTTCCGCCCCCTTCGGTCACGACAGCTTCCTGCTCGACGTTCCCGCGCTCGACCGGGTGGTGAAAGGCTTCCTCGATGGCTGAGCGGCCTGCCCTGCGCCCCGACCTCGCGACCATCCTCGAGCGGATCGAGCCGGGCAGCCGCGCGCTCGATATCGGTTGCGGCGACGGCACGCTGATGGCGGCGCTGCGCGACGAGAAACAGGTCGACGCGCGCGGGATCGAGATCGACGGCGCCTGCGTCGAACGCTGCGTGGCGCAGGGGCTCAGCGTGGTGCAGGGCGATGCCGACCGCGACCTGGAATTCTATCCCGACAGCGCATTCGACTACGCGATCCTCAGCCAGACCCTTCAGACCGCCGCCCGACCCGACCATATGCTGGCCGAATTGCTCCGCGTCGGCCGCCGCGCCTTCGTCAGCTTCCCCAATTTCGCTTACTGGCGGATGCGCTGGGCGCTCATGCGTCGCGGCCGGATGCCGGTGACGCGCCACCTGCCGGTGACGTGGTACGAAACGCAAAACATCCACCACGTCACGGTGAAAGACTTCGAGGAACTCGCCGCACAGCTCGGCGTCAGGATCGAAGACCGCTGGTATTTCACGCGCGAGCGCGAAATCGGTGGCGGCGGCGCCAACTGGCGCGCGGAATATGCGCTGTTCGAGGTTAGCCGCTAGGCCTTCAACCTCTCCGCATGCCACGCGACGTGCTCGGCCATGAAGGTTGAGATGAAATAATAGGAGTGGTCATAGCCTTCCTGCATGCGGATTGTCGGTTCCATTCCGGCCTTGGCGCAGGCGAGGGAAAGCAGGCTGGTCTTAAGCTGGTCTTCGAGAAAATCGTCCGCGGTGCCCTGGTCAACGAGGATGTGATCGTGCCGTGTGCCGTCTTCGATCAGCGCGACGGCGTCGTATTCGCGCCAGCTTGACCGATCATCGCCCAGATAGCGGCCCAGCGCCTTCTCGCCCCAGGGCACCTGGCTGGGTGCGACGATGGGACTGAAGGCGCTGATTGAGCGGAAGTGGTCGGGATTGCGCAAGCCGATGCTTAGTGCGCCGTGGCCGCCCATCGAATGGCCGGTGATCGACTGACGGCTCATTTCGAGCGGGAAGTTGGCAGCGACCAATTCGGGCAGTTCGCGCTCGATATAGCTGCGCATGCGGTAGTGCTTGCGCCATGGCTCCTCGGTCGCATCGACGTAGAACCCCGCGCCCTTGCCGAAATCGTATTCCTCCTCCGCGTCGGGCACATCTTCGCCGCGCGGGGAGGTGTCGGGGGCGATGAAGGCGATGCCATGCTCGGCGCATGCTGCGCGGAACTCGCCCTTCTCGGTGACATTGGCATGGGTGCAGGTGAGGCCGGAGAGATACCACAGCACAGGCAATGTCTCGCCTTCGCTGTGTGGCGGGAGATAGACCGAAAATGTCATCTCGGTGCCGATCACTTCGGAATGATGAGAATAGACGCCCTGCACGCCGCCGTGGCTGCGATTTTCGCTCAAGGTTTCGAGTTTCATACCCAACTCAACTACCCGTTCGGGCTGAGCTTGTCGAAGCCCTGTTCTTCTTCTTTCCGGCACCGCACCAAAAAAAGTACAGCCCTTCGACAAGCTCAGGGCGAACGGAGTTAGGTGGTGGGGGTATTTATCACCGTCACCTCATGCCCCCACTCCCCCATCAGTCGCATCAGATCACCCGGTGCCAGCCCCAGCGTTGCGGTATTTCGCAAGGGGTGCACGTTGATCCGCTCCGCCTCTGCCAGCGCCGCGTCCAGCGCGAAGTGCACCGAACCCGGCTCCGCATTGATCATCGCCAGCGGGGTAACCGAACCGGGTGTCACACCGATCAAGCGCTCCATGGCCTCCGCTTTGCCAAAGCTAAATCGCTTCGAGGTAAGCAGGGCCGGAAGCCCCTTCAAATCGACCCGGATCTCGGCGCGCACGGTGACCAGCCGGAAGGCACCACCCGCATCCTTCAGGAACAGGTTCTTCGTATGCGCGCCGGGGATCGCGGCCTTGATGGCGCGGCTTTCCTCGACGGTGAAGACTGCCGAGTGCTCGTGCACCTCATGGGCAATCGAAAGCGCGGCGAGGTCCGCATAGAGGCCTTGCTCGCCGCGCATTCGGTGTCAGCCCGGGCGGTGGATGCCGCAGATCTTGTGGCCGTCCGGATCGGTGAAATAGCTGAGGTGCATCACCCCCATGCTGCCCTCGCGCGGGCCGGGCGGGTCTTCGATGCTGGTGCCGCCATTGGCTACGGCGACATCGTGCAACTCCACGACCTGCTCGGGCGAATCGCATTTGAAACCGATGGTCGAGCCATTCGCGGTCGTGACCGGCTCGCCGTTGATCGGCTGGCTGACGCTGAACGTGTCGCCATTGTGGTTCCAGAACAGCCGGGTCTGGCCGGTATCGTTGACATGCTCGAACGGTTCGCCCGCCCCGAGCACGCCCAGCACGGCGTTGTAGAACTTCTTCGTTTTCTCGACATCGGTGCAACCGATCATTACGTGATTGAGCATAGATCCTCTCCTTTAGACTGAATTCGACAAAGCAATGATACGGTTCGGCCCAGTCCGAACCCAGCGACCGACCGGTCGCCGGCGCCCCTGCGCCGCCCCCGTGGAGGCGCGAGCGCAGCGAGCCGACCGCGAACGATCAGGAAGGCCGGTACATCGCGCAGACCTTGTTGCCGGCGGGATCGCGTAGGTACGCGAGGTAGAGCTTCATCCCTGCGCCCTCGCGAATGCCCGGCGGGTCTTCGATCGCGGTGCCGCCATGGGCGAGACCGGCCTCGTGCCAGGCATCGGCCTGCTCCTCGCTTTCTGCCGCAAAGCCGAGCGTGAAGCCGTTGCCGCAGCTGGCGGGCTGGCCGTCGATCGGCTTGGTGACCATGAAGATATTGCCCTTGTGCAGGTACATCACCCGGCCGCCCGGATCGACGCTGCCTTCGCGGCCACCGAGGGCCTTGAAACAGGCATCGTAGAAAGTCTTGGCGGCATCGAGATCATCCGCTCCGATCATGACATGGCTGAACATGGATCTTTCTCTCCTACAGATCGACGGCCTTGGTGGCGGTCGCTTTATTGCCTGTGTTGGGTGTATCAGCGGCATCCATCACGAACACCTTGGCTTCGCCGCGTGGGGCGCGGGGGCGATGTTCCGTGCCGCGCGGGACGACAATCATTTCGCCTGCCTTGAGCGTTTCGGTCCGGTCGACGAAGTCGATCTCCAGTTCGCCTTCCACGACAAGAAACATCTCGTCGGTCTCGTCGTGCTGGTGCCAGTGAAAGTCGCCTTCGAGTTTGCACAACCGCACTTCGTTGCCGTTGAAACGGGCGACGATCTTGGGGGACCACTGCTCGCTGAAGGCGGCAAACTTTTCACCGAGCACGACTTTGGTGGGGGCAGCGCCCGCCATCAATAGACTACTACGGCGCGAATGCTCTCACCCGCATGCATCAGGTCGAAGCCTTTGTTGATCTCGTCGAGGCTCAATCGGTGCGTGATCATCGGGTCGATTTCGATCTTTCCGGTCATGTACCAGTCGACGATCTTCGGCACATCGGTGCGCCCCTTGGCTCCGCCGAACGCGGTGCCGCGCCAATTGCGGCCCGTCACGAGCTGGAACGGGCGGGTGGCGATTTCCTTGCCCGCTTCGGCCACGCCGATGATGATGCTGGTGCCCCAGCCCTTGTGGCAGCATTCCAGCGCATCGCGCATCACGTCGGTATTGCCGGTGCAGTCGAAGCTGTAGTCGGCCCCGCCGTCGAGCATCTCGACGAGGTGTTCAACTACGTTTGAGGTTTCCTTCGGATTGACGAAATCGGTCATCCCGAACTTGCGGCCCCATTCCTCTTTCGAAGGGTTGATATCGACGCCGACGATGCGGTCTGCACCCGCGAGCTTCGCGCCCTGGATCACGTTCAGCCCGATCCCGCCGAGGCCGAAAACGACGACATTATCGCCCGGCTGGACCTTGGCGGTATTGGTCACCGCACCAACGCCCGTCGTCACGCCGCAGCCGACATAGCAGGTGGTGTCGAACGGCGCGTCTTCGCGGATCTTGGCAACGGCAATTTCCGGAAGCACAGTAAAGTTCGAGAAGGTCGAGCAACCCATGTAGTGGTAGATCGTCTCTCCCTTGTAGCTGAAGCGGCTGGTGCCGTCGGGCATCAGGCCTTGCCCCTGCGTCGCGCGGATCGCGCTGCACAGGTTGGTCTTGCCCGAAAGGCACATTTTGCACTGGCGACATTCGGGCGTGTAAAGCGGGATCACGTGATCGCCCGGCTTGACCGAGGTCACGCCCGCACCGACTTCGCGCACCACGCCGCAGCCTTCGTGGCCGAGAATGCTCGGGAAAATTCCTTCGCTGTCAAGCCCGTCGAGCGTGTAGGCATCGGTGTGGCAGATGCCGGTCGCCATGATCTCGACCAGAACTTCGCCGGCCTTGGGGCCTTCAAGGTCGAGCTCGACGATCTCGAGCGGCCTCTTGGCTTCAAAGGCGACGGCAGCGCGGGTTTTCATATTTGCCTATCTCCCAAAAATCAGTTCGGGCTGAGCCTGTCGAAGCCCTGCTCTTCTTTTTGGCATGCAATGCACCAGAAGAAAGTACAGCCCTTCGACAGGCTCAGGGCGAACGGACAATACTGTTACGCGCTCTCATGCACGGTCTTGCTGACCATGCAAGCGCTGACGCCTTCGGCTCCGTCTTCGAGGCCGTAGCCCGACCATTTGACCCCGCCGAAGGGCGCATCCGCTGCGCTGACGGTGCCGCCGTTGATCGCCAGCATCCCCGCTTCGATCTCGCTCGCCAGCGACATCCGGCGTTTGCTATCCTGCGTCCACGCATAGGCGGCGAGGCCATAGGGTAGCCGGTTGGCTTCCTCCACCATCGCATTGTAGCTGGGCATCGGATTGATGATCGCGACCGGGCCGAACGGTTCCTCGTTCATGATTTCGGCATTGGTCGGCACTTCGCTCAGCACGGTCGGCTGGTGGAAGAAGCCCTGGTTGCCGATCCGCTCGCCGCCGGTGAGGAGCTTGGCGCCGTGTTCCTTCGCATCGGCGATCTTGGACTGGATCCCGTCCGGGCCGCGCGCGCTGGCCATCGGACCCATGTCGGTGTCCTTGTCGAAGCCGCTGCCGACTTTCACTTTCTCGGCGCGTTCGACGAAGCCGTCGCGGAATTTCTCGAACACGTCTTCCTCGACTAGGAAGCGCGTCGGGCTGACGCAGACCTGCCCGGCATTGCGGAACTTGTTGCCCGCCATGGTGTCGAGCGCGGCATCGATATCGGCATCGTTGAAAACCAGCACCGGGCCATGACCGCCCAGCTCCAGCGTCGTGCGCTGCAGGTTCTCCGCCGCCAGCTTGGCCAAGTGCTTGCCGACCGCTGTCGATCCGGTGAAGGTCATCTTGCGAATGATCGGACTGGCGAGCAGGTGTTCGGAAATGTCCGACGGCTTGCCGAACACGGCCTGGCACGCCTCAACCGGCACGCCCGCATCGAGCATCGCCTGCACCATGGCGAGGCCGCCTGCCGGGGTCTCCTCGCTCGGCTTGACGATCACCGAGCAGCCCGCCGCCAGCGGTCCACCGATCTTGCGCATCACGTTCAAGGCCGGGAAGTTCCATGCGGCGAAGCCTGCCACCGGGCCGACCGGCTCGTGCCGCACTTCGACCCGCTGGCCGTCGGGGCGAACCAGCGTCTTGCCGTAATTGCGCTTGCACTCGCCGGCGTAGAATTCGAGCAGCATGGCGCAGTAGATCGTCTCGCCGACCGCTTCCTTAACCGGCTTGCCCTGTTCGCGGGTGATCGACGCGCCGATATTTTGCGCGCGCTCGCGGATCAGGCTCGCGGCCTTGCGCAGGATCGCTTCGCGCTTGTCGGCACCTGTCGCCCGCCAGCTTGCGAACCCTGCCTTGGCGTGATCGAGCGCCGCGTCGAGATCGTCGCTGGTCGCCTTGGGAAGCGCCGCGAACGCTTCGCCGGTGGCCGGGTCGATCACGTCGATCATATCGCGACCGTTCGCGATCGCCTCGCCACCGATCAGGAGGTTGAGTTGGGGATATTCGGACATGGGGGCCTCTCCAGGTAGATTCGCTTGTGCAGACCCTTGGGGTGTGCCGGGAGCGCCGTAAAGGGGCAGCATTGGTTCAGCTTGGCCGCTATAGGGGCGAGCCATGCTTATCGCTTCGCTTATCCTCGCGCTGCAGTCCGCACCTGCCCCGGCGGCGCTCTCGCTCGAGCAACAGACCGCGATCCGTTGCTCTGCAGCCTTCGCAATCCTTGCCGAAGGGCAAGCACGCGGCGATCCCCGTATGGCGCCCTATCCCGTTCTCGGCACACGCGGGCGCGAATTTTTCGTCGTCAGTTCTGCGCGGATCATGGACGAAACCGGGCGCAGCCGCGGCCAGGTTGCACAAGTGCTCCAAACCGAAGCGCGCAGCCTCAGGGAAGAGGGCGCGCTTGAAGCGACCATGCCCGCCTGCCTGCTGCTGCTCGACACATCGGGCCTGTGATCGTCCGTTCAGATTAAGCTCATTAAAGCTGAACTATTCTTCGCGCATTCGAAATTCCGATTCGAAGGAAAGCCTATGCGTCGCCTGTTTGTCTTGGGAGCTGCCACCATGCTGGCATTGCCCGCCCCCGCTCTGGCCCAGGATTTCGTCGTCGATATCGACGATCGCTCGGCCGAGGAAAAGATCGGTGTGCTCAGCGATACTCTACGCGATCCGATGTTGCAGGCGCAGGCCGCCGATACGCTCGGCGCCTTGTCGCAAGTGCTGCTCAACCTGAAGATTGCCCCCTTCGTCGAAGCGATGGAGCAAGCGACGGGTGAGCCGGTCTACGACGTCGATCCCGATGCCGAACTGCGCGACATTGCTCCTGAGGCCGAGCGCCTGCCGGACGCGATCGAGAGCGAATTGCCTCGCGCGATGGACCGTATGGCCGGCATGGGCGACGCGTTCACCACACTTCTTCCGGCGCTGCGCGACATGGCGCGCCAGTTCGAGCAAGCCGTCGATGAGAGCGCAATTTCCGTCCGATAACGCGCCACAGCATATAGACGCTGCGCGCCGCTTGCGGCACAACACTTTCCATGTGGCGCGTCTATTGCTTCCCCCTCTGTCCCTTCAGCCGCAAGATCCGCTTGCTGATGAGCGAGAAGGGGATCGGCTATGAAATCTGGCGGACCGATCCGTGGGATGCGGGCGAAGAGTTCTGGGACATGAACCCCGCCGGGCGCACGCCGGTCGTGCGCGATGCAGTCAAGGACATTACCCTAGCCGATAGCCGCGCGATCGCCGAATATTTCGAAGAGACGGTCGACAAGGCCCCGATGATCAACGGCACGGCCAAGAACCGGGCCGAGATTCGCCGCCTCGTCGCGCTGTTCGACGAAAATTTCTACCACGACGTCACCATGCCGCTGCTGCACGAGCGGATGAAGAAGCGGCTGATCCTGCGGCAGCCCCCCGACAGCCGCATGCTCCGCGATGCCATGAAGATGGCGCACGGGCACCTGGATTACATCGATTACCTGGTCGACACGCGCCCATGGCTGGGCGGTCCGCAGATGAGTCTGGCCGATCTTGCCGCTGCGGCGCAGATTTCGGTCGCCGACTATCTCGGCGGGATCGACTGGCGAGACCATGCCGAAGCGCACAGCTGGTACACGACGGTGAAGAGCAGGCCGAGCTTCGGCCCGCTGCTGAGCGAGCGCATGGAAGTGATCCAGCCGCCAAGGCACTACGCGCTGCTGGACGAATGATTTGTATTCCGCACGCCATCCGGCGCGCGAAATCCTCGCTCAAGGGGCCTGTCGGCCCAATCGCTGCGGGCGGCCGGTCAGCCTTGCGGCGCTTCGCGCCGTGCTTCGCGACCATGCCGTTATCTTGAGGCGGACGATCACACTCCCCATATCTCCGGCAAAGGAGACGCCGCATGACCGATCCCAAAGCCACTCCCGACAGTGACTGGCGCGAAAAGCTCACTCCCGAGCAGTTTCACGTCCTGCGCGAAAAGGGCACCGAACGCGCTTTCACGGGCCAGTACGACAAATTTTACGAAGACGGCGAATATTACTGCGCCGGATGCGGGGCCAAGCTGTTCGAGAGCGATGCCAAATACAATAGCGGCTGCGGATGGCCCGCCTTCACCAAGCCAGCCGAGGGCGAGGCTGTGGAAGAGCACCGCGACGTTTCGCACGGCATGATCCGGACCGAAGTGACCTGCGCCAATTGCGACGGGCATCTTGGCCATGTCTTTCCCGATGGGCCGCAGGACCAGGGCGGCTTGCGCTATTGCATTAACAGTGCAGCGCTCGATTTCGCCAAGGATGACGACGCGTCCGGCTGACTGACCCCTCCACAGTGCCCATTCACTGCCGGTTAGCCTTCGGCCGTCCATGGGTTATAGGGGAACGGGTGCGCGGCCTAAGCGCGCGGGTGACAGGATAGTACGGAACTGATGGCCAAACGCGGCAGCCGCCGGCAAGCGGCGCAGAAAGCCAGGAAAGCAGCGGCAGGCAAGCAGCCCGGCACCTTCGGTCGCTGGGTGCGCCGCATCGCCCTCTGGGGCACGGCTATCGCCGTCCTCGGCGCGCTGTTCGTGGGTCTCGCCGTCCTGTTCGCAGCACGATCGCTTCCCAGCTATTCGCAGTTGAAGGCGACCCAGAACGCGCAGACTATCGTCGTGCGCGCGCGCGACGGGACGGAAATCCTCGAGCTCGGCCCCAGCTTCGGCGAGTGGCTCGATCACGACGAAATTCCGCAAGTGATGAAGGACGCGATGATCTCGGTCGAGGACCGTCGCTATTATTCGCATTTCGGTGTCGATCCCTACGGACTCGCGCGAGCGGTCTATACCGCCGCGACGGGCAATGGGCGTATATCGGCGACGTCGACCATCACTCAGCAGCTGGCGCGCAATATCTTCCTCAATTCCAATCGCACGGTCGATCGCAAACTGCGAGAAGGCGTGCTCGCGCTGGCACTGGAAACGAAGTTTTCGAAGGAACAGATCCTCGAACTCTATCTCAACAAGGTCTACTTCGGTGGCGGCGCCTACGGGATCGACAGCGCGAGCCGTAAATTTTTCAGCCATCCCGCCAGCGAGCTTACCGTCGCGGAAGCTGCGATCATCGCAGGTCTGGTCAAGGCCCCAAGCCGCTATTCGCCGACTGCCGATGTCGACGCCGCCGTCGGACGGGCCAAGACCGTGCTGCGGCTGATGCGCGAACAGGGCCGCATTACCGCAAGCCAGGCTTCGGTCGATGTCGATGCCGTCAATCTCAAGCAGGAAGCGGGACAGAACTCCGTCCGCTATTTCACCGACTGGGCGCTACCGCAGCTCGATATCCTGTTGCCCGAAACTTTCGAGCCGATCACGGTCTGGACCACGCTCGATGTCGGCATGCAGCGCGCGGCGCAGACCTCGATAGAGGCCAATACGCCGAACGGGGCGCAGGGTGCACTCGTCAGCATGGATCGCGACGGTGCGATTCTCGCGCTCGTTGGCGGCAGCGACTATGTCGAGACGAGTTTCAACCGCGCGACGACGGCACTGCGCCAGCCGGGTTCCGCCTGGAAACTGTTCGTCTATCTCGCCGCGCTGGAAGCCGGCTACACCCCGGAAGATCGCGTCGTCGATACACCGGTCACGATAGACGGGTGGAGCCCGCGCAATTCAGGCGGCGGCTATTCGGGCGAGATGAACCTGCGGACCGCTTTTGCCTATTCGAAGAACACCGTCGCCGCGCAGCTCGGCAACGAGGTCGGC
This sequence comes from Erythrobacter litoralis HTCC2594, assembly GCF_000013005.1. Lineage (GTDB taxonomy): Bacteria > Pseudomonadota > Alphaproteobacteria > Sphingomonadales > Sphingomonadaceae > Parerythrobacter > Parerythrobacter litoralis_A. The sequence goes on along the minus strand of NC_007722.1, from coordinate 2,296,196 downwards.
TTCGGTACGGTCGCGTCGATGGCGCGCCGGTTCGGGATCACTACAGAGATTTCGACCTTCCCGGCCATGGTGCTGGGATCGAGCGAAGTCCGTCTGATCGACATGACCCGCGCGTTCGCTGCGGTGTCGGCCAAGGGCATGAGCGTCGAGCCTTACGGCATCGTCAAGGTGACGACTTCCGACGGCGAGACGCTGTATCAGCGCGAGAAGCCGCGCGAGGTGAAGCTGGTGCCGGATTATGTCGCCGCCGGTATGACCGACCTGTTGCAGGCGGCGGTCGCCACCGGCACCGGTCGCGCCGCCCAGATCGGGCGCCCCGTGGCCGGCAAGACCGGCACGACCAGCTCCAACAAGGATGGCTATTTCGTCGGCTTCTCCAGCGGCATCACAACCGGCGTTTGGATGGGCCGCGACGACAACCGGGCCGTCGGTGGTTTGCAGGGAGGTCGCGCACCGGCGCAGGCCTTTGCCGCCTTCATGCGCTTCGCGGTGAAGGATCGCCCGCCGGAAAAATTCGAGACCGACCTGCAATTGCCGGAATGGCAGCTCGAACCCGACGACGAATTCTATTTCGGCGATCCGGACGACTATTATTATATCGACGAGCAGGGGAACCTGATCGAACCGGGACGGGTCGAAGGCCCGCGCGGCGACGGTTTCCCGGTCGAAGGCGAAACAGCGCCTGGCCCGGCCAACCGTACGCCGCCGCCCGATCCGGCGCGCGATGGCGCTCCGCAGGCGGCCAGCGACGACTTTCTCGAACGTGCCACCGGAGGCGACAACGAGCAGCGTTCGCCGCCGCCCCGGCAGCCTGCGCAAAGGCCCCAGCCGCCGCCCGGCACAAATTCGCAGAACCGATAGAAAAAGCCCCGCCGGATCGCTCCGACGGGGCTCTTTTTTGCTCGGTGCAATCTGTTAGCGGAAGCGCACTGCGCGGAAGGCCGTCTGCCCGCCGCGGCGGAAGCGCAGCAGGACAGAGCTGCGACCGGCCTCCTCGGCCTGCTGGACGATCGCCTCGAGATCTTCGACGCTTTCGACCGGCTCGTAATTCGCCGACAGGATGATGTCCCGGCGGCGCAGGCCCTTGCGCGCGGCGTCCGAATTCGGATCGACCACGGCGATGGCGAGCCCGCGCGTATCGGCCGCGACACCGAGCTGGCGCGCGATTTCGGGCGTCACCGGAATGACACCAAGACCGAGCTTGTCGGCGAGCATTTCGCTGTCGTCCATCTCGGGCGCAGCATCGGGATCTTCGTCTTCGTCCTGCGAGAATATCTGCGACTGGCGGAGTTCCTCTTCGCTCGGGCGCTTGCCCACCGTGACATTGAGCGTGCGGCGCGAGCCTTCGCGGAACACCTCCACCGGCACGGTGGTGCCGGGCGAAATGTTGGCGATGAGGAAGGACAGCGTCTGATCGGGCGTTACGTCCTTGCCATCGATCTTGAGCACGACGTCGCCCGCGCGAATACCCGATCGGTCGGCGGCCTCGCCATCGACCACGGTTTGCACGATCTCGCCGCGGTTCTTCGGCAGGCCGAGCGAGTCGGCGACATCTTCGCTGACCTGCTGGATCTGCACGCCAAGATAGCCGCGCTCGATAGCGTTGCCGCGCTGGAGCTGGGCCACGATCGGGGCGGCGGTTTCCGCCGGGATGGCGAAGCCGATACCGACGCTGCCGCCCGATGGCGAGAAGATCGCATTGTTGATGCCGATCACATTGCCCTGCATGTCGAACAGCGGGCCGCCCGAATTGCCTCGGTTGATGCTGGCATCGGTCTGGATATAGCGGTCGTACGCGCCGCCGCCCGTGTTGCGCAGCTGTGCGGAGACGATGCCGCTGGTGACGGTACCGCCCAGGCCGAACGGGTTGCCGATCGCGATCACCCAGTCGCCAGCGCGGGCCTGGCTGGAGTCGCCGAAGCGCACGAAGGGGAAGGGCTCCGAACGGCTGACCTTGAGCACGGCCAGATCGGAAGCCGCATCGGCCCCGACCAGTTCGGCCGCATATTCGCGCCCGTCGGGCAGGGTAACGGTGATTTCCTCGACCGTCCCGCGTCCGTTGGGAGCCACCACGTGGTTGTTGGTGACGACATAGCCGTCGGCGGAGATGAAGAAACCCGAACCGAGCGACTGCGCCTCGCGCGTCTGGGGCTGCTGCGGCTGGCCCCGGCGGTTGAAAAGATCGGCAAACGGCGTGCCCTGGAAGGGGTTGCGGTTCTGCACTTCGATCCGCTGCCGGGTCGAGATATTGACCACGGCGGGCTGCAATTGCTCCGTCAGTTCGGCGAAGCTTTCCGGCGCACCGGCACGCGGCACGACATTGGACATCACGCGGTCGTCGTTCTGGGCCACCTGGGCACCGGCCGGCTGGCCGGTCAGGAGGGATACGGTCGCGCCGCCCACCAGCAGCGCAGAGGTCAGGCCATAAGCATAGCGCACGGGTTTCACGTCCTCTCGTTCCTTTTCGTTTCGTCTGGTGCAGATACGCACCGAAAGGTGTTCCGGTTTCAGGTCCGGGTCGATTTCCGTGTTCAGCGCGCGGGCGCTGAACCGCGGTTTAACGACAATTGTAGTCGTCGACCGACGACCCAGTCGGTTCGATCAGCGCCGACCGCGGAACTGGTTCAGATATTCGTTGTCCGGCGACAGGATGAAGGAGCTTTCCGACTCGCTGTTCTGGAATGTCGTGCGATAGCTCTGCATCGCGCGGTAGAAATCGTAGAAATCGGGATCCTTGCCATAAGCCGTCGCATAGATGCGCGCAGCCTGCCCTTCGGCCTCGGCGCGAATGATCTGCGCGTCGCGGCGACCTTGGGCGCGGATCGTCTCGGCCTCTTCCTGCCGGTCGGACTGCATGCGGGTGAAAGCGGCTTCGAGCGGGGTGCCATCGGGAAGGTCGGCCCGCTTGATGCGAACGTCGAGCACCTGCGCGCCATACTGGCGCGCCTGCCGGTCCAGAATATCGCGAATGTTGGTCATCGCATTGCCGCGCTCTGCCGTCAGCAACGATGCAAACGTCCGGCGGCCGAGTTCCTGCCGCAAGACCGACGTCAGGATCGGTGCCAGCTGGTTGGCAACATTGCCTTCGGTCCGTGCGTTTCGCACCATTTCGATCGGGTCGATGATCCGGAACCGGGCATAGGCATCGACCTGCAGGCGCTGCTGGTCGCTGGTCAGGACCTGCTGCCGTTCCATGTCGAGATCCAGGATCCGCCGATCTACGATCTGGACACGCTGTACGAGTGGCAAGTGCCACTGGATCCCGGCGTTGGTCGCACCGAAGGGTTCGTCGGGATTGAACTTGTTGATCGTCTTGACCGGTTCACCACCCTGAAGGACCACGGCCTGCTCGTCTTCGCCGACGAAGACGATGCTCATCGCGGCCAGGATCGCGAGCACGATAATGGCGATGATCGGGAGTTTATAATTCTGCCAGATGCTGTCCATGATTACTGACCCTCCGCCTGGGACGCGCGGTTGCGGCGCTGAACTTCGGGGAGCGGCAGATACGGCGTAACCCCGTCGGCCTCGATCACGGTCTTGTCGGTTTCTCTCAGCACGCTTTCCATTGTCTCGTAATAGAGGCGACGACGCGTCACATCGGGCGCGAGCCGGTATTCAGCGTATATCTTGTCGAAAGCGGCCGCATCGCCCTGTGCGCGGGCGAGCAACTGCTGGGCATAGCGGCGGGCGCGGTTCAATTCGGCCTGCGCATCCTGCTCGGCCGCCGAAACGTCCTTGAACGCGTCGACCACGGTTTCGGGCGGATCGGTCTTGTCGATCTCGATACCCTGCACCACGATCCCGGCCTGATAGGCATCGAGGATCGCCTGCATGCGCTCGCGAACATTCTGCTCGATCTCGGCGCGGCCTTCGCCCGACAGGACCGTGTCCAGTTCCAGTTCGGCCACCGACTGGCGCATCGCGGTTTCCGCCGCTTCACGGACCGTCTCGATGGGGTCGGCCAGGCGATAGCGGAAAAGCGCGAGGTCGCCGATATTCCAGCGAATAAGATAGCTGAGATCGACCAGGTTCTGATCGCCTGTCAGGATCAGCTTCTGCGTGTCACCGGCCGGAATTTTCTCGGAGCGGATTTCCTGCACGTTCTCCTTGTCCACCGACTGGATCGGGTAGGGGAGCGTAACCTGGAAGCCCGAATCCATCGTCCGGGAATATTTGCCACCGATCCACGAAACGAGCGCCTGCTCTGCCGGGGCCACCTGGTGCACGCTGGTCGTGAGAATCCAGACTGCCGCGAGGCCGCCGAGCGCCAACGGAAACCAGCTCTTGCCGCCGGGCCGTTCGGGCAGGCGGAAATTCGGCCCCTTGCCGCCGCCGCCGGTGCGGCGCGGACCTTCGGGGCCGCGGTTCTTGAAGATATCCTCGATACTGGCCGAACGGCGAGGTTCGCCCCTGTCCTTTCCAGGGGGGAGCCACGGATTGCGCGGGCCCTTCGAACCTTCGGAGGACGGCACATCGCCGCTGGTGCTGTCGTCGCCGCCGGACCCTTCGTCATTGCTGCCTTTGCCGCCACCTGATCCCCAGGGACTCTTGCCAGCCATGGCGAGACCGATCCGGTTACGGAACCTGTCAAAACTCTGCATGCTTCTCGTTATAGGTAGCCCCGCCCAGAAAAACAGGGGTGGCAGGCGCAAAATTGCTGCTAGGAGCGCGAGCGTCATGGATGAGACAGCGCTCCGTTCGGCCCTTCCTGAAAATATTGCCTATCGAGTCCAGGCTCTGAAGCTGGCTGAGGACGGCGGTGTGAGCGTCGTCCTCGACGGGACGGGCCTTGGCGCAGCGGAGCGCGCTTCGTTCGAGCAGGCGGCGAAGCAGGCGATCGAAGCAGTCGAAGGCGTATCCGATGCGCGCATCGCGGTGATGGCGGACCGGGTGAAGCGGCGCTTCATCGCGATCGGCTCCGGCAAGGGCGGCGTCGGCAAATCCACGCTCACCGCCAATCTGGCTGTCGCGCTCAAGCGCATGGGCCACAAGGTCGGCGTGGTCGATGCCGATGTCTACGGTCCGTCACAGCCGACCTTGCTGGCAAGCGAGAAAGCCAAGCCCGAAGCGATCGACCGCACCCTCCAGCCCGTCGCGGGGACGCTCGGCATCCCGATGCTGTCGATGGGGCACCTTATCGCGCCGGGCAAGGCACTGGCCTGGCGCGGGCTCAAGGCGGCCGGTGCGCTGACCGAATTGATCGAGGCCGACTGGGGCGATGCCGAAACCATCTTGATCGACCTGCCACCGGGCACAGGCGACGTCCAACTGACGATGATCCAGAAGCACCGTCCCGATGGCGCTGTGATCGTCTCCACGCCGCAGGACCTTGCGCTGATCGACGCGGCGCGCGCCGGGCAATTGTTCGAAACCGCCGGAGTACCGGTGATCGGGCTGGTCGAGAATATGAGCGGCTATCAATGCCCGCATTGCGGCGAATTCAGCGACCCCTTCGGGCAGGGCGGTGTGGAAAGCATCGCCGCGCGGCTGGAATTGCCCTTTCTTGGGCGTATCCCCCTCACCATGGATATTCGCATTGCCAGCGACGCGGGTAACCCGCCCGCCGCGGAGGATGGCGCGACGGGAGCGCCTTTCATGGCGGTGGCCGAAAAGCTCGCGAACTGGCTCAAGCAAGGCAAGCACGGCTGATGGTGCTGGTCAGCCGCCGCGGATTGCTCGCCGGGGCGGCGGTCGGCGGCGGGCTGCTGGTCGCCTGGGCGCTCTGGCCGCGCGATTACGGCTTGCCTCTGGCACCGGCGGAGGGCGAAAGCGCCTTCAATGCCTGGCTCAAGATCGGCAGCGACGGGATTGTGACCGTTGCGGTGCCGCAGCTCGAAATGGGGCAGGGCGTAACGACCCTGCTGCCGCAAGTCATAGCGGTCGAGCTGGGGGCGGACTGGCGACAGGTGGCAGTCGAACCGGCCCCGCCCAACGGCGCCTATGCCAATGTCCCGCTGGCCGCGAAATGGGCGCCCCTGTGGCTGCCAGAGGCGACGCCGGGCTTCGTGGAAACAAAATCGGACGATCTCGTCGTCCGCCGTTTCGCAGAACACACGCGGTTTATGGCGACCGCCGAAGGCACGTCGCTAGAAGCCTATGAACAGCCATGCCGCGAAGCGGCCGCGGCTGCTCGTGCGATGCTTAACGAAGCGGCCGCCAGCCGCTGGGATGTCCCGGTCGAGGAATGCGAGGCGCAATCTGGTTTCGTGATCCACGGTGACAAGCGCCTGCGGTTTGCCGAACTGGCCGAGGAAGCGGCAGAGCTCGATCCGCCCGACCCGGCGCCCCTGCGCGCCGAGTCGGCGTTCGAAGAACCGATTGCGGGCGAGGCAGACGCCGCCACATCCTATCCAAGACTGGATTTGCCATCGAAGGTCGATGGCAGCCACCTGTTCGCAGGCGATATCCGGCTGCCGGGGATGGTCTACGCCGCGATCCGTCACGGCCCGATGGACCAGTCGGAATTGAGCCGTTTCGATGTCGGGAAGGCGCGCAGCGTGACTGGCTTCATCAGCGCCATCGAAGGCAAAAGCTGGCTGGCGGCGGTGGCAGACAATTTCTGGGCGGCGGAGAAGGCGCTCGACGCGATGGGCGCGCGATTCACGACTGTCACCCCAGCCGACAGCGCCGAGATCGAGCAGGTACTCGACGAAGCGCTGCGCGAAGGCGCGGGCTATCGTGTCGCGACGCGCGGCGAAGGCGATGCGGCGATGGGCAAGCCGAACCTCGCGCTGCGCTACGACATCGCGCCTGCGCAACACCAGCCGCTTGAGACGGCAACCGCGACCGCATGGCTGCGCGATGGAAGGCTCGAGCTCTGGATCGCCAGCCAGGCCCCCGAGCACACGCGTGAGGCAGCGGCCAGAGCGATCGGCCTCGCGGCCGAGGATGTCGTGCTCTATCCGATGCCCGCAGGCGGTAGTTTCGACCGGCGGCTGGAGCACGGCCATGCCATCGAGGCGGCGCTGATTGCGCGCGAGGTCGGACGGCCCGTGCAACTGATCTGGTCGCGTTGGCAGGAAATACTCGCCGGATATCCGCGCGCACCGGCGGTGGCACTGATCACTGCCAAGCTCGGCCCGACCGGTACGATACAGGTCTTGCGCAGTCGTTTCGCCACCCCGCCATGGGGCCGCGAGTTCGGCGCGCGGCTGTTCGACAATGCCACCAGCTGGTCGGCGATCGAGGCGAGTGGGGGCGGGCCGGATCCAATGACGGTCGAAGGCGCGATGCCCCCCTATGGCATACCCAACGTGGCAGTGGATCACGTGCCGGTCGCGACCGGGCTGCCCGCCGGAAAGATGCGCGGGCAGGCGCATGGCTATACGGCCTTTGCGATCGAGAGCTTCATCGACGAAGTGGCCGCCCGCAACAATCGCGAGCCGCTATCCTTCCGCATCGAGATGCTCGGGCAGGATATCCGTCTGGTCGAATGCCTGCAGCGGGCCGCTCGCCTTGCCGACTGGGGTGGCGGTGACGATGGCAGCGGGCAAGGCCTCGCCTGTCATCGCATGGGGGAAGCCGAGAGTGGCGGGCGGATCGCCTGCATCGCCACGGCTCGCCGCGACGAAGGTGGTGTGCGTGTTACGAAACTGACGGCCGCGGTCGACGTCGGACGGATCGTAAATCTCGATCTCGCCCGCCAGCAGATCGAAGGCGGTTTGGTGTTCGGTCTTTCGCTCTCGCTGGGATCGAGCGTCGGCTACGCGCGCGGGCTGCCAATGGTCGACCGGCTGGCCGACCTCAACCTCCCGCTATTGGCCGATTGTCCGGAGATCGAGGTCGATTTCATTCGCAGCAACGCGCCGGCCTTCGACCCGGGCGAGCTCGGGGTGGCGGTGGTCGCCCCGGCTATCGCCAACGCGCTGTTCTCCGCCTCGGGCGTCCGGTTCCGGCAATTGCCCCTGTTCTCGGGACTATAGGGCACCTTGACGGCCCCCGCGCATTAGGGTTGGCGGAAGCGATGACCTGGCAAGCCCAATCTCTTCCGGCAGACCATCCGCCCATGAACAGCGGCAAGGTCGGCGTGCTGCTCGTCAATCTCGGCACGCCGGCGGCGCCGGACACGGGATCGGTGCGGACCTATCTGGCGGAATTCCTCAGCGACAAGCGCGTGGTCGAAATCCCGAGCCTCATCTGGCAGCCGATCCTGCGCGGGATCATTCTCAATACGCGGCCCAAGAAGAGCGCTGCCGCCTATAAGAAGGTCTGGGGAGAAGCCGGCTCGCCGCTGGCAGCGATTACTGAACGGCAGGCGAAGGCTTTGCAGGTGCGGCTGGGCGATGCGGTGCAGGTCGACTGGGCCATGCGTTACGGCAAACCGTCGATTGCCGAGCGGATGCAGGCAATGATGGATGCCGGTTGCGAACGGATCCTGTTTGCGCCGCTCTATCCGCAATATTCCGGCGCGACCACGGCGACGGCGGTCGACAAGGTCGCCGACGTGCTGCGCGCCATGCGCTGGCAAGCGAGCCTGCGCACGCTGCCGCCCTATCACGACCACCCCTCCTATATCGACGCGCTGGCAGCAGATACCATGCGACAGCTCGACGCGCTCGATTTCGTGCCCGAAGTGCTGCTCTTGAGCTTTCATGGCATGCCGTTGCGGACGCTCGAACTGGGCGATCCCTATCACTGCCACTGCCACAAGACCGCGCGGCTGCTGGGCGAGCGCCTGCACGCTTCGGACAAATGGCGGGACTTGCGCCTCGTCACGTCGTTCCAGAGCCGCTTCGGCCGGGCCAAGTGGCTCGAGCCCGCCACAGACGAGACGATCGAAGCCGAAGCGCATGCGGGGACGAAGCGGATGGCGGTCGCCATGCCGGGGTTCTCCGCCGACTGCCTCGAAACGCTCGAGGAAATCGCCATGGAGGGGCGCGGCACTTTCCTCGCAGCGGGCGGCGAGCACTATGCCGCGCTCGCCTGCCTCAACGACGGCGCGACCGGCATGGACATGATCGAAGCGCTGGTGCGGCAGGAACTCGCGGGCTGGGTGTGATTCGCTGGATTTGAAGGATCGATTAACTTACAAGGGGGTAAGTAGCGTTTCGATACCGAAGGACCACCGATGGCCACCCTAGCCACCCCCCACCAGCCCGCTGAAGCCGCAGCTCCGACCCATTGGACTAAGGGCGTGCCCGATGTCGCCGACATAGCGCATATTCCGGGCGAGAAAGGCTGGCCCATCGTCGGCCATACCTTCACCCAATTGCGCGATCCGCATGCCTTCACGCGGCGCATGGTGGAGACTTACGGCAAGGTCTATCGCGTACACAGTTTCGGGGGCTGGAACGTTGCGCTGATCGGGGCCGAAGCCAACGAGCTGGTCCTCTTCAACAAGGACAAGATCTTTTCCAGCGAGCAGGGCTGGGGCCCGGTGCTCGACCAGCTCTTCCCGCGCGGACTGATGCTGATGGATTTCGACCATCACCGGATCGACCGACGCGCGCTGTCGATCGCGTTCAAGCCGGGGCCGATGCGGCACTATGCCGGTGCGCTCAATTCCGGCATCGCGCGCGAAGTCGCCAAATGGGACGGCACAATGCTGTTCCAGCCTGCGATCAAGCAATTGACGCTCGACCTGGCGGCCGACAGCTTCCTCGGCATCCCCTGGGGTCCCGAAGCGGACAAGATCAACGAGGCTTTCGTCGACATGGTGCAGGCCTCGGTCGCTCCGGTGCGCAAGCCGCTGCCTTTCACCAAGATGAAGAAGGGTGTCGATGGCCGCGCCTTCATGGTCGATTTCCTGACCCGCGAAACCAACCGCCGCCGCGCCGAAGGCGGCGGGCAGGACATGTTCAGCCAGTTCGCTACAGCGACCCGCGAAGACGGCTCGCTGCTGCCGGTCGACCAAGTGGTCGATCACATGAGCTTCCTGATGATGGCAGCGCACGACACCATCACCTCGTCCGCCACTTCGATGATCCACAAGCTCGCGCAATATCCCGAATGGCAGGAGAAGATGCGCGAAGAAATTTTCGCCGTCACCGGTGGACCCGATGGTTCGGGCACGCCGCGCAATCTCGAATACGACGATCTCGGCAAGCTCGAACTGACCGAGATGGTGTTCAAGGAAACGCTGCGCAGCATCCCGCCGGTTCCTTCGATGCCGCGCCGTGCGCTCAAGACCTTCGAGTTCGGTGGCTATCGCATCCCGGCCGGTCAGCATGTCGGGATCAACATCCACTACACGCACCACTCGGAAGAATATTGGGACGATCCCTTCGCCTTCGATCCGATGCGCTTCACGCCCGAGCTGGTGAAGGCGCGGCACAAATATGCCTGGGTGCCCTTCGGCGGCGGTGCGCATATGTGCCTCGGGCTGCACTTCGCTTACATGCAGATCAAAGTGCTGATGACGCACCTGCTGCAACGCTACCGGATCGTCGAAAGCGAAGGCTACGACCCCGAATGGCAGGCTTGGCCGATCCCGCAGCCCAAAGACGGGCTCAAGATCGAGCTTAAGACGCTATGATGCGGCGTGGCGCAGCTCTGGCGGGGCTCTCCAGCCTGCTGGTGTCGGCCGCGACGCTCTCGGCCCAATCGTCGGCGCCCGAAGCGGGCACCTATCGCGGCAAATGCGAATATGCCGACCGGCTCGTGCCGTTTCTCGGGCAGGGCTATACCTTCTGGCTCTGCGACGAGCTGCTGGTCGAGCGCAAGGGAGACGAAGGGCGGTTTGTCTTTCGGTCGCGCGATGGCCGCCCCGCAGCATTTACCGGCACATGGAACGAGCATGCGCTGACCGTGCGCCACCTGCGACTGGGCACGCAGCCTGCGCTGGAGGTCAAGGGCGAGTGCAAGGTCTTCCGCGCAACCGACCGGGTGGCTGCGGTAACATGTATCGTCGATCGCCGCGGTCGGGGGTGGGCCGCCAATTTCGTACCCGGCGACGGCTGACTCCGATCAGAAGTCGATCGCGACGCCGTCCTTGACCCAGTCGCCATAGCGGGTCGGGCTGAGGCCGTCGGGGTCCTTCTCCTCCGCGTCGATCGGCTGCGGCTCGGGCGGCGGATCGTCCGACCAGTGGGCGGGCTTCTTGAAGTCCCTCGGGCGTTGGGTTGCGCGCTTCATATTCTTGAAATGCGCGCACTGGCGCTTGGTTTCAAGCTGGCCTAACGGCGGGGCATGGCCCAACCGACAGGAATCCATGCGCGCCGCGCTGCCTTGCAGATGCTCGATGCCGTCTTGCGGCGGGGTGAGACGCTGGAGCAGGCCGAAGGTGCCGCGCTGCGGCAGGTCCGCAGCGCGCCCGACAAGGCGCTCGCGCGCGCCATCGCCAACGAGACGTTGCGCTGGCTCACCGATTTCGATGCGCTGATCGACAGCGCGACGAAACAACGGCTGCCCGATGATGCCAAGGCGCGGACGGTCTTGCGGTTGATGCTGGCGCAATGGCTGCGGCTGGAGACGCCGCCGCATGCCGTGATCGCCACCGGGCTCCCCCTGCTGGCGGGCGGACCGCGCCGGCTGGCGCACGGGGTATTCTCGACACTGACGAAGAAAGAGGTGCGCCTGCCCGCCGCACCGACCTTGCCGGTGCGGGTGAGGGAGCGCTGGGGCGACCGCGCCGATGAAATCGCCGCGGGTCTGGCCGAGCCGCCGCCGCTGGACTTGACCCTGCGCGATGCTGGCGAAACGCAGCACTGGGCCAACCAGCTCGCCGCCGATAGCTACGCCCCCGGCCATCTGCGCCTGCCGCGCGGGTCGGCTGTCGAAACGCTGGCCGGGTTCAGGGAAGGCGCGTGGTGGGTGCAGGATCTCGCTGCGTCGATCCCGGCGCGACTGCTCGGGCCGGGCGAGGGGCGGCACGTGCTCGACCTGTGCGCCGCGCCCGGTGGCAAGACGCTCCAGCTCGCCGCCGCAGGCTGGAAAGTCACGGCGCTAGACATCAGCAAGCGGCGGCTCGGCCTGCTCAAGGACAATCTCACGCGCACGAACCTGAAGGCGTCGACCGTTCGCGCCGATGCTCTAGCCTGGGAACCGAAGCATCACTTCGACGCCATCCTGCTCGACGCACCCTGCACCGCCACCGGCACCTGCCGCCGCCATCCCGATGTCCTGCACCGCATCGGCCCGCGTCAGATCGGGGAGATGAGTGAGCTGCAGGCGGCGCTGCTGGGTCGCGCGCAGGGCTGGCTCAAGCCGGGCGGGACCCTAGTCTATGCGGTGTGTTCGCTGGAAGAAGAAGAGGGCAAGGTTCAGGCTGCCAAGGTCGTTCTGACCCCGGAGCCGGTCGCGCCAGGGGAATTGCCATCCGGCCTGATGCCAAGCGACGAAGGATGGGTGCGGACACATCCGGGAATGCTCTGCACACAAGGCGGTCTCGACGGATTCTTTATCGCGCGGTGGCGAAAAGCTCCGGACGATGTGTAAGCATCCGGCTTAAGTTAGGTAACGGGGTCGCGCATCAGGCCGAGCACCGACCGAAGCTGGATGGCGAAGTCTATTCGGCAAGACCCTCGCCCAGATCATAGCCGCCGTGTAGCAAAAGTGCAGTCAGCTTTCGGGCTGTCCTACATCGCGCTGCAATGCGAACACAGCGAGCATGACTGCCCACAGCCGCTCGGATTTTGTCACCGCTTTTGCAGGGATCACGCAGACCCCTGCTTTTTCGGCCCTGGACAGTGGTCCATGCGGTCCATGTCTCCAGGTTGATGGGGCCGAAGCCGAGTTTCTGACTTCTGTGGCCCCCGGCGCAACGGCCGGCGAATCAGGCGTCGTCCTTCACATATTTGGCGAAGCTCTTGCGCAGCTTCATCAGCTTGGGCGGAATGGTCGCCTGGCAATAGGGATTGCGCTGGCCTTCGCCGTCCCAATAGTCCTGGTGATAGTCTTCTGCCGGATACCACTCGGCCGGGCCCTCGATCGTCGTCACCGCAGTGCCTCCGTTGCTCTCGTTCCAGCGCGCGATGGCGGCCTCGGCTTCCTGGCGCTGTTCATCGTCGAGCGGGAAGATCGCGCTGCGGTATTGCGTGCCGACATCGTTGCCCTGGCGATTAAGCTGCGTCGGGTCGTGCGTGCCGAGAAACATGTCGTAGATTTCCGGCAGGCTCACCACGTCGGGATCGAAGGTCACGCGGATGCCCTCGGCATGGCCGGTAGTGCCGCTGCAAACCTCCTTGTAGGTCGGGTCGGCGACGTGGCCGCCGATATAGCCACTCTCGACTTCGGTCACGCCGATCACATCCTTGAACACGGCCTCGGTGCACCAGAAGCACCCGCCGGCGATGATCGCTTGCTGCAAATTGCTCACTCGCATTCTCCTTCGGGCATGAAATGGGGATCGAATCGCCAATGTCATCCGTTTCGCCTACATCGCATGACTACATTTCGATTCCCGGGGGAGTTTCCAATGAAGACCAAACTGCTAGCCGCCGCCGCTCTTGCGGCACTCGTTGCCACGCCGGCAACCGCTCAGGAACAGCGCAAGCAGAACGCGCGCGATATCTTGGGCAGGGTGCTCGAAGCGGTGCTGACACCGGCGGAACAGCGTGCCCAGGAAGCAGAGGCACAAGCTGAAGCCGAGGCAGAAGCGAACGCGACCGTCGCTCCGCCGACGCTCGAGCAGGTGCTGGCCGATGCCCGCCGCGACGACGACCGCGCCCGCGACCGCTATCGCAACCCGATGCAGACGCTGCAATTTTTCCAGGTCGAACCGACCCATACGGTGGTCGAATATGCGCCGGGCGGCGGCTGGTACACGCGCGTGCTGGCCCCCTACATCATGCCGCGGGGCCAGTATATCGCGGTCAATGGCGACAGCGACGCGCGCACCTATCCGGATGCCGAAGCCGAACAGCGGGCCAAGGCCTGGGGCAGCAATTTCAAGACCACTCTCGGCGAGAGCATGGGCATCGCGCCGGAAGCCGTGACGGCGTTCGAGATCGATGAAGTGCCCGAGGAAGTGAAAGGCACGGTCGACCGCATCCTCGTCATCCGCTCTATGCATGGGCTGTGGAACAGCGATGAGGCGGACAGCGTGCTGGGCAGCCTGCGCGAAATGCTCGCCGACGATGGCATGGTCGGCGTCGTCCAGCATCGTGCGCCGGCCGGAGCGAGCTGGTCCGATGTCAATCCGGCACAGGGCTATATGCGCCAGTCGGATGTCATCAAGCTTTACGAATTGCACGGCTTCGAGCTGGTCGGCACCAGCGAAATCAACGCCAACCCGCGCGATCCGGCCAATTGGGGCGGCGGAGTATGGACCCTCCCGCCGGTGCTCCGCTACGGCGATCGCAACCGCGCACGCTACGAAGCGGTCGGCGAAAGCGACCGGATGACGCTGCTCTTCCGAAAAGCGCCCTGATCCGGTCACCTGCAGTTCATTTCCGCAGGCGCAGTTCTCCTATGTGACACTGTAACATGGGGAAGTGGCTCAAATGAGACGGTTCTTGATCGGGTCCGCCGCGCTGTCGCTCGCAGCTTGTAGCGGCAGTGCGGACGGCTCCCGCCTCGATGACGACGAAACGCTGCTGTCGGTCAGCGCTTCCGGCGAAAGCGATGCGACGCCCGACACGGCGCGCTTCGAAGCGGGTGTCACGTCCTATGCCGGCAACGCCCGCGCCGCCAGCGACGCCAATGCCGAGACGGTGCGGGATGTCATCGCGGCGCTGCGCGAAGCCGGGGTGCAGGAGAGCGATATCCAGACCCGCGCGCTGACGGTGAGCCAGATCGAATACGGCAATCGCCGCGGCCAGTACCAAGCCAGCAACATCGTCGCCGTTCGCGTGCGCGATGTCGCCAAGGCGGGCGAAGCGGTGACGGCAGCGACAGAAGCCGGTGCCAATGTCGTCAACGGTCCCAGCCTCTCGATGGGGGACCCGGAAAGCGCAATCAATTCCGCCTATGCCAACGCCTTCCGCGCTGCCCGCGCCCGCGCCGATGCCTATGCGGAAGCGGCGGGCATGGAAGTGGCACAGGTGCTGCGCATCCGCGATGCCGGTGGCTGGCAGGGCGGACGGATGATCCCGCAGGCGGTTGTCGAAACCGCGGCCGATGCCTCGGCAGTGCCGATGCCGAGACCGGTTTCCCCGCCGCCGCCGGAAGAAGGCGCTCCCTTCATGGCCGGCACCACAACCAGCAGCGTATCGGTGCAAGTGGACTTCGCCCTGCGCCCGCTCTAACGGCGGCGAATGAGAGAGATCACCGTAGCCGCCTTGCAGCTGCCGCTCGGCAGCGAGGATGAGCAGGCCAATATCGATGCCGTGGCCGAGCTGGTCGAGCAGGCCGCCGCACGCGGGGCCGAAATCGTGCTGCCGCCGGAGCTCTTTTCCGGCCCCTATTTCTGCCAAGTCGAAGACGAGGCGCTGTTCGCGCTGGCGCGCCCGACGCTGGAACATCCCAGCGTCGTCGCGATGCGCAAGCTGGCGGGCAAGCTCGAGATCGCCATCCCCACCAGCTTCTTCGAGCGCGACGGGCATCACTATTACAACACGCTCGCCATGATCGGGCCCGATGGCGAACTTCAGGGGACCTACCGCAAAAGCCACATTCCCGATGGTCCCGGGTATGAAGAGAAGTTCTATTTCCGCCCGGGCAATGACGGGTTCAAGGTGTGGGATGTGTGCGGCACGCGCATCGGCGTCGGGGTGTGCTGGGACCAGTGGTATCCCGAATGCGCGCGGGTAATGGCGCTGATGGGCGCCGAATTGCTGTTCTACCCGACCGCCATCGGTTCCGAGCCCTACGACGCCGATTTCGATACCAGCCGCATGTGGCAGCGCTCGATGCAGGGCCACAGCGTGTCCAATTGCATGCCGGTGATCGCCGCCAATCGTATCGGCACCGAAGGTGAGGCAAAATTCTACGGCCACAGTTTCATCACCAATGAATGGGGGGACAAGATCGTCGAGTTCGGTGCCGAAGAAGACGGTGTGCTGGTGGCAACCCTCGATCTCGACGAAGCTGCGAAACACCGTGCCGGGATGGGCTTTTTCCGCGATCGCCGCCCGCAGCTCTATAGGCGGATTTGCGAGGACATCTGAGCAGCACCTATCTCGTCGCGCTCGGAAGCAACCGGCCGCATCACCTCTATGGCCGTCCGCGCGCGGTCGTGCATGCAGCGATGGAAGAGCTGGCGGTTCTCGGCACCGTCACGCACCGTTCGCCCATTATCGCCACCGCGCCGCTTGGTGCAGCGCAACGCCGGTTCGCCAATGCCGCTGCGCTGGTCGAAAGCGAACTCGACCCGGAAGCGATGCTCGCCGGTTTGCAGCATATCGAAAATGGCTTCGGTCGCCGCCGCTGGCGCCGCTGGGGCGACCGGGTGCTGGACCTCGATATCGTGCTGTGGAGCGAAGGGGCTTTCGCTGCGCCGGGCCTCCAGATCCCCCATCCGGCATTCCGCGAGCGCGCCTTCGTCATGACCCCTGCACTGGCCATAGCCCCTGCCTGGCGCGACCCCGTCTCCGGCCGTTCCCTGCGCCATCTAAATGCCCGCTTGACCCGCAAGCACCCACGCCCCTAAGGGGGCGCTCCGTGCCCGGCGATGTCGCTGCAGGCACATCGGTGGGCCCTTAGCTCAGTCGGTAGAGCAACTGACTTTTAATCAGTAGGTCGCAGGTTCGACCCCTGCAGGGCTCACCACCTTTTCTCCTCTGCCAGACCTCTCGCCGCAGCGCGATGCTTACCTTCTGTTAACCATCACCCGCCATACCGGCGTCGGAATAATCCGGACCGGGGCGCTCGATGGACGATCTGCTGGCAGAATTCATTGCCGAAACGCGCGAGATGCTGGGAGCGCTCGGCGGTGAGCTTGTGGCGTGGGAAGCTGCGCCCGACGATCGCGACCGTCTCGATGCGATTTTCCGCTTCGTCCACACCGTGAAGGGAAATTGCGGTTTCTTCGATTTTCCGAGGCTCGAAGCCCTCAGCCATGCGGCGGAAGATGCGCTCGGTGAGGTGCGCGCCGGCCGCCGTATCGCCGATCCCGCCCTGGTCTCCGCGGTCCTCGCCATTATCGATCGCATCGGCGACCTGACGAGCGCGATAGAAACCGGCGAAGAAATTCCGCACGAAGGGGACGATGCCCTTGTGCTCGCGCTGGCGCACGACCCCGACCGGGCCGAGGAAGCCAGTCTGGCAGAAAACGCTGCTGAAGTTCCTGTCACTCCGAAAGCGACAGTTGCGCAGCGATCGATACGCCTCCCGGTGGAACTGCTGGACCGCATGATGAGCGGCGTTTCCGATCTCGTGCTGGCTCGCAACGACCTTTCGCGCGTGCTCGGCGAAATCGGCTCCGACCCGCGCCTCGACGGACCGTTCGAACGCATGACCGCGATCCTCGACGACGTGCGCGATGCGGCTACGCGCATGCGGATGCAACGGATCGAAGTTCTCTTTTCCGCCATGCCCCGGATGGTTCGCGACCTCGGCAGGGAGCTGGGCAAGCAGGTCATGATCGATCTCGAAGGTGGAGATGTCGAGCTGGACCGCGAGATGATCGAATCGATCCGCGATCCGCTCACCCATATCCTGCGCAACGCCGTCGATCATGGTCTCGAAAGCCCCGCTGAGCGCGCAGCGGCTGGCAAACGGGAAATCGGCGTCGTATCGATCTCCGCTCGCCAGGCGGGCAACCAGATCTATCTCACCGTCAGCGACGACGGGCGCGGGATCGATGCCGACAGGCTGGTGGACAAAGCAGTCGCTGCCGACGCCATCGATGCTGCCGATATCGATGCCATGAGCCTGGCCGACAAACACAATCTCATTTTTGCGCCGGGCCTCTCGACCGCGGCGGAAGTGTCCGCGATTTCGGGCCGTGGGGTCGGGATGGACGTGGTCCGCGCCAATATCGAGAAGATCGGCGGCACCATCGGCGTATCCAGCCGGCCCGGCGAAGGCACGACGATCCAGATGCGCTTTCCGCTGACGCTCAGCATCATCGCAACCTTGACCGTCTCGAGTGCCGGCCAGAAATTCGCCTTGCCCCGCTCGGGTGTGGAAGAGGTGATTTTCGGAAGCGATCCCGATCTTGAATATACCGAACTCGGCGATGGCCGCTTCATCACATTCCGCGGCCAGCGCATCCCCTGCATCGTGCTGTCCGAAGTGCTCGGCCAGTCGAACGACAGCGCCATCGAAGGCCGGACATTCATCGTGGTGCGCTTCTCGGCGTCCGAACTGAGTGCCTTCATCGTCGACCGGGTAATCGATCACGAAGAGGCCGTCATAAAACCGGTCGCCCCCGCCATCACCGCTACCCGGCTCTATACCGGCGCAACGCTGCTATCCGATGGTACGCCCGTCCTCGCGCTCGACCTGACGAGCATTGCGGTCGACCGCGGCATCGTCACCGACGGCCGCTCGCGCGCGCTGGATGTCGATGTCGAGACCGCAGGCGAGGTGGAGGCCGCAGAACACGCACGCATCATGCTGTTCGTGGACTACGAGGGGCAACAGCGCGCCGTTGAAATGGACCATCTCGAAAGGATCGAGACGATCCCGGCGGTCGATGTGGAGGTTCATGCCGGGTCGAGCCGGGCGGTCATCGACGGGCGGTTGCGCATTCTCGGCGGTCTGGGCGGCATTCCGATCGAAACCTCCAAGCTGAGGGCGCTGCGCCTGCGGGACGGCGATCGCGAGGGTCTGTTCGCAGTGCGCGCGATTGTCGATGTCGCACCACTCGCCGAGCCGATTTCCGATGATGCCGACGAACCGCTCACGCGTGGGTATGCGCAAGTTGCCGGCCGTCCCGTGCCCGTTCTGAGCCCGTCTGCGGTTCTGGACCGCTGGGGTGACCGTATTGCTGCGGAGGCCGACCGATGACGGGTGACCTGTTTCTCGTCGCCGAAATCGGCGGTCGCACCGTCGCTGTCCCGGCGGCCGATGTGGCATCGGTGAGCGAGCTTGAAAAGACCACTGCCGTGCCAGGGGCGCCGGAGTGGATCGAAGGTATCGGTACCCAGCGCTCGCGCGCATTGACGGTCATCGATGCCTGCAAGGCGATCGGCATCGAGGGGCCGGACGACGGGCAGGTGCCCGATGCGCGCTGCATAGTCTTCGTTTGCGAAGGCCACCAATATGCCCTGCGCTGCGACCGCATACTCGACGTCACGCCAGCAGAAAGCCTGTCCGGCGAGGCACCCAAAGGACTCGGCGCTCTATGGCTGACAGCGACCGCAGGCGTGGTGGAGACTGCTTTCGGCCCGGCGCTTCGGCTCGACCTCCCGGCCTGCGTGGCCGGGCCCGACCGGATTGCGGCTTAAGGCGATGGTTACCACCCTGCTCTATCGCAACGACACGAAAACAAACGGGGTCCGCACATGAAAACTTGCCTGATCGTCGACGATTCGAGGGTGATCCGCAGAGTGTCTCGACACATCCTGGAATCGCTCGATTTCTCCGTCGAGGAGGCCGAGCACGGCCAGGACGCCTTGCAGAAATGCGCGGCCGCCATGCCGGATGTCATTCTGCTCGACTGGAACATGCCCGTCATGAGCGGGATCGAATTCATCCATGAGCTGCGCAAGCGGCCCGATGGGGCGAAGCCGAAAGTCGTGTTCTGCACCACGGAAAACGATGTCGCGCATATCCGCGAGGCGATTGATGCCGGGGCGGACGAATACGTGATGAAACCCTTTGATCACGAGACCCTTCAGATCAAATTGCAACTGGTGGGTTGCGCCTGAGGAGGTCATCGATGCGCTCTGCGCTCGCCCCCGATACGCCCGATACCCCCCGCATCCCGGGTCGTCGCATGGCGGTCCGGGTCATGATCGTGGACGATTCGATCACCGCGCGGGCTGCGTTGGCGAGGGCCATCGACAGCAGCGGCACGGCAAAGGTCGTGGGCACTGCCAGCAGCGCCGAAGTCGCCCTGCAATTGCTGCGCGAGCAGCGGGTCGATGTCATCCTGCTCGATCTCGAAATGCCTGGCATGGGCGGTCTCGAGGCCCTGCCGCGCCTGATCGAGGCGTCTGCGGGGGCGCAAATTCTCGTCGTCTCCAGTCTCACCACTGCCGGAGCCGAGCCGACACTGGCCGCCATGGCGATGGGCGCTGCCGATACCCTGGCGAAACCCCGGGCCGGAGACTTCAACGAAGCCTACCGGGCCGAGCTGCTCGCCAAGCTGCTAGCGCTCGCTGGAACTGCCGATACCGCCGATTTGCCATCTAGCCCGGCGGTCCGGCCCGCCACCCGCACCATCAGGCCGGAATTGATCGCGCTAGGTGCATCGACCGGCGGAATCCACGCGCTCGGGCGCTTCTTCGCCGCGCTTCCACAGTCTGTCACTGTGCCGATGGTGTTGACGCAACATCTGCCTCACAGCTTCATGCCGGTATTCGCACGGCAGGTGAGCGCCATGGCCAAACGGCCCGCCGCAATCGCCGCCGACGGCGAACTTATCCGGCCGAATACCGTCATGATCGCTCCGGGACATGCCCATCTGGAAGTGCGCAGAAGCGGCGGTGCGCTGACCTGTGCCCTCGTCAAATTCCCCGCCCCCAGCGGATGCTGCCCTTCCGTCGATCCCATGTTCGAATCCGTCGCTAATGTCGTTGGCCACGCCGGGCTCGGCATCGTCCTGTCCGGTATGGGCCGCGACGGTGCTTTGGGCGCGCTGCAACTCGATCGGGCGGGAGGGACCGTGCTCGCCCAGAACGAGGACAGTTGCGCGGTGTTCGGTATGCCGCGCGGCGTCGTCGAAGCCGGCATCGCGCGCGCGATCGAGCCGCCGGAAGCGCTGGCACGCTATGTGGCGAACCTCGCAGGGGTCGACGCATGAGCGACAATCCCGCCTCGCATCAGATCATCGCCGATCTGCTTCGCGCGCGGACCGGGCAACATCTCGGGCCCGACCGGATGTGGCGCATCTCGGGCGCGCTGAGCGGCGTTTTCCGCCGTCACGCGATCAGCAACGTCGACCAGCTCGTCTGTCTCCTTGCCGACTCTACGTCGGGCGATCTCGCGGACGAGACCGTCGAGGCACTGCTCAACAACGAAACCTATTTCTTCCGCGATCGCCAATCCTTCGATGCGGTGGCCGAGCAGGCGCTGCCGCGGTTGCGCGAATTGCGCGCCGACGAAAAGCGTTTGCGGGTCTGGTCGGCAGGGTGTTCCTCGGGGCAGGAGCTCTATTCCATCGCCATGCTTCTGCGATCCCAAGGCGAACGCTGGCGAGGCTGGTCCTTCGATCTGCTCGGCACCGACGTGTCGCAGCGGATCGTGAGCCAGGCGCGCAAAGGCGAATATTCCCAGTTCGAAGTGCAGCGCGGTCTTACCGTCGCGCAGATGCTGGCGTATTTCCAGCAGCGCGAGACCGGGTGGATGCCGCAGGCCGATTTGAAAGGCATGATGAGCTTTCGTCGGCACAATTTGCTGGACCCACCACCCCAAGAACGGCCGTTTGACCTGGTTCTGTGTCGCAATGTCCTGCTCTATTTCGATCAGGCAACCCGCCAAAAGGTATTCGACCGTCTTCACGAGGCCGCAGCGCCGGATGGCTTCCTGATGCTCGGAGCTGGTGAAACCACTGTGGGTCAGACGACGTTGTTCGACCCGCTCAATGACGGAACCGGCCTGTTCCACCCGGTGGCAGCTGCGGCGCACGCATCGCGCAAACGGGCTTAACGAGCGCGGTAAACGAGAGGTTTACGGATGCTTAGCCTTTGGCGGGTACCGTTGGCCCTAACTGATTGAGAAGCGGAAGGTCTGTCGAGCGTGCCCAGCATTGGAAATTTCCGCGAACGGACGCCGAGAGAGGTAGTTTTTCTGCCCTTCGCTGTGCTTGCAGGGATAGTGCTTCTCACCGTGTTCGGCCTCGGGCAGAGCGGATTGTTCTCGTGGCGCTGGCTTCTGGCCGGTGGGGTTGCCGTCTGCCTTGTCGCTTTGGGTGTCGGTCTCGGCCGATGTACTGCTCTACGCCTCGATCGCGGGGCCATGATCGATGCGCTCACCGGTTTGCCCAATCGGCGCGCTTTGCATCGGGACATTGCTTCTCGCCGCGGTGGCGAAGGCGAAGTTGCGCTCGCAATCGTGGATCTCGACGGGTTCAAGCAGGTCAACGACCATTTCGGACATGCGACCGGAGACGAACTGATCCGGGCCGTCGCGATTCTCATAACGGAGACATGCGGCGACGAGGCGCAGTGCTATCGGCTGAGCGGAGACGAGTTCGTCTTGCTCGCGGACGGACCGATCGCCGGCAATCTGATCGAAGGCATCAGCCGCATGATCGTCGATCGGCTGCGCAAGCCGGTGCAGCTCGAACGAAGAGCGATCGCCGTCGGTGCGAGCGTCGGCCTCTCGCGCAGCGGTGGCGAAGAGGCACCCGCCAGTTCCGAATTGCTGAGGCGCGCAGATGTGGCGATGTTTGCT
This sequence comes from Erythrobacter litoralis HTCC2594, assembly GCF_000013005.1. GTDB lineage: Bacteria > Pseudomonadota > Alphaproteobacteria > Sphingomonadales > Sphingomonadaceae > Parerythrobacter > Parerythrobacter litoralis_A. The sequence continues at coordinate 2,273,870 of NC_007722.1, read as the reverse complement.
TCCAAGCGCGGCGGAAAGATGCGCTGCACCTGGTATGCCCAAGCGCTCGATCGCAATCGCGAAGCCCGGCTGGATCTGGACAACGAGCTGCGCGCAGCGCTCGCCAAGGGGGAATTCCGGGTCAATTACCAGCCGCTCGTCGATGCCAGAACCGGCGCCATCGTGGCCGTCGAATCCCTGCTCCGCTGGGAACGCGAGGACGGCAGTCAGATCGGCCCCAATATATTCATTCCGGTGGCCGAGGAATCGGGCCTGATCAACGCGATCGGCCTGTGGGTCCTGCGCACCGCGTGCCGCGATGCGCGCGATTGGGGTGACCTGAACCTGTCGGTCAATATCTCGGCAGCGCAGTTGCGCAATCCGGAGTTTCCGATCTTGGTCGGACAGGTTCTCGAGGAAACCGGCTTTCCGCCCGAGCGGCTCGAACTGGAAGTCACCGAGACTTGCCTGGTGCTCGACCCGGTGGTGGTCGGGCGGAGCCTCGATGTGATCCGCCAATTCGGGGTCAGCATTTCGCTCGACGATTTCGGCACTGGCTATGCTTCGATCGGCTTCCTGCGGCAGTTCCGCTTCGAAAAGCTCAAACTGGACCGCTCGCTCGTCGTCGACGCGCAGGAGGACGATGGCAGCAGAGCCATGATGATTTCCAGCATCTCGCTCGCCCGAGCAATGAAGATGGGCGTGACTGCCGAAGGGGTCGAGACCCAGTGCCAGGCCGATATGGTGCGCGCCGCGGGTGCGGACCAGATTCAGGGCTGGCTCTATTACCGGGCGATGCCGCCCGAACAGATCGTTGCATTGAAGGATAAATTCGGATCGACGCGGTCCGACAGGAGCAAAGTGGCATGAGTACGATCGAAGACCTCGCAAGCGATCTCCGGCGGGAAGCCGAGACCGAAATCGCGGCCGCATCGGACATGGTGGCTCCGCGCATGCGCAACCCAATTGAACGGTGGTTTTCGGGCCTCGACAGCAATCAAAAACTGGTCGCTACCGGCGGCGGGCCGATCCTGATCGTCCTGACCGTGATGGCGGTCGCATTCTGGGGCCTCGCATCGATAGAGACTGCGCCGGATGCTCAGGCCCGGGCTGCTGCAGCAGACCTTGCCCGATGGGCTCTGCTCGGCGTCACCGGCGTCTTCGTGCTTTGTCTCGTGATCGCCGGTCGTGTCCTGGCGCGCGATATCGTCGACACAACGCGCGGACTTGCCGATGCGATGGAGAAGATTTCTGCAGGCCAGACCGACTTCGACATTCCTGCCAAGGACCGGGTGGACGAATTCGGATCGATGGCGCGCTCGCTCGAGATCATGCGGCGCGGCACCAAGCGGCTGCTGACGCTGACTGCGCGCGAGGAGCGCAACCGCGAGGAGCGCGAGAAACTGCACGAGGAACAGGAGCGTGAAATCCTCGATCTCGCCAACACGTTCGACCGGACGGTTGGCGAAGTCGTCAGCGGCGTTGCGGCGGCATCGACCCAGCTACACGCAACGGCGGGCGAAATGTCCCGCGCGGCCGAGCAGTCGACGGCCCAATCGGAACAGGTTTCGACGGCGATGGAGCGGGCTGCGGAAGGCGCATCGGCCGCCGCCGCCGCGAGCGATGAATTCGCCATGTCCATCGGCGAGATCAGCCGTCAGGCCGCCGATTCGGCGGAGCTGGCGCGCAAGGCGCGCGGAACGGCGGACGAAGCCGACCAGACGATCTCCGCGCTCGACCAGGCTGCCACCTCGATCGGCCAGATCGTCGAGATGATCTCGACCATCGCCAGCCGCACCAATCTGCTTGCTCTCAACGCGTCCATCGAAGCGGCGCGCGGCGGAGAGGCGGGACGCGGCTTTGCGGTGGTGGCTTCCGAAGTGAAGGAACTGGCCAGCCAGACCAGCCGCGCGACGCAGGACGTTTCCGACCAGATCCAGGCTATCCAGCAATCGACCGGGGCCAGCGTTTCCGCGCTGCGCACCGTCAGCCGCGAGATCCAGCAGATCGAAGCGACAGCCATTGCGATCGCCTCTGCGGTGGACCAGCAGTCGGTCGCAGGACAGGATCTTGCTCGCAGCATCGACAGCGCCGCCCGCCACAGCGAGGAAGTGGGCAGCCATGTCCGCGACGTCCGCGAAAACTCGCTTCGGACAGGTGCAGCCGCCTCGCAGGTGCTCAATTCGGCAAGCGAGCTCGAACAGCAGGCATCCACCTTGCGCGAACAGGTCGATGCTTTCCTTGTGAAAATTCGCGACCGGTCCAAGTAGGCGCGCCTGCCCCCGCTCTTGCGGGGATCGCCCATTGCCTTGACGCGCCCGCTCCGGCACACTTGCGTTGCAAGTCGCAACGCAAACCGCCGCCGGAGAAAGAGCCGCGATGATCGAATTCACGCTCAATGGAAATGCCGTTTCGGTCGATGCCGATCCGGCCATGCCGATCCTGTGGGTCGTCCGCGAGAAGCTCGGAATGAACGGCACGAAGTTCGGCTGCGGGATCGCGCAGTGCGGGGCGTGCACCGTACATCTGGACGGCAAACCGATCCGCAGTTGTTCGACGCCGGTTTCGGAAGCCGAAGGTCGCTTGGTCACGACGATCGAAGGCATTGCCGGACCTGAAGGCGAACTGACGAAGGTCCAGCAAGCGTGGATCAGCGAACAGGTACCGCAATGCGGCTATTGCCAGTCGGGCCAGATCATGGCGGCGACGGCGCTGCTGCGCGATACGCCGCAACCGAGCGACGCACAGATCGATAGTGCGATGGCGGGCAATATCTGCCGCTGCGGCACTTACACCCGCATTCGCCGCGCCATCAAAGTCGCCGCCGGCCTGCAAGAGCCCCGCAACGAGGAGGCGGAGGCATGAGCGAGCAAGCCGATACCAAGCCGGCGCGCAGCCGTACGGCCAAATGGACTAGGCGCGGGGTCATGGGTGCAGGCGTGCTTGCCGGCGGCGCGTTGCTGATCGGGGTCGCGGTGCGGCCCGGCAATCCGGTAGGGCGGTTGAAGCCGCTGGTCGCGGAAGGCGATGAGGAGCTCGTCAACAGCTGGGTCAAGATCGATACCGACAACACTGTCACCGCGATCGTCCCGCATTGCGAGATGGGGCAGGGCGCGCATTCGGTGCTGGGCCAGATGCTCGCGGACGAGCTCGATGCGGACTGGAATCTCGTCAAGGTGATGCAGGCGCCGGCGGATGGGAATTATGTCGTGACCGATACCGCCCGCATGTTCGTCGCGCCGTTCACGATGAACGCGGCGGACTGGATCGAGCCGACTTATGACGGCCTGTTCACCCAGATCGCGCGGCTCGCCGATGCCATGATCACCGGGGGCAGTTCCTCGATCCGCACGACTGGGCAACACCAGATGCGTATCGCCGGGGCTGCGGCGCGGCAGATGCTGGTCGGCGCGGCTGCCGAGGAGTGGGACGTTCCTGCAGGCGAAATCGAAACGCGTAACAGCATGTTGATCCATGCTGCTTCGGGGAAGGAAGCGCCCTATGCGCAGTTTGCCGCGGCTGCAGCCGAACAGCCGATGCCGCAGACGCCTCGGCTCAAGGACATCGGCGAATACAGGCTGATGGGCAAGAGCAAGGCGCGCACCGATATTCCGGCCAAGGTCAACGGCACGGCCACTTTCGGGATCGATGCCGAGATCCCTGCCGACAATCTCTCCTATGCCGCGGTCATGCGGCCTCCGGTTCCGGGCACCGAAGTGGCATCGATGGATGCCGAAGCGGCGAAGTCCATGGGGGGCGTATTGCAGATCCTCAACATGGGCGATCACGTTGCTGTCGTCGCGGACAGCTACTGGCAGGCCGAGCAGGCGCTCGGCGCGATCGACGTCACGTGGACCCAGTCCGAGAGCAAAATCGCGACCATGGACGACCAGTTTGCCGCATTTGCCGCCGCACTCGACGCCGCGGGCGATGACGGAGGCAGCGAAGCGGCGTCGAAGGGCGATGCGCGCGATGCCTTCGCCAATGCCGCCACAATTATCGAAGCGGAATATCGCGTGCCCTACCTGGCCCACGCGCCAATGGAGCCGATCAACTGCACGGCCTGGGTGCATGACGGCAAATGCGAAATCTGGACCAGCACCCAGGTGCCGCTGATGGCGCGCAAGGAAGCAGCCAACGCTATCGGGCTCGATGCCGACGATATCACGATCCATCATCCGATGCTGGGCGGCGGTTTCGGGCGGCGCCTGGTCAGCGAATATGTCGGCATGGCGGCGCGGGTGGCGAAGGCGACGGGCTATCCGGTCAAGATGATCTGGAGCCGCGAGGAAGATACGCAAAAGTCGATGTACCGCCCGGCCGACATGATCCGTTTCAAGGGCGGGCTCGACGCCGATGGCAAGCTTGTCAGCTACAACAGCGTCTTCACCCAGCGCCACGATCCCGCGGAGGCCTGTGTGCCTGCGGGCTATGGCATCCCCAACCTATCGGTTCGCGTCGCCGAAGCTCCGCTGCACCTGCCGTTTCAGGCCTGGCGTTCCGTCGACCATTCGCAGCATGGATTTTTCACCGAGAGCTTTATCGACGAAGCAGCCCATGCGGCCGGGGCCGACCCGCTCGACTATCGCATCGCCATGCTGGCCGATGCTCCGCGTCACAGGGCCGTGCTGGAGAAACTGCAGCAGGTCAGCGGCTGGGACGAGCCGGCGGGCGACGGCAAGGGGCGCGGTGTCGCCATGGTCGAGAGCTTCGGCACGATCGTGGCGGAAGCGGTCGAAGTCGATATGTCCGGCGGCAAGCCGCGCGCGACCAAGGTCTACGCGGTGGCCGATCCGGGCTATGCAATGAATCCCGATGGTTTCCGCAACCAGATCGAAGGCGGGATTGTGTTCGGTCTGACCGCCGCGCTTTACGGCGAGCTCGAGCTGGAAGGCGGCAGGGTCAAGCAGAGCAACTTCCACGATTACAAGATGCTGCGCATGAACGAGTGCCCGGAAATCGAAGTCGCCATCATCAACAGCGGTCCGGTGCCCATCGGCGGGGCCGGTGAACCGGGCACGCCGCCCATCGCTCCGGCGTTCACCAACGCAATCTTTGCCGCCACAGGTCGCCGCATTCGCGACCTGCCCGTCGCCAGGCAATTCGCGTGACGGAGGCGGGGACAATGAAGCATTTTGCTGTGCCGGTTTTGTTGGCTTTCGTATTGATTGGCTGCGGCTCTGCGGAAGAGCCGCCTGTGGAACAGATCGTGGTGCGTGAGCCGGGCGAGGTTGCCACCGCGGCCGCCCAACTTGCTGATAAGGCAAGCGACCCTGTGGCCGCAGGTGAAGCTGGATTCGCCGCTTGCGCTGCCTGCCATGTCGCCAAGGCCGGAGCGGCCTCAGGCATCGGGCCCAACCTCTACGGCGTTGTCGGACGGGAAGCGGGAGCGCTGCCCAATTTCGGCTATTCTGATGCGATGGCGTCTGCGGATTTCGTGTGGGACGAAGCGAGGCTTAATGCCTATCTCGGCGATCCCAACGGCGTGGTGCCGGGCACTTCGATGGTTGCCGGCGCTGTGAGCGATGCGGCAAAGCGCGAAGCGATCATCGCCTACCTCGCCACACTGTCCGAGTGAGCCTCTTGAGGCACGGCTGAGCCTTGGATTTTGCGCGAGAACTCCGATTTCTCAAGGACCGTCACTTGCAGGGTCAGGCGACGGTGCTGGTCACAGTCTGTGCCGTGACCGGCTCCTCCATGCGCAATCCCGGCACGGTCATGGGGGTGGCCGAAGACGGCAGTTACCAGGGATCGCTTTCAGGCGGTTGTATCGAGCAGGCGGTGGTCGCAGAAGCGCGCGCAGCGCTCGACGCCGGGACGCCTCGGATCGTGCGGTTCGGCGCGGGCTCGCCCTATCTCGATATCAGGCTACCCTGCGGCGGCGGGCTCAACATCCATTTCCAGCCTTTGTCCAACGGAGCTCTGGCTGAAGCCTGCCTTCACAGCATTGAGCAGCGGAACCCGTTCGCAATACGATTGGATGACGACGGTGCGCATCATGTCGCAGGCTGGCATGGCAACGCCTTTGATGGTGCCAGCGGCACAGGCACGTTCAGCTATTGGCCCGCCCCGAAGATCGCGATCCTCGGCCATGGCGCGGGCGTGGAGGCTCTCCACCGGCAGGCACGGGCAATACGCTGCCGGGCCGCCATCTTCACGCCCGATGAGCAGATCGTGGCCGAGCTGCAATCTGCAGGCGCGGAGGTGGCGCTGCTGGCCCGCACCGATCAGACCGAAGATCTGCACAGCGATCCGTGGACCGCCTTCGCATTTCTTTTTCACGACCACGACTGGGAAGTGAAACTGATGCAGCGGGCGCTGGAATTGCCGCACTTCTACATCGGGGCAATGGGCGGACGACAGGCACACGCAGCGCGCCGTGAAGCTCTGGCGGATGGCGGCGTAGAGGAGGACGCGATCGATACCATCCGCGCGCCAATCGGGCTGTTCCACTCCTCACGCGATCCCGATACGCTGGCGCTGAGCGCGCTGGGCGAGATCGTCCGAACCTACCAGCAAACCGATTTCGAGGCTGCGCGTGGCTAGCGTGCCGCCTGTCGCGGTGGCTTTGCTGGCGGCTGGCCTGTCGCATCGCTTCGGCGTGACCGATAAGCTCGCGGCCCCATTTCGCGGCAAGCCGCTGGGTTTGCATGCTGCTCACACTCTGGCGGGATTGCCGTTCGCCCATCGCTGGATGATCGTCCGCTCCGCCGAGCAATCGGTCGACGATGGGTTTACGGGCGTGATCAATCCCGATGCTGCGCAAGGGATGGGCACCTCCGTTGCGCTTGCTGCGCGCATGGCAGAGGAAGTCGAGGCGGAGGCCCTACTGATCGCGCTCGCCGATATGCCGCTGGTTCCAGCCGTCCACTTTGCCGAATTGCTCGAACGCGCATCGCCCGAAGCCATTCTCGCATCGCACAATGGCACGTCGCCATCACCGCCCGCACTTTTCGGCCGCAAGCACCTTGCAACGCTGCGAAAGGTATCCGGCGACGAGGGGGCAAGGATGCTGCTCAAGTCGGCTGAAATTGTGTCCTGCGATCCAGCATGGCTGGTCGATATCGACACGCCCGAGGCTTTGCAGCGCCACGGCTAACGTTCGTCGAACCCCATTGGCATCGGCTGGCGGGCTGCCTAAGACCGCGACCAGAGAAAATGAGAGGACTGCCCCGATGAGAACCGTCTCCGCCCTGCTGGCCACTACCGCTTTTATCCTGATGCCGGTGACGGCTTCCGCTCAGGAGGAGCCGCCTGCCGAAGAGCCCTTGATGGATGAGAGCCCCGCGCCGTTGGCCGACAGCGCAGGCGAGGAAGATGCTGGCAGCGACAAGTGGGATGTCAACGCGCCGAAGGGTGCCACCATCCGGCAGGTCCCGATCCGCACCGACGAAGGCACCTGGATGGATGTCGACGTGTCGCCGGACGGCCGGACCGTGGCGTTCTCGCTCCTCGGTGACATTTACACCATGCCGATTTCCGGGGGAACGCCCACGCGCATTGCCGAAGGCCTTGCGTGGGAAGTGCAGCCGCGCTTTTCGCCCGACGGCAGCCGCATCGCGTTTACGTCGGACCGCGGCGGCGGCGACAATATCTGGCTGATGCGCACCGATGGGTCGGACAAGAAGGCGCTGACGAAGGAAGACTTCCGGCTCATGCACCAGCCGACCTGGTCACCCGATGGCCAATTCATCGCAGCGAAGAAGCACTACACCACCGGGCGCTCGCTCGGAACCGGCGAGGTGTGGCTCTATCACGTCTCGGGCGGCGGCGGCGTGAAGCTGGTCGAGCGGCCTAGCGAAACGCACCAGAAGGAACTGGGCGAGCCGATTTACGCGCCGGATGGCTCGGGTATCTATTTCACCCGCAACGATACCTCCGGCCCGATCTTCGAATATGCTCAGGACTCCAACGCAGGAATCTTCCGGATCGAGAAATACGACCTGGAGAGCGGCGAGCGCACCACCGTGGTGGACGGTTTCGGCGGTGCAGTGCGACCGACGCCCTCGCCCGATGGCAGCGCGATCGCTTTCGTCCGGCGCGACAAGGACAATTCGCAGCTCTGGATCAAGGAATTCGCCAGCGGCGAAGAGCGCATGCTCTATGCCGATCTCGATCGCGATGTGCAGGAGACCTGGGCGGTGACCGGGGTCTATCCCAACATGGACTGGACGTCCGATAGCCGCAGCATCGTGTTCTGGTCGGGCGGCAAGCTCAACCGGATCAATCGCGACGGGTCGGGATTTACGCAAATCCCGTTCAGCGTGAACGACACGCGCGGCATCGCCGATGCGCCGCATCCCATCATCCCGGTTGCGTCCGATACGTTCACCACCAACATTCCAAAATTCGCGACCGTCTCGCCCGACGGTCGCCGGGTCGTGTTCGAGACGCTGGGTAAGCTCTACGTCAAAAATGTCGGCGGGGGTCAGCCGCGCCGTCTTACATCGGGCAGCGCTATCGAAGCATGGCCTGCCTTCAGCCGCGATGGGCGAAGCCTCGCCTTCGTGCGATGGACCGATGACGGGCTAGGCGAGATCGTCGTCGGCGATGCCAACGGTGGCAATCTGCGGACTGTCACCCGGCAGCCCGGACACTACGCCAGCCCCAGGTTCTCGCCTGATGGCCGAACCATCGTGTTCGAAAAGCGCAGCGGCGGCTTTTTGACCGCACCGGAATATTCTGCCGATCCCGGTATTTACCGCGTCTCGACAAGTGGCGGGACACCGCAGCTTATCTCGCGCAACGGCGCGGCGCCGCAGTTCGGGGCCGATAACGACCGCGTTTTCATGGTCGAAGGCGGCGAAGGTGCTTCGCTGGTATCGACCGACCTTAGTGGCGAGGCCAAGCGCACCCACGCCAAGGGCGAACTGGCCAACGATTTCCAGGTTTCTCCCAACGGCAGGCTGGTTGCCTTCCGCCAGAATTACGAAGTGTTCGCCATGCCACTTATGCCCGGCGGGCAGGCGGTCAATGTCGGCGAGAAGGGCGGACCGCTGCCAGTCACCAAGGTCAGCAACGATGGCGCGGACTATATCGGCTGGTCCGGCGGCGGCGATACATTGACCTGGACGATGGGGCCGACGCTCTATCGTGCTTCGACGGCGAATCTCTTTGCCGACGGTCCGGGAGGGGATAGCGCCTACACGCCTCCGACGCAGGGCGTCTCGCTGGCTACCACCCAGCGCGCGGCCAAGCCGAGCGGGACAGTCGCGATCACCGGCGCGCGACTGCTGACGATGGCAGGTGATGGCGCGGGCGCAATCGACAATGGCGTTATCGTGATCGAAGGCGACCGGATCGTTGCAATCGGCGCGGCAAGTGAGGTGCGGGTACCCCCCGGCGCGACGGTGGTCGATGCGGAGGGCAAGACGATCATGCCCGGCCTAGTCGATGCCCACGCTCACGGCCCGCAGGGCACGGGTGACCTCATTCCCGAGCAGAACTGGGTCCAGGTCCAGCAACTCGCCATGGGCACGACGACGATCCACGATCCCTCGTCCAGCGCGAGCACGATCTTTGCCGCGAGCGAGCGACAGCAGTCGGGCACCTTGCTCGGCCCCCGCATCTTCTCGACCGGGGAGATCATCTACGGAGCGAAGGCGCCGAGCGTCTATGCGCGGATCGACAGCTACGAGGATGCGCAGGCGCATGTGAAACGGATCAAGGCGCAGGGCGGCATTTCGGTGAAGAATTACAACCAGCCCCGCCGCGAACAGCGCCAGATGGTCGTGCGCGCGGCTGCCGAAGAGAACATGCTTGTCGTCGCCGAGGGCGGCTCGCTGTTCGGTATGGACATGAACCTGATTGCCGACGGCAATTCCACCGTTGAGCACAATGTCCCGGGCGAGTTCTTCTACGAGGATGTGCTGCAGTTCTTCGGCCAGAGCCAGACCAACTACACGCCGACGCTCACGGTCACCTATGGCGGCCTCGCGGGCGATCCCTACTGGCGGCAGGCGACCGACGTTTTCGACAATCCGCTGCTTGTGCACACGCCGCCCAAGCTTTTGCTGGCGCAGACCGCGCGGCGGACCAAGGCACCCGAATGGGCTTTCGTCGACGACGATGCCGCGCGCGAGGCGAAGAAACTCGCCGACCGCGGGGTGAAGGTGAGCATCGGCGCGCATGGCCAGCAGGCGGGCATTGCGGCGCATTGGGAGATGTGGAGCTTCGTGCGGGGCGGGATGAGCCCTGTCGAGGCCTTGCGCGCGGGAACCATTGTCCCGGCGCAATCGCTCGGCATGGATCGCGACATCGGCAGCCTCGAAGTCGGCAAGCTCGCCGACCTGATCGTGCTCGATGCCGACCCGAGCGCGGATATCCGCAATTCGGACGAGATTGCGCAGGTCATGCTCGGCGGGCGGCTCTACGATGCCACGACCATGAACGAGGTCGCGACGGGCACCAGCACCCGCAAGCCCTACTTCTGGGAGTAAGGATCAGCCCGCGCGGCGCAGTTGCGGAAATCCGGTCGAAGCCGCTCGGCTCGCGACAGCGCGCCGCGGGCGGCTGTCGCGTTCGAGAACCGGACGGGTGCTGCTTCCCGCCTTGCCGAGAAACATCGCCATTTCGGCGCGGCGCAGGGTGTCTTCCGGCCCGGTGCCGATCTCCGCGATCCCGACAGTGGCCGACAGCGTGAGGCGCGATTTGCCCGCCGGCAGGTCGCCGGCGAACACGTCCTGTGCTTGCCGCGTTAGTGCGCTCGCTTCGCGGTCGTCCGTATCGAGGAGCAGTACTGCGAATGTCGCATCGCCGATCCGCGAGATCGTGTCGCCGGTGCGCATCACGGTGCGCAGAACTTCCGCGAAGCCGCACAGCACCTGATCGCCGACATTGTGTCCCAGCCGGTGGTTGATTGCGCGCAGGTGATCGACCCCGAACAGCGCGAGGCATCCGCCGGGCCCGCTCCCACTCACATGGTCGAGCATCGAATCGAAAGCGACGCGATTGGTCAAGCCGGTGAGAGGGTCGGTCATACGGGCGGCGAAGAGCTTGTCTTCGAGCGTCCGGCGCTCGTGAATATCCCTGAGTACCGCCAGCACGCTCGCTGCGCCGGCTTTGTTTCGTGCCGGAACCAGGCGGAGCGAAAACCAGCGCCACGACTCGCCCCCACAGGTCAGGCGGACCTCGATCCAACCCCTGTCCGCGTTACCCGCTGCGGCTAACGCTAGTTCGGATCCGACAGCTCTCGTGTGGCCCTCTACGACCAGATCGGAGAGGCGCGGCGCGATAAGGAGGCGCGAATGGCCGTCCGAGCCCTGCGATCCGAAGGTCTCGAGTGCCCGCGACGACGAAAGTATGAAGCCTTCCGCGTCGAGTTTGAGAAGGATATCCGATCTTAAGCCCGAAGAAAGATCAAGAAATTGCGCAAGGTCCCCTGCTGAAAACCGCAGCCCCATCCATTTTGCCCCATATTTACGATATCCAAATATAGAATTCGGATATATTTATTATCTTACCTGTTAGTCGACTTAACTAAATCCCCTAAATTTAGAATCGACTTGACTGGTATTAACTATAAAAGAGAAATTTGAGAACCCTTGGCTCACAAATCTATCGAAATTCGGACCTGTTGCGGCGTGCAACCATAGGCTTTGGCGATCATTTCGCGTGTCTCTGCAATGGCGTGCTCGGCCTGGCTGGTGTCGCGACCCGTCGCCAGTTCGATCTCGCTGACCCCAAGAACTTCCGCGATCGCCGAGATGCGGCTGGCGACCGGCTGGGAGCGGTCGTGCTCCCACGCCCACACCGTCGGCTTGCTGACGCCTAGCTCTTCCGCCACCTGCGCAAGGGTCAGGCCGCGCTCCTGGCGCATGGTGGCGAGCCGCTTGCCCAAAGATGCCCGGTCGATTCCGGGCGGAAGGATGGCCGCATCGGGCTGCGCGATGGCGCTCTTCAACTTGGCGGCACTCAGCGCCTTCTGCGGCAGCGGCTCGACGAAGCGCGCGCCGTAGAGCGTTTCGCTGCGCCACACGATCTTTGCGTCGGTCGGCCCGACATCCGGAAGGTCGATGGCGAGTTCCTCTCCGACCTCGAAGTCGACCGGGCTTTCGATCATCAGTCCGCCGACGGAAATATTGTGCAGGCGCAGGCTGGCGGTTTCGCCCCCGGTGCGGATGCCTTCGGTCAGCAGGCGAACGAAGCGGCGCGGCTCGTTGCGCCCGGCTTCCTCGCTGGCATTGTCGTCGATCACGCCGGGAATCGCCACGCTTGCATCTCCTTCAATTGAGGAGGCAGGCTCGGACCGGCAGAGTTAAGACCGGGTTAGGAGGTGCGCTTAACGCGGGTGAGTTGCCCTCGCATCGAGCCAGCGCGCGGCGGCGACACCCCCGGTGATGAGGAACGGCACGAGCAGGAAGCTGAGCGCCACCTTGGCCAGCACCTGCCCGATCAGCAGGTTGGTGATGTCGAACTCCCCGTAGAAAGCGAGCGTCACGAAGATGACCGAGTCTATCGCCTGGCTCAGCGCCGATGCGATGGCCCCGCGGATCATCAATCCCGCCGTGCCACCCTTGCCGTTGCCGCGCAGGCGATCGAAGATCCACACGTTGAGCAATAGCGACACGAGATAGGCCACCGGCCCCGATGCCACCACGCGCCAGAACTGGCCGTGGACCATCTCGAATGCTTCCAGCGCCCCCGGCCGCCCTTCGATCATCTCCGGCGAGGCTGGCAGGGCAAGGACGAGCGTCATCAACCCGATAGAGAAGGCGAGGGGCAGGAAGCCCCACCAAACGATCCTGTTGGCGAGTTCCTTGCCGTAGAGCTGTGCGATCGTGCTGGAAATGACAACCAGCAGGAGGAAAGCGAAGATGCCGGATTCGACCGCGAGGTCGGTCGGCCAAAGCCGCGATTGCTTGTAGGCCAGCACCCCGGCGAGCACTGTCATTCCGCCATAGAGCAGTGTGAATACGAAAAGGCCCAATGGCATGCGGATGGCGGCACTGCCGGATGCGGTCGCGTCTGTCATGGCGGACGCATAAGCAAGGTTGTGCGCGAGGGAAAGCGGCAAGGGCGATGTTCCCACCGGCGGCAATCCCTAGGGCGATAGCCGCCTCGACCGGACCGGACTCGTTTGACTGCGCGCTCCGGAGCGGCAAAGGGGGGCAGCGAGTCGTTTGGTTACGAAAGAAACTGCATGCCGCCCTTCGTCATGAGCCTGGCCGGGATCGCCGCGATCCTTGCCATCGCCTTCCTGCTGTCGACCGGAAAGAAGCGGATCAAGCTGCGCGTCGTTGGCGCGGCATTCGCGCTGCAGGCGATCATGGCGTTGCTGGTCCTGCGCACGCCGTGGGGCGTCACCGCGATCCAGTTCCTCTCCGACGGCGTCATCGCGCTGCTCGATTATTCCAAGATCGGGATCGAGGCAATTTTCGGTCCGATGGGGGACAACCCCTTCACCAACACTTTCGTCATCGCAGCCCTGCCGGTGATCGTGTTCTTCGCCGCAATCGTGTCGATCCTCTATCACTGGGGCATCATGCAGCGACTGGTGCGCTGGGTCGGCGGGGCGATCGGCTGGATTACCGGCATCAGCAAGGTCGAGGCACTCGGCAGCGCGGCCAATATCTTCGTCGGCCAGTCCGAAAGCCCGCTGGTAGTGCGGCCCTATCTCGCAGCGCTGACGCCGAGCCGCCTGTTCACCCTGATGAGCGTCGGCATGGCCGGCGTCGCCGGCACGATCCTCGCCGCCTATGCCAGTTTTATCGGGGCCGAGGCGGTGCCTTTCCTGCTCGCAGCCGCCTTTATGTCGGCACCTGGCGGGATCCTTATGGCGAAGATCATCATGCCGGACGATGACAGCGTGCTGGCACGCGACGCGGCCGAACTCTCCGGCGTCGATCCAGAAGGCGAAATCGTGCTGCCCGCCGCGCGCATCAGCGCCGAAGGGCCCGCGGCCCTGACCGAGAGCGGCAAGCCGCATGAAGTGGAAGTCGCGGAAACGTTCGAGGAAGGGCACAAACCCGCCAACGTCATCGAAGCCGCTGCGCAAGGCACGCAGACGGGCGTGAAGCTGGCGGTCGCGGTCGGTGCGATGGTGATGGTCTTCGTGGCGCTGGTAGCGCTGGCCAACGGCATCCTTGGCGGGATCGGCAGTTGGGTCGGCTATCCCGACGTCAGCTTCCAGCAGCTCATCGGCTATGTCTTCGCGCCGGTCATGTTCCTGATCGGCATCACCGACTGGAGCCAGGCGCAGGTTGCCGGCGGCCTGTTCGGCACCAAGATCGTGCTCAACGAATTCGTCGCCTTTATCGACCTCGGCGCCATGACGGCGGGCGAGTTGACTGACCGTAGCCGCGCTATCGTCACCTTCGCCCTCTGCGGCTTTGCCAACTTCAGCTCCATTGCGATCCAGATGGCGGTCACCGGCGGTCTTGCGCCGAACCAGAGGCCGGTTATCGCCAAGCTCGGTCTCAGAGCGCTCGCCGCCGGCTCGCTGGCCAACCTGATGAGTGCCGCCTTGGCGGGCCTGTTCCTCCCTTACTAAGATAAGTGCCATGACCGACATTGCTTCCGTTTCACTCGACCAGCCGCTCGAAAGCATCGCCGGCGAGCTTGGCGCGTCTTTCTCCGAATTCGGCTTTGCCATCGTCAAGGATCACGGCATCCCGCAGGATCTGATCGACCGGGCGGAAGAGATGTCGAAGGCCTTCTTTGCGCTGCCAACCGAGACCAAGCTCAAGTACAAGATCGAAGGCGCCGGCGGGGCACGCGGCTATACGCCGTTCGGAACCGAAAAGGCCAAGGATGCGAAGGTCCATGACCTGAAGGAGTTCTGGCACGTCGGCCGCTCGCTGCCCGCCGATCACGAACTGGCCGAATATATGGCACCCAATGTCTGGCCTACCGAAGTCGACGGCTTCGAAGAGACCTTCGAAGCGCTCTACGCGGCGTTCGAACAAGCCGGCCTGCGCGTGCTGGAGGCGATTGCCATCCATCTCGGGCTGGAGCGCACCTTCTTCGAAAAGACGGTCGAGGACGGCAATTCGGTCATGCGCCTGCTGCGCTATCCGCCGCTTGAAGGCGAAGAAGCCGAGGGCGCGATCCGCGCCGCCGCCCATGGCGACATCAATACCATCACGCTGTTGCTGGGGGCCGAGGAGGCCGGGCTCGAACTGCTGACGAAGCAGGGCGAGTGGTTGGCGGTAAACCCGCCCCCGGGCGCGCTGGCGGTAAATATCGGCGATATGCTCGACCGGCTTACCAACGGCAAGCTGCGCTCGACGACGCACAGGGTCGTCAACCCGCACGGCGAAGCGGCCTATCGCGCGCGCTATTCGATGCCGTTCTTCCTGCATTTCCGGCCCGATTTCATCATCGAGCCGCTGGAATCCTGTTCGGAATCCGTGACCGGGAATACGCCCCAGCCGGCGATCTCATCGCACGACTTTCTCCTGCAGCGCCTGCGCGAGATCAATCTGGCCTGATCCTGCGCCCTTGATCGGCCTGTGCATAAGAATAAGAGCGCTTGTTGCAATGCAGCAACACCACATAACCCTCTGAAAAACTTTACACTTTTCATGACACTGGTGTGACGCTGCCACAGCCCTGCAGGACTGTCATATTTCTGTAACGCGATCACCCTTTGGCGATGCTCATACCGGTGCGAAGAATCGCCGGGTCTGGGAAAATTCGTTCAAACGAGCATCTCCGAAGGGGTTATCCATGAAGCTCAAGTATCTTCTTGCAGCCAGCGCTGCGGGCCTGACGACTGCAGTCGTCCTGCCGGCGCCGGTCGCCGCACAGCAAATTACCTCGGGTGTCGAAGGCACCGTTACCGACGACACCGGCACGCCGCTGGCTGGCGCGACAGTTGTCGTCACCGACACGCGCACCGGCCAGTCGCGCACGCTGACTACGGGCGCCGACGGTTCGTTCCGCGCCACTTCGCTGGTTCCCGGCGGCCCCTACACCGTCACCGCAACGGCTGCCGGTTACGAAGGCCAGACTATCGAAGACCAGTTCATCAACATCTCGGGCAACACCGATTACACCTTTACGCTGAACGATGCGTCCGCAGGCGGCGACAACCTCATCGTCGTGACCGCCGAGCGCGTGAACGTGCAGCAGCTCGCTGTCGGTCCGGGCACGGCCTTCGGCGAAACCACGCTGGAAAGTTTCCCGAGCATTTCGCGCGACGTGCGCGACATTATTCGCCTCGACCCGCGTGTCAGCCTTGAGCGCGACAATGAGGTCGACCGCATCTCGTGTCTCGGCGGTAACGACCGTTCGAACACCTTCACCGTCGACGGTATCGTCCAGGCGGATGTATTCGGTCTCAACGGCACGCCGTTCGCAGCGCGTAATTCGCTGCCGCTGCCGTTCGATGTGGTCCGCGAGACCTCGGTCGAATTCGCGCCGTTCGATGTCGAATATTCCGACTTCACCGGTTGTCTCGTGAACGTCGTCACCAAGTCGGGTACCAACAAGTTCTCCGGATCGGCCTTCTATACCTTCTTCAACGACGATCTGCTCGCCGATACCATCATCGATGGTGATGGCGTCGAGCAGCCGCTGTCGTCGGGCAGCGAGAAGCGCTGGGGTGCTACGCTGGGCGGTCCGATCATCCCCGATCGCCTGTTCTTCTATCTCGGTTACGAAGAGACCGATCTCGGCGATGCCAACGATTTCGGCCCGGCCGGCGGCGGTTTCGCCAACGAAGCCGAGTTCGTGACGCAGGCACAGTTCGACCAGTTCGCGCAGATCGCAAGCTCGGTCTACGGCCAGGACGTAGGCGGCTATCCGCGCACCCTGCCGGAAACCAGCGTCCGCTATTTCGGCCGCATCGACGCCTACATCACCGACGATCACCGCCTCGAAGCGACCTACCAGCGTCTCGAGGAATCGAACGTGGAAAGCGATTTCGGACCGGACAACCTTACCGGCCTCAACTCGTTCGAGGACGAAGGCACGATCTCGGACTATTACTCGGTCCGCCTGTACTCCGAATGGAGCGACAAGATCAGCACCGAGGTTCGCTTGAGCCGTTCCGAAGTGGGCGACATCCAGGGCCCGGTTGGTTTCGGCGAGGCCCAGGCGGCTAACCCGACTGTCCGTCTGGCCGTTGGCGTGACCGGCCCGACCGGCGAAAACGGCATCCTCAGCACCGGCCCGGGCATCTTCCGTTCGGCCAACCAGCTCGACACGAAGATCGACCAGGCCAAGCTGCAGATGAACATCAATGGTGGCGACCACCAGTTCAAGATCGGTGCCGAAGTCAACGATCTGGAAGTGTTCAACCTGTTCGCCATCAACGCGACCGGTACCATCTTCTTCCGGAACCTGACCGATTTCCAGAATGGCGTGATTGCGCCCGGCTTTTTCTCCAGTGTCTTCGGCAGCGCCGACGATCTGGCGAATGGCGCGCTGGGTGGTGCGACCATCGCAGCCACGCCGACCGGCGACATCAACGAAGCCGCTGCAACCTTCAAGCGGACGATCTGGTCGTTCTATGCCCAGGACGAGTGGCAGGCGACCGACCAACTGAGCATCACTGCCGGCCTTCGCGCCCAGTTCTACTCGGGTGACGCGCCGCGTCACAACCCGCAGTTCGAAGCGCGCTACGGCTTCACCAATGCCAACAGCTTCGGCAAGCTCGATACCGTCCTGCTGCCGCGCCTCGCCGCTACCTATGAATTCGACAACACCGGGTTCTTCTCGAACTCGCGCGTTACCGGCGGTGTCGGCATGTTCTCGGGCGGCGATCCGGTCGTGTATTTCTCCAATGCGTTCTCGAACAACGGCTTCTCGACCGGCAACGGCGAAAGCTTCGATTGCGCGGTGGTACCGACCAGCGTCGTTTCGGGTGGTCAGTTTACCGGCTTCCCGGGCTGCGTCGCAGCACTCGGTTCGGCCCAGGCGGCAGCGGGTCTCTCCGACACTCAGTCGACCGATCCCGACTTCGACGTGCCGACCGTGGTGCGCGCGAATGTCGGCTTCGCGACCGACTTCGGTGCAGAGAGTGGCTTCTTCAGCGACTGGCGCCTGAATGTCGATTACATCTACTCGCGGTTCAACGACACGCTGAACTTTGTCGACCTGTCGCAGACTCCGGACATCCGGCGCGGTCTCAACGGCTTCACCGTCGACGGTCGCCCGATCTATGCGGCGATCGATCCCACGGCAGCCGGCTGTAATGCGGTTCTGCAGGGTACAGGCGGCACGCCGCCGGTGTGGTCGGGCGTCACCCCGGCATGCTTCAACACCCGCCGGGACGACGAGATCCAGCTGACCAACGGGCCGAGCTACGAAAGCCACATCGCGTCGGTGCTGCTGTCGAAGAACTTCAATCGCGGCATCTTTACCGAAGGCGGCAGTATCGGCCTCCGCCTTGGCTACGCTTTCACGGATTCGAACAACAACCGCAACGTCGGCTCGTCGACCGCCACCTCGTCCTACGACGTTTCGGCAGCCTTCGACCGCCAAAACCCGGCCGTCTCGACTTCGAACTACGAAACGCGTCACAATATCACCGCTTCGGTTTTCTTCCGCGAAGAATTCTTCGGTGACTATCAGACGTCGCTCGGCGTGTTCTTCCGTGCGCGCTCGGGCCGTCCGTACAGCCTGACCTTCGACGGTGGCGGCGTGTTCAACGACAGCTCGTCGGGCACCGACAACGCACTGCTGTACATTCCGTCGGGCGCGGGCGATCCCAATGTGTCGCCCTCGAGCGATCCGGCTGCGGTGCAGTCGCTGATCGACTACGTCGGCACCACGAACTGCAAGTTCACCCCGGGCCAGAGCATCGAGCGCAACACCTGCAGCAACCCTTGGCACTACGATCTCGATCTACGCTTCAGCCAGGAGCTGCCCTTCATCGGCAGCCTGACGGGACTCGTGAACGATCGGATCGAGCTGTTCGCCGACTTCGACAACTTCCTGAACCTCATCGACTCGAGCGCAAACCGCCTCAAGTTCCAGAGCGAGTTCACCGATGTCGTCGATGGCGGAGTGGATGCCCAGGGTCGCTACATCATCTCGGGCTTCCGTCCGGACGACGACCAATTCGTGGCAATTTCCAGCTCGGCCTGGAAGATCCAGGTCGGCGTTCGCTACGAGTTCTGATCGCTAGCGTTCTTCGCTGAACAGTTTGGCGGCGGCTTCCCTTGTGGAGGCCGCCGCTTTTCGTTGCGCCCTTTTCACACGCCGACTTGCGCGGCACTATCGTGCAAATCTAAGAGACGCGGCAGCGATGGCACAGAGCGGCAAATTCTCGACCACACGGCGCAGGCCGAGCGTGCCGGTGATCATCCTGATCGCGCTGCTGCATCTGCTATTGTTCTACGGTCTGCTGCGGGCGCTCGCGCCGGACCTCACCGCACAGGTCGAAGACACCGTGTTTTCCTCGATCTCCGTGACCGTCACGACACCGCCGGAGGATTTGCCCGAAGCGCCGCCCGAACCCGACGAGGGTGCCCAGGGCGATCCGGGCCGCGATGCCGTACCCAAGCCAACATCCGCGCCCACGCCGCCCGTTCGGGTGCGCGAGGATCGCCCGGCCCCGCGCGTTGCGTCGACGGGGACGCAGGACCGGTCGGGCGCAACGCAGTCAGGCGACGGGACCGGCGCTGCGGGCTCCGGACTCGGCACCGGTGCGGGCCGCGGCGGCAGCGGTCGTGGCGGCATTGCAGTGACCAAGCCCAAGCTTATCAGCACGATCACCGATGCCAGTGCATTCCCGATCCCGCCTGGCGGGCGCAATGCGCGGATCGGCGAGTCGGTCGATGTCCGGCTCGGCGTCGGCGCCGATGGCCGCGTGACCAGTTGCAGCATCTATCGCGCGAGCCCTTTCCCCGCGACCGACGCAAAGGTGTGCGAACTGTCCTATTCGCAAATCCGCTTCGAACCGGCGCGGGACGCCAATGGCGATCCTGTGGCGTCGACTTTCGTCTATCGCCAGCGCTTCTTCAATTAAGGCCTGGGGGGCTCAATCCTTCGCGAGCAATTTCTGGCCCTGGTCCTGCATCGCGCCGGAAATGACCGGCTCCATGAACGAAAGCAACGGCGGCAGCGTTACCTCGACGATCATGCGATGATCCTCGATATCGACCGAGCCGACGAGATCGTGGCCCATCGCCTTGATGGTCATGTTCATGCGGTCTTCGCTCGGCCAGTCGGTGATGACTTCCGCCATCGGGCCGGGAATGTGGTCGGCCATTTCATGGCTGCGCTCTCGCAGACGCCGGCGGACCTCTTCCTTGGGCAGTTCGTGCGGGATCGGGACTTTCATCGGCTGGCTGTCTTTTCCTTGTCGAAATCGGGCAGCGGCACGCCGTAGTCGGCCTGTTCGCCTTCGACGCCTTCACCGTATTTGTAGTCGAGATAACGGTGCTTGATGGCGAGGTCGTCGATCGAACCCTGCGCCAGCTTCCTTGTGATATGGTCGATCTCGTTGCTGATCTTCTGCAGGCCTTCGGTGATCTGCTCCTCGGGCGAGGTCTCACCGCGCTTCTCGCGCTGCAGGTGGCGCGGGATGTTCTTGTAGCTATCGACCATGTCGGGCAGCGTTTCGCCGACCAGCTTGCGAATATCGCGCGCGGTTTCATGCTCCGCCGGCACTCGCTGGAGCTGGTAGGACAAATTGTCGAGCCGGTCGCCCAATTGCTCGATCACCCGGTTGGCGCTGCGCGGAAGGAAGCGTTGCTGTTCCTCCAGCCACATCTCGGTGCGGGTGACGAGACGCTCAGGGTCGCTGACTTTGAGATCCGCGCGCTGGGGCGTTTTCACCTTGGGGTAGCTGCCGAAGATATAGGCCGAAACCAGCACGCCCAACGCCGCCATGATGACGCCGGTAAAGCCGATCCCGTTAACCACCAGTCCGGCGACCGAGGCAGCGGCGAGGATGCCGATGACCGCCATGGCGAAATACTTGGCGCGCGTAACCAGGTTCTTGCGCTTCGCCCGGGCCGAATGCGTGCCGATCGAATGCTGGCGCCGGTGTCGCCCGCCCTTGCGATTGTCGTCGCGCACGCGCCGCGCATCTTCGAGGATGCGGTCGCTGCGGCGGGAATAGGATTTGTATTCGTCGCTCATCAGCCCTCCAGCTCAAGCAGCGACGGTTCCGACGTGGCGAGCTTGGACTGCGCCTGCGACTGCCCCTCGGCGCGGGCGATGTAGCCCTTCGACTTCTCGACTTCTTCGGTCAGCACCGTGACGGTCTCCTTCATGCTGGAGAGCGCGCGGACCTTGAACTCGTCCACTTCGTCCATCGTATCGTAGATGTTCTGGAAGGCGCGCTGCAGCGTTTCCAGCGGAATCGTGCTGCTGGCGGCCTGCTCGTGGATCTTACCCGTCTGTTCGCGCAGCATGGTGCTGGTGCTATCGATGATCCCGGCAGTGGTGTCGTTGAGCGCGGTGATCTGCTGCAGGACCAGCCGCTGGTTGGTCATCGCCTCGCTGACGGTGACTGCGGTGCGCAACGCGCCGACGGTCGTGGTGCTGGCGCGGTCGACGCCCTTCACCAGCTCGACATTGTTCTTCTTGACGAGGTCGAGCGCGAGATAGCCCTGCACGCTGACCGCCATCTGGGTCAGCAGGTCTTGCGTCCGCTGCCGGACGTAGAACAATGCCGTCTCGCGGATCGCCTTGGCCTTGGCCGGATCGGTCGCGTCGAGTTCGGCGGCCTTTTCTTCCAGCCGATCGTCGAGTGTCTGCGAGATGTGGATCATCTGTTCGAGATTACCCATCGCTTCCCACAGCTTGGTGCGTTCGACGTCGATCGCGGCATTGTCCATCAGCAGCTCATCCTTTCCATTGGATAGCTTGGCGAGGATTTGCTGGATATGCGTTTGCGCGCTCTGATAGCTGCGGAAGTAGCTCTTGATCTTGCTGCCGAAGGGAATGATCCCGAGCAGCTTGCGCGGGCCAGTGAGATTGCCGCGCTTGGATGGGTCGAGCTCTTCGACGACGGTGCGAAGTTCGGCGAGGTTTGCGCCGACGCCTTCGTCCTGGTCCATCGCGCGGACCGGGCGGTCGAGAAAGCGGTTGGAATGCGCCGCCGCGGCCATGATTTCCTTGCGGCCCATATTGGTGATCTGGTCGACCTTCTTCCCGAATTCGGGCGAATTGGCATCGATC
This sequence comes from Erythrobacter litoralis HTCC2594, assembly GCF_000013005.1. Lineage (GTDB taxonomy): Bacteria > Pseudomonadota > Alphaproteobacteria > Sphingomonadales > Sphingomonadaceae > Parerythrobacter > Parerythrobacter litoralis_A. The sequence continues at coordinate 2,251,811 of NC_007722.1, read as the reverse complement.
GACACGAGATCGGTCACGAAGCCGTCGACCTTTTGGGCCAGCTTGGACTTCTGCTCTTCGGTGACCGGGACAAGTCCGGCAGCCTTCTCCGGCGCGACCTGCGGTACGGGATCGGGCGGCGTGAGGTCGAAATCGGTAGCGGTCTTGGTCGCGGTATGTGTCGCGTTGTCAGTCGTTGGGGTCGCCATGGCTGCGAGAGTGCTCCTTCAGCAACTGTATTAGGTGTCTAAGACACGAAGTTCAAGTGACCGGCCTGCGGCTCGTCGAGTGCTGTCGGAAGTCTGCCCGATCTGCCGTGGTGCGTCCATCCTTTCCTTCGCCGTTCCCGCGCGATAGGCTAGCGGCCTTCGTCCGGGGAGAGGATGACATGAAAAGACGTGCGGCGGGCCTATTGGCCCTTGCCGGATGCATCGCGGCACCGGCGCAAGCCCAGGGCAGCGAAGGTGAATTCGCGCGCCAGCTGCTGCCGCAATTGCAGGCGGCGTTTCCGGGTGCCGAACTGGCCATCGGCGCGGACGATCCGTTGCGGGTCGATGTGACCGGCATGGAAGGCTGGGATGATGCGACCATCAATTTGCACCGCATCTACGGCTTCTGCACCACGGCGAGTGCCGACGAATGCACTGCGATCGCGAGCGAGTACGTCGCCAATATCTCCTACCGGCCGCCGCCGCCCGGGCGCGCCGACTTGCGCGTGCTGGTGCGAGACGCACGCTACATGGCCAATATCCGCGAGAATTTCGGGGCGAAGGGATCACTGCCCTACCACCGGGCGATCGGAGACGATCTGTTCGCCATCCTCGCCTTCGACAGCCCGGAGACGATCATGCTGGCGATGCCCGCCACAGTTGCCGAACTGGGCCTGAGCGAGGCCGAAGCATGGAAGGTCGCGCGCGAACAGACCGCCTCGGGCTTGCCCCCGCTCCCCGACGGGACCGCCCTGCGCAGCAATGCGACTCTGTTCCAGGACTATGATTACCTGCCGAGCATGCTGGCCGACCTAGAGGCCTGGGCGCCAATTGCCGCCGCCGCTGGACCGGACCTGTTGGCCACCGCCGTGTCGGACAGCGCAGTCTTCATCGGCGTCATGCCGAGCGGGCCGATGCTCGATGGCTTCCGCATCACGGTCGAGGAAGACTGCGCGGCGCAGCCGCGCTGCGTCAGCCCGCATATCTATCGCTTCCGCCAAGGCAAATGGGTGATCGCGCAGTAGGCTCCCTCGCCGGTCAGGCGGCCAGATCCAGCGGCTGGATTTCACCCGAGAGGTAGAGCTTCTTGGCCTTGGCGCGGCTCAGCTTGCCTGAGCTCGTGCGCGGCAGGGTTCGCGGCGGCACCAGTTCGACGACGCAGCTTGTTCCGGTGACGGCCTGCACTTTTTCCTTGATGACACTGTGCAGCTTGGCCCGTTCCTGCGGATCGGACACGCGGCAATGGACCAGTACGGCGGGGGCTTCCTCGCCATTCTCGGTCTCGAGCGAGAATGCGGCGATGTCCCCATGATTGAAGCCGGGGAGCTGTTCGACGGCCCATTCGATATCCTGCGGCCAGTGGTTCTTGCCGTTGATGATGATCATGTCCTTGGCGCGACCGACGATGAACAGGTAGCCATCGGCCATGTAGCCCATGTCGCCGGTGTCGAGCCAACCATCCACCAGGCAATCGTCGGTAGCTTCGGGATCGCGGAAATAGGAATGCATGACGCTCGGCCCGCGGCACCACACTTTGCCGATCTGGTGGTCGCCCTTGACCTCGTCACCGGGCCCGCGGATCTCGACGTCCATGTCGGGCAGTGGCTTGCCGCAATTGACGATCGCACGATACCGCGCCGGTTTGCTGAGATCGCGATGCTGGCCCGACAGCCGCTCTTCCTCGACCAGCTCGACCCTGATGCCTTCGCCCGGCGGCATGACCGTCACTGCCAGCGTCGCTTCGGCAAGGCCGTAGCTGGGCGTGAACGCGCTGGCCTTGAATCCGGCAGGCGCGAAAGCGTTGACGAAGCTTTGCATCACGTCGGGCCGGATCATGTCCGCGCCATTGCCCGCGAGCCGCCAGCGCGAGAGGTCGAAACGTTCGTCGACATGGCTTTGGCTGGAGATGCGGCGAGCGCAGATGTCGTAGCCGAAGGTGGGCGAATAGCTCATGGTCTGCCCGGGATTGCGGGTAATCATGTCGAGCCATGCCAGCGGGCGGCGGGCGAAGTGCTCGGTCTTGAGATAATCCGAGCTGACCTGGTTGCCGACCATCGACAGGAAACAACCGACCAGGCCCATGTCGTGATACCACGGCAGCCAGCTTACCCCGCGGTCGCCTTCGCCGATATTCATGGTGATGGCGTGGCCCGAGAGGTTATGCAGCAGCGCGCGGTGCGTGACGGCGACGCCGGTCGGGAAGCGGGTCGAGCCGCTCGAATATTGCAGGTAACAAATATCGTCGGGCGTGATCTCCGGAAATTCGCAATCCGGCGCATCGCGTTCGGCAAAGCTGGTCCAGTCCGCACCCTTGCAGCCCTGCTTGGCGACTGCTTCTTCGGCCATTTCCGCTATTTCGGGCGGGTAAAACAGAAAGGCGGGGTCGCTGCTTGAAAGCTGAACGCCCAGCTGTTCGACATAGCTGCCCTTGCCGCCGAAGGTCGTGGGCAGGGGCAGGGGCACCGGCCAGGCACCGACGTAGACGCAAGCGCAGAACATCGCGGTGAACTCCGGCACGGTCTCGGCGATCAGCGCGACCCGGTCTTCCTTTTCGACCCCGGCGGCGACCAGGCGACGGGCCATCTGCAGGGCGTCTTCGCGCATCTGGCGATAGGGATATACGCGCTCCAACTGGCCACGCATATCGTGGAAGTTCATGCCCTTCTCGCTGCGCGCGGCGTAGTCGATGGCTTCGGCAAAGGTGTCGAAATCCGACCGACGGCGCGGCAGCGGGCAGTCGATGGGTGTCGGTGTCAGCGTCTGATCAGTCATATTTTATGCGAAACCCGTGTGATTACGCGCACTTAGGCGCATCCTGTCCCTGAGCGCGGGGCAATTTGATGTCTTTGCACCGTCATATTATTTTCCCATTTGAAAAGGACTGTGGCACGAATATGGCCAATGGACGAGCCTCCACCATCCAAACGTCGCAGAAAAAAGCCGCCTCGCCCGCTTGACGAGACCCGGCTGAAGGATCTGGCGCTGGCTTACGTGGCGCGGTTTGCGACCAGTGCCGGCAAGCTCGAGGCCTATCTCAAGCGCAAAGTGCGCGAGCGTGGGTGGGACGGCGAGAGCGATCCCGATATTGCCACCGTCGTCGCGCGTTATGTCGAGCTCGGCTACATCGACGATACGGCCTTTGCCCGAGCCAAGAGCAATGACCTGCTGCGCCGCGGCTACGGACCGCGCCGGATCGGCCAGGCCCTGCACCAGGCGGGGATAGACGAGGAAACCCGCGATGAGGTTGGCGCCAGCGCCTTCGACGCCCGCGAAGCCGCACTGCACATGGCGCGCAAGCGGCGGTTCGGCCCGTTCGCGCTGCAATCCGTCGATCCGGCCATGCGCGAGAAGCATCTTGCGGCGATGATCCGGGCGGGCCATGGCTTTGCCGAAGCGAAGGCCGTGCTCGATGCGGCGAGCGAGGATGAGGCGGAAGAATGGGTGCGCGAAGCATGCGAATGAGAAAAGCTCTGTCCGGAATTGCGGCCGCGATCCTGATGGCGTGCTCGCCGCAGGCCGGGGCCGATACCGCCGTTGCCGCGAGCGAGACACAGGACGCAGCTACGACCCATCCCGTATCGGGGCTGGAAGTGGTGCCGCTAACGGTGACGAGTGGCGACACGGTGCACCGCTTCCGCGCCGAAGTCGCCGATACGCCCGAAGCGCAAACGCGCGGGCTGATGTTCCGCACCGAACTCGGGCCGGACGAAGCGATGATCTTTCCGCGCGACGATCTGCGGCCGGCGCGCTTCTGGATGAAGAACACGCCGATCCCGCTCGATATCATTTTCATCGGTCCGGACGGGCGGATCGCCAATATCGCGGCGATGACCACGCCCTACTCGCTCGACGGCGTTGAGTCCGAGGGCGCCGTCAGTGCGATCCTCGAGATCGCCGGCGGTCGTGCGGCAGAACTGGGGATCGCGTCGGGCGATGCCGTGGCCTGGTGAAGTCGGAGGCGGGAAAAGTTGGCGCTTGGCCAGCCCCGCCTGATCGGCTAATCGGCCCTTCGCGATGAGCATTCTCGGAAAGATCTTCACCTGGTGGGATGGCGCGACCATCGGCACCCAGCTGTTCACGGCGCGTCGGGGCGAACATGTCGGCACCGATGCGCAGGGCAACAAGTATTATCGTTCGAAGAACAAGCGGGACGATCTGCCCACCGGCGGATCCTACACCGGCCGGGAGCGTCGCTGGGTTATCTACAACGGTGCCAACGATGCCAGCCGCGTACCCGCCGAATGGCACGGCTGGCTCCATGGGGCCTTCGAGGATGTGCCCGAAAGTTTCCTCCCGCCGCCCAGGATCTGGGAGGTGGACTACACCCCCAATGCGACCGGTACGCCGCAGGCCTATCGCCCGCAGGGTGCACTCGAACGCGGCGGAAAACGCGCGGCTGCGGTCGGCGACTACGAAGCATGGAGCCCCGGCGACTGACCGTGCGCGGCTTCCGACCAATATGGTGTTTGGCGGCCCCGGCGCTCGTGCTGGGTGCGTGCAGCAGCGAACCCGAAGCGCCGGAAGCCGTCGAGACGGATATTCCCGAAGAGCTTCGGCAGGATACCGGCACTCGTGCCGCGCCCGATGTGAGCGGGGCGACCCCGATGGAAGAGCGTGTCGCGACGCTGGGTCTGCTCAACAAGCGCAACAATATCTCGCAGGACCTGGAAATGAGCCCGGGCGAATCGCGCCGGATCGGCGACATCATCGTCCGTCTCTCGGCCTGCGAGCGCACCGCGCCGTGGGAAATGCCGCAAGAAACCGGCGCATTCGTGCAGGTCCTGGTCGAAGGCAAGGGCGAGGATGAAGGCGAGTGGCGCAAGATCTTCTCGGGCTGGATGTTCCAGCGCTCGCCCAGCCTCAATGTCGTCGAGCATCCGGTCTACGATGTCTGGGTCAAGGATTGCGCGATGAGTTTTCCGGGTGAATCGGGCGCTTCCGCCAGCAGCGAATCGTAGGCTTGCTTTAGCGAGCGCGGCTGCGAACCACTCGCAGCCTCCAGTTTCTGCAGATAGTCCGCCTGCGGCAGTTCGACCGCACCGAGCGAGGCGAGGTGCCCGGTCATGAACTGGCAGTCGAACAATTCGCATCCGGCCCGCTCCAGCAAAGCCATGAGCCACGCCAGCGCGACTTTCGAAGCATCGCGCTCGCGGCTGAACATGCTCTCGCCGCAGAACACGCGGTCGAAAGCGACGCCATAGACGCCGCCGACGAGCTCCCCGTCCTGCCAGCATTCGATCGAATGCGCATGGCCTGCGGCGTGGAGATCCCGATAGCTGGCGATGATGCGTTCGCTGATCCAGCTCTCCGGATGGTCGGGCCGCGGCTCGGCGCAGCCGCGCACCACGGCTTCGAAGTCGCGATCGTAGGTCACCGTGAAGCGTTCGCGCCGCAATGTCCGTGCGAGCGAGCGTGAACAGCGGAATCCGCCGATCGGGATGATTGCGCGGTCGCGCGGCTCGACCCAGAACACTTCCTGGTCGTGCCGACTGTCGGCCATCGGGAAAATGCCGTTGCGATAGGCGAGCAACAGCAGGTCCACCGGAATGGCATATGGGCGCGGCGCATGCATGGCGCGCGCAATATGCCATCGCCAAGCCTGCACTGTCATGTGGAAATGCGACAATCGCGCGGCGATGCGATTCCACGCTTGCCTAGCGGCCCCGCTATGCCCTAGAGCGCGCCACCGCTGCAGGGGTGTAGCTCAGTTGGTAGAGCATCGGTCTCCAAAACCGAGGGCCACGGGTTCGAATCCTGTCACCCCTGCCATTTCCCACCATCGCCGCGTTAAGGATCCTGAACCTCGGACGACGTCTCGATTCAGGGAACTATCAGGCAAACCGTGCGTAGTTGTCGATGAACCGAGTAGGGTTTCGCATCGACAGGAGCACGCCAATGAGCAGTTATTCCTTCCGCAGCAGCCGGCCCGACACGTGGAGCAGCCCGCGGCCCTATAGCGACGCGAGCACGCGCTTCATGGCGCACGGTCCCATTCAATCGATGGATCAACCGACCATCTGGCAGCGCCTCTTCGGCGCGCACTGATCGTCATACCGTCAGGCGCAGGCGCGCCGATGGTCCGGGAACCCTCGCGGGAGGCGATCATTTGATAGTCGGACGGAGGGCATTGATTCATGGAGGAAACCATGTCGAACTTGTCCTACCGAAGCAGCCGCCCGGACCGCTGGGTCCAACCGCGCCCATATAGCGATGCATCGCAGCGCTTTATGAAGCACGGTCCGATCCAGCCAATGGAGCAGCCAGGATTTTTTTCGCGTTTGCTGGGTTTTAACTGAGCCACCAAGCACCAAGAGGTTCGCCAGCAAATAGGGGCCGGGACGCATAACGCGTCCCGGCCCTTTCATCGTGGCGGTGAGCATTGCGGCTTGCAGGCTAAAGCAGCGCCGGATCGGTGACCATAATCGTCCGGATCGGATATTCGCCGAATACTGCCAAGGGCGATATCCGACGCGACAAGCCGCGCCCGACGTTCAGATGGGTGCGAATTTCGAAGTGAAGGTGGGCGTCCGTCCCAATCATGCCGCTCGCGTTCCCGGAATCGCCGCAATGACCGATGTGTTCGCCCTTCGACACCTGTTGCCCGACGGCGACGTGGATTGCGTCGAGATGGCAATAGGCCGCGTACAGCGTGTCTTGAACGCCATCGTCCATCAAATCGTGAGTGAAGTGGAGGATGATCTGTTTTCCATAAGCGCCCCGCGTCCTAATTGCCGCAATCTCACCGTCGGCGATGGCATAGCAGCGGTACCTCGGCGGAGCATAAAAGTCCCAGCCCTGATGCGGTCGCTTCGAACCATCGCTGTTCCGTCGAACCATGCCGAAGGTGTTGTTCACGACCTTTCGGCGGATTATCGCGTACTTCACAGGAAAAGTCAGACCGGTCGGGAGATCGACCAGTTCACGTGGCGTATCTCGATAGAAACTCGTAAATTGTTCCATGGTCTCCCTCCCTCTATTGCGACTCTTCAAATCCCTTTTCAGTTACGAAGTCAGATATAATAAGGATTTCGCGCCGGTTCGGCGAGTCGATCTTCGTTTTATCAGATCCCCGGAGGGCGGCAGTGCCAAAAAAAGGGGCCGGGACGCTTAGCGCGTTCCGGCCCCTTCATTCTTGGTGGTGTCGGCGCCTTAGCGGCGGAGGGTTAATATTCCTCCGGCTCTTCGGGCGTATCGGCGGTGAAGGTCCTGCCCGCATCTTTCTGACCCTTGGCCAGCTTGAACACGACGCCGCTGAGCAGCGCAAGCGCCAGCAGGTTGGGCAGCGCCATTGCAGCGTTCGAAATGTCGCCCAAGCGCCAGACCAGTTCGAGGTCCTGCGTGGAGCCGATATAGATCACCACACACCACAGCACGCGCCACGCCATGTGCAGGATCTTCTCGCCGCCGCGGCTCGAGCCGGGGATACGGTCGTACATGAAGGTGATCGCGCGTTCGCCGTAATAACTCCACGTCAGCAAGGTCGTGAAAACAAACAGGATCAGCGCGGTCGAAGCGATCAGTGTACCGATCGGGATCGAGAAGATTTCGACCGGGAACGCGGCTGCGAAAGCCCCGCTGGTCATCGCGAACCCTGTGAGGTCCGAATTCCACGCATGGCGTACCGCTTCGCCGCCACCGGTAAACTGGCCTTCAACGGTCAGGATTACCAGCGCTGTCATGGTGCAGATCACTATCGTGTCGATGAAGGTGCCGAGCATGGCCATGCGGCCCTGCTGTTCGGGATCGTTGGTCTGCGCGACGGCGTGGGCGATAGCGGTCGAGCCTTGGCCCGCCTCGTTGGAGAACAGGCCGCGTGCGACACCGGCACGGATGGCGAGGATGATGGCCGCGCCGACGAAGCCGCCGGTCGCCGCCTGCGGGTTGAACGCGCCGTTGAAGATTAGCGCGAAGGTTTCCGGCAGGTCGCCGAAATTGAGGATCAGGGCGATCAGCGCCATGACGATATAGGACGCCGCCATGAAGGGAATGACCTTCTCCGCCACCGAACCGATCGACTTGATGCCGCCGACGATGACGATGAAGACGAGGATCGCGGTGATCAGCCCGCCCATCCATTCCTCGATACCGAACAGTTCGTTCATGCCGTCGGCGATTGCATTGGCTTGGATCGAATTGCCCGTGACCATGGCCGAAAACAGCGTGCCGAGGCAGAACAGGATCGCCAGCCAGGTCCATTTCGGGCCTAGGCCCATCATGATGTAGGTCATCGGCCCGCCGCGCAGCACGCCGTCGCTGGTGCGCTCACGATAGCGGATGGCGAGGCTGCCCTCTGCAAAGGCGAGTGCCATGCCGAACAGCGCGGTGATCCACATCCAGAAGATCGCGCCCGGCCCACCCAGCGCGATGGCGGTCGCGACACCGGCCAGATTGCCCGTCCCGACCTGCCCCGAGAGCGCGGTCGAAAGTGCGGCGAAGGGCGAGATTTCCCCGTCTCCCGAGCCCTTGCGTCCGGCGAACAGCCCTTTGAAGGCGCTGCCGAGCTTGACGATCGGGTAGAACTTGAGACCGACCATGATCCATAGGCCGATACCCAGCAGGACGATGGTCATCGGCGGGAAGGGGAGGACTTCCACCCCGTTCCACGTGCCGACCCAGATGAAATCGGATACGTTGGTGACTTGGTCGATCAGACTGGTCGACCCGGTTTCTGCAGCGGCCACTCTTGGCTCCCCCTCATGCGTCCCGTTTGATGTCGCGCACGCTAGGGGCAAGGTGCCGGTGCTGCAACGGGATTTTCCGTCACCTCCCAAGCGTCTTGCTTTTGGCCTCGCGCAACATTAGATGCGGTCGGGCTTTCCGACATCGGAGCCTTATCTGCCCTTCCCAGCCTCGCTCGGGACGGCGATGAGACCTACCCGGAAGGCAAGAGAATGATTCGAGAAGCGAGAGCGGCTATGGCCGAACAGGCACCCAAGAAAAAGACATCGCCCGGCGAATTCGTTCGCCAGGTGCGTAGCGAGACGTCCAAGGTCGTCTGGCCGACCCGCGAAGAAACCATCCGCACGGCAATCTTCGTCGGCATCATGGTCATCATCCTCTCGCTGTTCTTCCTCGCGATCGATTCCGCATTCGGCGCGATCGTGCGCTGGCTGCTGACGCTGGCCTGAGCCTAGCCCACTTCTTTACAGGATATTCGATGGCACGCTGGTACATCATCCACGCCTATTCCGGCTTCGAGAACAAGGTCCGCGATGCGATTATCGCCGAGGCCGACCGGCTCGGCCTGTCCGACGGCGTCGAGGAAGTCGAGGTCCCGACCGAGACCGTGACCGAGATCAAGCGCGGCAAGAAGGTGCAGACCGAGCGCAAGTTCATGCCCGGCTATGTCCTCGCCAAGCTGCAGATGACCGATGATATCTATCACCTGGTCAAGAACACCCCCAAGGTGACCGGCTTCCTCGGCAACAACAACAAGCCGCAGCCGATTTCCGAGAAGGAGGCCGCGCGCTATTTCGGCGGTGTCGAAGAGGCCAAGGCCGCGCCCAAGAAAGACATCCAGGTCGATTACGAGATCGGCGACCAGGTCAAGGTGCTCGACGGGCCCTTCGCCAGCTTCAACGGCGTGGTGGAAGAGCTCGATTTCGACAAGGCCAAGGTCAAAGTCAGTGTCTCGATCTTCGGCCGTGCAACGCCGGTCGAGCTCGAGTTCGAACAGGTCGAGCTGGTCAAATAGCCTCTGCACTATTGCGAGACACGAGAGGGCGCCCGCTGCGGCGCCCTTTTTGTTGGCGCGCCCACTGAGCTGTGGCATCCTGCGCGGCAGGAGAGAAATATGGCCACAAAGGCTCGCACCGCACTCGCAGAGAATCCGGACGACGTGGGGCGTTGGCTCGGCGATCGTTCGCTTGATGACTGGTTCGAGCAATTTGACCGCGAGGGCTATGTGATTTTCGAGTGCGTGCTCGACGATGCTGCTCTGTCGCGGCAGGTCGAAGCGTTGCGGGTCTGGCTCGACCAGGATGTGCGCGGGCGTAACAATTTCGAAGGCGCGGATTCCAATCGCATCTACGGCATGTTGGCCAAAGACCCGGTTTTCGCCGACCTCGTCACGCATCCGCTGCAATTGGCTTTCGGGGAGCGCGAACTGGGTCGTTCGATGCTGCTTTATGCCTGCCTCGCCATCAACCTGCTGCCGGGCGAGACCGCGCAGCCGTGGCATTTCGACGACAGCCATTGCGACCTGCCGCGCCCGCGTCCGCCGCTGAGCCTCTCGACCTTCTGGTCGCTGACCGAGACGACGGCGGAAAACGGCGCGACCGAGATCATTCCGGGCAGCCACCTGTGGGGCGACGAACGACCGGAAGGCGCCTCCGGCCCCGACGACTTCCTTACCGGCAAGACTGACAAGGCCGGTGGGGCGGGCACGCATCCCGATGCCATCAAAGCGACGATGCCGCCCGGCTCGCTGATGATCGCCAAGGGCACGTTGTGGCATCGCGGCGGGGCCAACACCTCGCACGACCGGCGGCTGATCGTCACGCCGCAATTCTGCAAGGGCTGGTGCCGCCCGCTCGAGCAGCAACTGCTGGCCGTGCCGCCGCAGAAAGCGGCGCTGCTGCCCGAGCGCGTGCAGGAACTACTCGGCTACGGTATCCATCCACCCTTCATGGGCTATGTCGACGGCATGCATCCCAGGCGGGTGCTCGCGCGGTAAGACGCGCGCTCAATTCTGCGGCTTACCCGCCGAGGAGCTCGGCGGTCTTCTCCGACAGCGTCTCGATCTGTTCCGCCCACGGCTCCAGCCGTTCGGCATAGGGCGCCGCTCCGCGCGCCACCTTGGGCGAAATTGGCTGCCGCACCTGAGCGGCGCTGAAGGTCGCGACCGGCGCGGTGCGGCGCTGCGGGTCGAGGAATTCCGGGCTCCAGTCGATGTCAAGCCACGCGGCGAGAGCTTCGCCGAACTGCGCGGGCTCCTCGATCAATTCGGCGTGCTCCATCAACCGGACGTCGATCCCCTCCTCGCGCCACGCGGCAAGGGCATCGAGCGCGAAATCGAGATGGGCAAAGATGGCATCGAGACTGTTGGCGTAGTCATAGACGGGAGGCATGCTGCGCAGCCAGATCGAAAGCGCCGTGTCGGCCGGGTCGCGCAGGACGGCACCGAATACCGCCCCGGGATGAATGCGGGCGATGCTTCCTGCGACGGGCAGGTGTAGCGGCGATTTGTCGACCACGATCGCCGGTTCGCCCACCTGCCGCGCGATGCCGCGCCGATCCGATTCGTGAAGCTGGCGATAGTAATCCGCGCGCTGTCCGGACGGCATCTGTGCGATCAGCCCGCTGCGAAACAGGACATGCTGAAGCAGCGCGCCGCGCTCGCCGAGCGATCCGACGTCGGGCGAAGCCGCCAGCATGGACTGCAGCAGCGACTGGCCCGAGCGCGGCGTGCCGATCAGGTAGACATGCCGGGGCCCATCCACCTCGCCGACCGGCTCCATCGCCCGGTAAAGCTGGCGATGGATGGCGAGTACGCCGTTCCAGTCCTGCTGCTGCCGCGCCGGGGCGAGGGCATTGCCCTGTTCGGCGAGCTCCCAGGCCTGCTCGGCTTCGCCCTGCCGGTCATGATACTGCGCCAGCGCCAGCAACAGGTCGGCGCGGGCCTGAGCTGGCAGGCCGGTATTTTGCGATTCCGGCTCGATCCGCTCGACCAGTCGCGGGCTCGGCTCGCTCGCATAGGCGAGGGCTTCGGCCAGTAAATGCGGCGGCGCATCGGGACGATCGACGACGGCGGCCAGCACGTCCTGCGCGCGCTCCGGCCCGTCGAGCCACAGCTCCAGCGTCGCAAGCAGGCCCGCGGCATCGAGGTCGAGCGGATCGCGGGCGACCAGCTGTCGTGCGATCCCGGCCGATTGTTCGTAGTTCATCGCCAGCTGGGCGAGCTGCGCCGCCGCCAGCGCATCGGCGCGGCCCTGCGCGTCGCTAGCGGCTACATCCTGCGGCACCAGCGACAGCTGCCGGTCCATTGCCGTGTGGAGGTCGCCGCTCTGGCTCAGCGCCTGCACCAGCATCCGCTGCGCATCAGGGCCGAGGGGTGCAGCGCGTTCCGCCGCAAGCAGTACATCGACCGCCTCGCCGGGGCGCCCGGACTGGATCAGCGCCTGCGCACGCCGAAGTATGTCGGAAGGTCCCGAAGCCATGGCGCGTCGCTATGGTTGTCGGGAACAGCGTAGTCAATCGATGAGGCCCTAGGCGATGAAAGCTTCGACCTCGGCGAGGAAATCATCGAACCGGTCGTGATGCACCCAGTGCCCGGCGCGATCGTAGGCGCTGACGCTGACGTTGTCGCCGAAGTGCTTCATCCGCCCGTCTTTCTCCGGGTTCGAAGCCCAGCTGTCATTGCCATAGACCAGCAAGGTTGGGCAGCTCACACGGCCCCATAGTTCCTCGATCTGCGCATGGGTCAGGTCGTGGGGCGGCCAGGCGTGCAGGTGCGGATCGAACTTCCAGCTCCAGGTGCCGTCCTCGTTGCGGATCGTACCGTGGCGGGTCAGGTGCTCGGCCTGCTCGCGGCTCAGATAGCTGTTGGCTTCGTGCATCCGGTCGAGCGCGGATTCGAACGTGTCGTAGCGGCGCGGCAGGCGCGATGAAGCGTCGCGCTTCTTCTCCATCCATTGCTTGCGGTGTTCGTACCACGGCGTTTCCGCCATCTTGTCCATCACCTTGGGGCTCGGCCCGAGCCCTTCGATGGCGACCAGCTTGCGCAAGTTCTCAGGGTAAAGCCCGGCATAGCGCGTGGCGATATTGCCGCCGAGCGAATGCGCCACGATGGTGACGGGCGCGAGTTCCAATTGGTGGATCAGCTGCGCCAGATCGTAGACATAGCCGCTGACCTGGTAGACCCCGGTATTGGTCCACTCGCTGTCGCCATGGCCGCGCAGGTCGGGGCATATCACGTGCCAGTTCTTGCGCAGCTTCTCCGCCATCCAGTCCCAGCTGCGGCAGTGATCGCGACCGCCATGCAACAGGATCAGCGGCGGGGCATCGTGATTGCCCCAATCGGCGTAGTGCAGCTTGGTGCGCTGGCTGATGAAGCTCTGCGAAGTGGGGCCGATTAAATCCATGAGCTGCGGTCCATGCCTGTCCTGCCATGCGCCGCGTGTTTTACGGCCTTTGGAATGCGTTGCGGTCCGCTACCGACATGATACGGTGCGACGCAACATCTAAATACTGGAGAGGACCACACCCATGCCCGCCATCGACGTACCCCAGCCCGAATTCATGGAAGACGAAGAGATTTCGATCTTCGCCGATGCCGTCGGCAAGTTCTACCAGCAGCATGCGCCGGAGAAGCGCGTCAAGAAATGGCGCGAAGAGGGGCAGGTCGAGCGCGAGTTCTGGAACGAGGCGGGCGCGGCAGGCTTGCTCGGCGTTTCCGTGCCCGAAGAATATGGCGGCCACGGCGGCGATTTCCGTCATGACATGGTGGTGATCGACCAGCAGGCCAAGCACGGCGTCGATGGCTTCGCCGCCAGCCTGCACAACACCATCATCCTGCCCTACCTCGTGCGTCACGGCACCGAGGAGCAGAAGAAGAAATACCTGCCCAAGCTTGTGACCGGCGAGCTCGTCAGCGCAATCGCCATGACCGAGCCGGGTGTCGGCAGCGATTTGCAGAGCATCACCACGACCGCGCTCAAGGACGGCAACGGTTACCGCATCAACGGGGCCAAGACCTATATCTCCAACGGCCAGACGGCGGACTTCATCGTTGTCGTCGCCAAGACCGACCCGAACGAGCGCGCCAAGGGCATCTCGCTGATGCTGCTGGAAACCGAAGGCGCGGAAGGCTTCCAGCGCGGCAAGAAGCTCGACAAGATCGGGCTGGACGCTGCCGATACGTCGGAGCTGTTCTTCGACAATGTCTTCGTTCCGGCTGAAAACGTGCTCGGCGGGGTCGAAGGCAAGGGTTTCTATCAGCTGATGGGCGAACTGGCGCAGGAGCGGCTGGTGATCGCGATGGGCGCGGCCACCGGCATTGAGAAAGCGCTCGAAGTGACGCTCGAATACGTCAAAGAACGCAAGGCCTTCGGGCAGACGATCTGGGATTTCCAGAACACCCAGTTCGTGCTTGCCGACCTCAAGGCGCGCGGCACGGCGGCGCGCGTGTTCGTGAACGATTGCATCGCCAAGCTGCTGAAGGGCGAACTCGACGTGGCAACAGCGGCCATGGCGAAATACTGGGTCACCGAATTGCAGAGCGAAGTGGTCGACAAGTGTCTCCAGCTCCACGGCGGCGCGGGCTATATCAACGAATATCCCATCGCCAAGATGTACCGCGATGCCCGCATCACACGGATTTTCGGTGGTTCGAACGAAGTCATGAAGATGCTGATCGCGCGTTCGATGTAGCTGGAGGGGAGGAAACTATCGCGCCCGCAGCCGTTGGTTTGGCGAAGGAGTGGCGCGATAGCGGAAGAGCCGCAAAATTTAGAAGACGTTCTCGGCGACATCGAGACTCTTGGCGAAGATCACGAGAAAGTGAGCTTCGGCCGCGCCCTCGACGCGTTCGGGCGCCGCAGTTTTGCGCCTTTGCTGATTCTCCTGCCAGTTCTCGAAATTACGCCCGTTGGCGGCATTCCCGGTGTGCCGACCGCGCTGGCGCTGATCATTGCTTTCATCGCATTGCAATTGCTGATCGGGCGCGAGCATGTCTGGCTGCCTGGTTTCGTCGAGCGGCGCGAGACCGACGGCGAGAAGCTCGCCAAGGCCGTGCACAAGCTCGACAGGGCGGCGGCATGGATCGACAGCAAATTAACCGACCGGTTCGACTTCATGGTCGAAGGCGTCGGCGCGCGGGTGGCTGCCGTCGGCATCCTGTTGCTCTGCCTGTCGGTCCCGCCGCTCGAGTTCCTGCCCTTTGCCAGCACCGTGCCGATGATCGCCATTGCCGCGATCGGTCTCGCGCTGCTGGTGCGTGACGGCTTGCTGATGATCGTCGCGCTAGTGCTGGGCGGTGGTTCGATGATCTTCGCGCTGACCAGCCTGGGCGGCAATGGCTGACTTGACGAGCCGCCGGTAACGCGCAACTCTCTCCTGCAAGGGCGCGTGGGGGAGGACACATGCAGAAGAAGTGGATCGCAGCCGGGGTCGCAGCCGTCGCGATTGCGGCCGGGGCAGCCTGGTTTTCAGGTGCTTTCAAGGAGCGCGCCAGTGCGGCGCAGGCGGGTAATGGCGAAGACACGATCGCACTCTCCGAATATCCCGACCGGCCCTATTGGGGCGACACCCACTTGCACACCGACAATTCGGTCGATGCTTTCGGTTTCGGCGTCAGGATAGGGCCGGAAGCGGCGCTTCGCTTTGCGCGGGGCGAGAAAGTGACCGCGACGATGGGCATGGAAGCGCAGCTAGACAGGCCGCTCGACTTCCTTGTCATCTCCGATCACTCCGACGCGCTCGGCGCCACCAAGCGGCTGATGAATGCGCCCAGCGCCCTGGTGCGCGACCCGACGCTCAAGCGCTGGCAGGCCATGCTGCGCGAAGGAGGCCGGCAGTCGGTCATTGCGACCGGCGAACTGATCGATGCCGCGGCGACCGGCAATATTCCCGAGGCGCTGCGCGATCCCGAACGGCAGGAGAAAGCGACCCGCGATATCTGGCAGGAGCACTTGCGGATCATCGACCTTTTTAACGAGCCGGGCAGGTTCACCGCCTTCGCAGGGTTCGAATGGACGCTGATGCCGGATGGCAATAATCTGCATCGCGTGGTGATGTTCCGCGACGGCGCGCCGACGATCGGCGACACGCTGCCGTTCCCAGGGCTCGATACCGACGTCACCGACTTATGGGACTATCTGGCCGCTTACGAGCAAGGGTCCGGAGGGCAGGCGCTGGCGATCCCGCACAATTCCAACCTTTCGAATGGCATGATGTTCGAAATGACCGGGCCCGACGGTGCGCCGTTGACGGCCGAGTACGCCGCAAAGCGCGCGCGGTGGGAGCCGGTGGTCGAAGTCACGCAGATCAAGGGCGACAGCGAGAGCCACCCGTTTTTGTCGCCGAACGACGAATTTGCGGGCTACGGCATCTGGGGATGGGAGCTGGGCAATTTGCCGCTCACTGCGAAGGCGACGCCCGACATGTATGGCGGCAGCTATGTCCGCGAAGCGCTCAAGCGCGGTCTGTCGCTCGAGCAGCGCTTGGGGGTGAACCCTTACCGCTTCGGCCTGATCGGATCGACCGACTCGCACACCTCGCTGGCCACGGCGGACGAAGACAATTTCTTCGGCAAGCATACGGGCAACGAACCAGGGCCGGACCGCGCGATGGCCGGGCAGAACCTCGGCACCCGCGAAGGCCGTTTCGGCTGGCATTACCTGGCCAGCGGCTATGCGGCCGCCTGGGCGCGGGGCAATACGCGGGCTGAAATCTTCGACGCCTTCAAACGGCGCGAAGTCTATGCCACGACCGGCTCCCGGATGAGCGTACGGATCTTCGGCGGGCCGGGATTCACCGAGGACAGCTTCGGCAGCGACTGGGTCGCGACCGGCTATCGCGAAGGCGTGCCGATGGGCGGCGTGCTGACCGATAATGGCACTGCGCCGGCCTTCATGATCGAAGCGCTAAAGGACCCGGAAGGCGCCAATCTCGACCGGGTTCAGGTCGTGAAGGGCTGGGTCGATGCCAACGGCAATCCGCAGGAGAAAATCTTCGACGCGGCGTGGAGCGAACGGCCGATGGACGGCGCGTCCGACAGCCCGGTGCCCGCCGTTGGTAATACCGTCGACGAGGCCACGGCGAGCTACACCAACACTATCGGCGCGGCGCAGCTGCGCACGGTGTGGAGCGATCCGGAGTATCGCGAAGGCCAGCGCGCCTTCTACTACGTCCGCGTGATCGAAATCCCGACGCCGCGCTGGGTGTTGTTCGATGCGCTGCGCTTCGGAGTGGAGCTGCCCGATGAAGTCGTCAAGGTCGTCCAGGAGCGCGCCTATACCTCGCCGATCTGGCTGATGCCTGCTGCGGAGGAAACGTGACGCTGACGGAACGCGCGCGGACAATCCTGCGCGAACCGCTGGTCCATTTCCTGCTCGGCGGGGCGCTGATCTTTGCCTTCTTCGCTTGGCAGGGCGAGGAAGCCGATCCGGCCAGCCGCGTGATCGACGTCGACGAGCAGGTGCAGGCGCAGATCGCGCTAACTTACGAGCGCACGATGCAGCGTCCGCCGACCGATGCCGAGCTCGACGCATTGATAGATCGCTGGGTCCGTGAGGAAGTTCTTTACCGGGAAGCCTTGCGATTGGGACTGGATGCGGGCGACCCGGTAGTGCGGCGGCGGCTGGCGAAGAAGATGGATTTTCTTGCCGCCAGCTCGGCGCAAGCGACCGAGCCGGACGAGGACGAGCTGGCGGATTGGTATCGCGCCAATGCTGGGCGCTATGCCGAAGATACGCGGCTCAGCTTCGACCAGGTTTATTTTGCCGAACAGCCCGAGGCCGCTGCCGTGCTAACGCAGTTGCGGCAAGGCTGGCAGGGCGTGGGCGATCCCGCCTCGCTGCCAGGCTCAATCGAAGGGCGCGGCCTGCCTGCGGTGGCGGCGCAATTCGGGCAAGATTTCGCCAATCGGCTTGCTGGGATGGAACCGAGCGCCGCTTGGGAAGGGCCGGTGCGCTCGGGCGTCGGGTGGCATTTCGTTCGGTTGCGCGCGGTCGAAGTAGGCGAGGTTCCGCCCCTCGATGCAGTTCGTCAGCGCGTGATCGAAGACTGGCGGCTGGAAACCTCGAAAACGCGTGAGGAAGAGGCCTATCGCTTGCTGCGCGACGCCTACCAAGTGCGGATCGAGCGATGATCCGCCGCCTGCTGGCCTTTGTTCTTACGCTGGTCGCCGCTCCGGTCGCTGCCGATGAGCTGCGCCCCGGCTATGTCGAATTTGCCCAGCGCGACGCAGAAATGTGGGAGCTCAACTGGAAGCAGCCGCTCCCCGCTCCGGGCCCTGCCGAGCTGGCGATCCCGATTGTGCCGCAAGGCTGCACCATCGTCGGCGAGCCCCTCGCGCGCACGGTGCCTTTGGCGCTGATCGGTTCGGCCCAAATACGCTGCGAAGGGGAAGTGGCGGACGGGCAGATCGGGTTCGAAGCGATTTTCGGCGGGGGCGACGTGTTGCTGCGGGTCCAACCGCTCGGTCGGCAGGTGCAGACCTACCGCCTGACCGAGGCCGAGCCGATTGCCACCATCGCCGCCGCGCCGACCAGCGCGCAAGTTTGGCGCAGCTATTTCAGCCTCGGGATCGAACACATTCTCGAAGGCTGGGACCACCTGCTGTTCGTCATCGCGCTGGTGCTGCTGGTGCGGCGCGGCTGGGCGGTGGCGAAGGCGACGACGGCCTTCACCGTGGCGCATTCGCTGACGCTGGCGGGTGTGTCGCTAGGGTTCTTCGGCCTGCCGGGGCGGCCGGTCGAGGCCGTGATCGCGCTGTCTATCGTGCTGCTCGCGGTCGAGACGGTGCGCGACCAGCGGCAAACCTGGACACGGCGCTGGCCTTGGCTCGTCGCCTTCCTGTTCGGCCTGATCCACGGCTTCGGCTTTGCCGGGGCCCTGCGCGAGATCGGCCTTCCCGAGGGCGAAGTGCCCGCGGCGCTGATCAGCTTCAACCTCGGGGTCGAGGCGGGCCAGCTGGCAGTCGTTGCGGTGGTCCTGCTGGTGCTCGAAGCTCTGCGCCGTATTCGCGCCGACGCGCTGGCACCGATGGTGCGCTATGCCAGTTACGCCATCGGCATCACCGGATCCTACTGGCTGGTCGACCGGCTGGTCGGCTGATCGCCGCCAAGCGCTTGCCACAACACCACCCGCGCCCTTTCAGCCTGACCGCGGGCAATCGCCACCCTCTCGCCGCTGGCATCGGCAGCGCGGCGCGCTTCGAGCACTGTGAGGAAGTCGGACAGCCCGGCCTGATAGCGGGTGTCGGCGAGATCGGCGGCGCGTTCCGCGCTGGCGAATTCGCGCGATGCGGCAGCTAGTTGCCGGTCGGCGGCGGCGACGAGGCCATAACCCGCTTCGGCATCGCCGAGAGCGGTGAAGACGGCATTGCGATAGTTGGCGAAGGCCAGTTGCTTGCCTGCCGCCGAAGCATCGATCTCGGCCTGAATGCGCCCGAAATCGAGCAGCGGCGCGACCAATCCGCCGGAGACATTTCCGACAATCGAGTCCTCGTCAAACAGGTCGCCCAGATCGAAAGCCAGCAGGCCGAGCGCCGCAGACAGAGTGAACTGCGGGAAGCGGCGCGCTGCGCTGGCGGCCAGATCGGCATCGGCCGCTTCGAGATTGGCGGCGGCGGCAACGACATCGGGGCGATTGGCCAGCAATTGGCTCGGCAAGGTCATTGGCGCAGGTGGCTGGGCCGGATCGGGTGCAGTTTGTCGCAAAAGGTCGAGAACCTTCTGCGCCGGCTGGCCCGTCAGTGCGACGAGCCGACCGGCAATGCGCGCACGGTCGGTCGCAAGCGCGGCGATGCGGCTGCGGGTGGCCTCGGCAACGCTTTCTGCGCGCACGCGGTCGAAGCCGGGCGAGAGACCGGCGCGCTCGCGCGTGCCTGCCAGGCGGGCAAGACTGGCGGCGGCTTTGAGGTCCTGTTCCAGCGCGTCCTGCCGCGCGGCTAGGGTGCGCCAGTCGATCACCGAGCCGGCGATCTCGGCTAGCAGCGCGTTCCGCACCGCTGTCGCTTCCACTGTCGCAGCGCCCAGCCGCGCAAGCGCCGCACGTTCCTGCGCGCGCAGGCGACCGAACAGGTCGAGATCCCAGCTCGCCGTCAGGTTGGCTCCGTAGAAGACTTGCTCGGTGTCGATGGAAATGCCCGGCGGCAGGTTGGTGCCGAACTGCGCGGGATTGGTCCGGGTGCCGGTGACCGACGCATTCGCGCCGATATTAGGCAAGCGGTTGGCTCCAGCACCCGCGGCGCGGGCGCGCGCCTGCTCGATCCGCGCGGCGGCCTGCGCCAGCGTCGGTGCATCCTGAAGCGCGAGCGTGGCAAGGTCCTGGAAGGCCGGATCGCCTGTCGGCAGCAGCGATGCCACCGCGCTGCCGGTCGCCGCATCGGGCGCGAAGGCGAATTCCAGCGGCAGCGGCGGAGGGGTCGTGTCGATTTCCGGCGGAGGGCCGGCGACGCAGGCGCTCAGCGCAGCAACGGCCAGCATGGGGAGAGCGAGGCGCACGGTCACTCCGCCGCCTCCGCCTGCGCGGGCTTGGGCGCAGTGCCGTTGCGTGCGGGGATGAAGGCATCGATCTGCTGGCCGACGCGGAAAAGGTCGCTGTCCGGCAATTCGTAGATGATCTGGAGCACGCGCACATCGACGCGTTCCTGCGCGCTGTTGGTGAGCGAGCGCTTGGGCACGACCAGCGGCTCGGCGCGCACGAAGCTGGCCTTGACCTGCTGGTCCGCCGCACCGCGCGGGCTGACGATGGCAGGTTCGCCCATGGCGACGCGCGGGGCCTGTTCCTCGTCGACATCGACGCGAATGTAGAGCGGGCGGGTCTGCCCCATCTCGATGAAAGGCTGCGATCCGCCGCCGCCCATGGTCGAGAGAAACTCGCCGGGGCGGATGTTGACTGCCAAAATCTCGCCGGCAATCGGCGCACGGACGGTTGCGCGCCCGATCTCGGTGCGCGCGCTGTCAGCGGTGGCCTGTGCGGATTGCAGGCGCGCGCGGGCCAGTTGCAGCCGAGTGCGTGCCGCATTGGCTTCGCCTTCGGCGCGGATGACTTCGGAGCGGCTGACTGCGGCGGGATCGTCGACATTGCGGTAAAGGGCCAGTTGCTGCGCGGCCGTCGATTGCGCGGTCTGCGCCTCCGCGATGGCGGCGCGCGCTTCGGAAATCTGCGCGTTGGCTTGCTGCAACTGAGCGCGAATGGCGCGGGTATCGACCGTAAAGAGCGGTTGGCCTTTCTCGACATAATCGCCGGGCTGGACACGCAGGTCGGTGACGAGGCCGGACAGTGCCGTGCCGATCTGGATCGTCTCGCTCGACGGTTCCACCACACCCGCCCCGGCAACGCGTGGCGAATTGGCCAAGGCCCCGGTAGCGCGCGGCGGTTCGCGGTCGGGCTCTTCCAGCTCGCGATCGGGCAGGCCGCCCATGATGAAGAACACCGCGATTATCAGGCCGATCACGGCGATGATCGGCAGGCCCAAACGGGAAAAGCTGAATTTTTCGGGGAGTAGAGCCATGGCGTGTCGTCCTGATGGGGGTCTCTAGTGGCCTTCCGGCATTTCGGTGCCGTCATGGGTGATGCGGCCGTCCTCGAGCACGAGAATCCGGTCGGCGAGATCGAAAATGCGGTTGTCATGGGTGACGATGATACACGCGCGGTCTTCGGCGACAGCGACATCGTGCAGCAGGTCCATCACGCGGCGGCCCGAGCTGGCATCGAGAGCGGCGGTCGGCTCGTCGCACACCACCAGCCGCGGTTCGTGCACCAGCGCGCGGGCGATGGCGACGCGCTGCTGCTGGCCACCCGAAAGCTGGTTGGGCAGCTTGTCGGCCTGATCGCCGATATTGAGCTTTTCCAGCATTGCCTTGGCGCGATCGCGTGCTTCCTCGCGATCCATGCCCTGGGCAATCAGCGGCACTGCGGCGTTGGAGGCGGCATCGATGGAGGGAATCAGGTTGTACTGCTGGAAGATGAAACCGATGTTTTGCAGGCGGAAGTTGACCAGCTCGGTGTCGGACAGGCTGTAGATGTCGGTGCCGAACACTTTCACATCGCCTTCCGTCGGCCAGAGAATGCCGCACATGATCGAGATCAGCGTGGTCTTGCCGGACCCGGATTCGCCGACGACATAGGTCATCTCGCCCGCGCGAATATCGGCGTCTATTCCGTGCAGCACGGTAATGGTCTGCTGCCCAGATTCGAAGTCGCGTGTGACACCGCGTGTGCAGATCGCAACCGTGCCACCGTTGCTGAGCGTGGCGTCGAGGCTTTCGCGGGCATCGCTTTCCTGCACGTCGCTCACCGGAACACCGCCGCAGGTTCGGTCTTGAGGACATTGCGCAGCGCCAGCCAGCCGGTCAGCGCGAGGATGATGAAGACCGCGGCGAGACTGACCAGCGGGATCTGCCAGGGAATGTAGAACCCCTTGAAAGTGGGCACGCCGGAGAAGGCATAGATAAAGCCGATGGTGCCGAGTACGCCAAGCCCATAGCCGATCAGTCCGACCAAGCCCGCCTGCGTAGCGACCATCTTCCTGATCTTGGCATTGGTCACGCCGATCGCTTTCAACGCGCCGAACTGCTTGATGTTGTCGCGGATGAAGAGGCTGAAGGTCAGGCCGACGATCGCGACACCCACGATGAAGCCCAGCGCGACGGTGATTCCGAAATTGAGCGGAATGCCGGTGTTCTCGATGATGAAGTCGACACCGTCCTGTGCGAATTGGTCGCGGGTCCGGGCGCGGAGGCCTGTCTGTTCCTCGATGCGGGCGGCGAGTTCGGCCTGCGTCACGCCGTCGGCAGCACCGACCAGCACGAAGCTCAGCCGGTTGCGCGTACCCGGTACGTAACGCAGCGCCTGGCTGTATTTGGTATAGAGCGTGACTTGGCTGGTGAAGCTGGGGATCGAGTCGGCTACGCCGCGGATGACGGCACGCTGGTCATTGAGCTCCAGCCGCTCGCCGATCGGGCTGCGGCCATCCTCGAACATGTTGGTTACGCCGACATCGTCGATAATGACGCTGTCGGGCTGGGACAGGACGTCGGCGCTACCTTCCAGAATATTCTTGGGCAGGCCGATCAGCGTGGCGTCGTCGACCCCGATCACGGCGACACCTTCCAGATCGCCCTCGCGTGTCCGCACCGATGCGCCGGCGCGCAGATGGACCACCGCCCATTCGACACCGGGTACGGCACGTACCTTGTCGAGCGCGGTCGAGGGCATGGGAAAGTTAACCTCGGTGGTGCGGCTGACCTCGTCCATCACCCACACGTCGGCGGTCGGGACATTGTAAACCCCGCTTGCGCCGCGCTCGATCAGGTTGACGAAGATGGTCAGCTGCTGGGTGATGAGCAGGGTAGAGAACGCGATCCCGAACACGAGCCCGTAGAACTTCTGCTTGTCGCCGGTAAGCATGCGGATCGCGATCCAGAGCATAGGGCGGGGGAAACCTCTGCTTTCGGCCGGGGTTGTCGAATCAAGCGCGAGCGGCCATTATTGAACGGTAGCGTTTAATTGAACGGGGCCGTTCACTTTGTCAACACAGTCCAAAGCACGTGGTTCGCAAGGCCGGATCGGTCGCCCGGCCGATGAGGCCAAGCGGGCTGCCATCGTCAGGGCCGCGGCGGACAGTTTCTTCGATGCGGGCTATGCCGCAACCTCGATCGAGCAGGTCGCCGCCGCTGCGGGCGTGTCCAAGGTCACCGTCTACAATCACTTCGGCGACAAGCGCGGCCTGTTCACCGCCGCGGTCGAGCGCGAGTGCGAAAAGATGCGTGGCCACTTCAGCCTCGACGATACCTCGCGTGGCTCGCTCCGCCAGCGATTGCTGGCCATCGGCGAGGCGATGAGCGCATTTCTTTCGCGGCCCGAAATGGTCCAGTTCGAACGCCGCATCGCGGCCGAGACCGAGCACGAGCCGGCTGTCGGCGAGGCCTTTCTCGAGGCCGGCCCGCATCGCATGAAGGCTGCTTTCACGATGCTGATCCAGGCCATGCAGGCAGCCGGAGAAGTCGAGGTCGAAGACGCGGAACTGGCCGCCGAACAATTCGCCGCCATGTGCAAGGGCATGGGCGATCTCGATCGGCGTTTCGGGCTGCCCAAGGACGAAGAACGCGACCGGCAGAGAGTGGTCGGCGCGGTCGATGTGTTTTGCGCGGCCTATGCCGCAAAAGGCTGCGACGACTAGCCGAGCAGGCCTAACGCCACTCCGTAAAGGGTGAACATCGCCGTCGCGTATCCGCCGTCGATCAGCCACAGGCCGAGCGGACGGCGCGAGAACAGGTAGTTGATCCCGAATGTGGCGGCGACCCAGCACAGGCCCGCGGCGAAGCCAGCCGAAACGGCGAATTGCAGGCCCGGCTCCGGCCCCAGGAACATCGCGAACACGAAGGCGGCGATGAGCGAGAGTACGAATGCGCCGCCGAAAACCTTTGCCGGATGGCCCGACCGCGCCTCTTCTTCGCTCATGCCGTTATAGGCGAGCCATTTCTTGCCGAACAGCGGGCCGTACCAGAGGCCGCCCAGGACAAAGGCCGACACTGCCGCGACCAGCACGGCGATCCAGTTCACTTCCATCATTCCCTCCCTTCGATGTGCGACCGCAAGCGCAGGTGCTACTTCGCAACAGCCTGCAGGTTTCGCTCCAGCATTCGGATCGAATAGGCATTTCCGCTTTTGAAGAATTCGAGCATCCGGCTGGAGGCCTCGTCTGCCTTGTAGCCCAGCCCGATGATGCGCAGGCCGGTCGTGTCTTCGTCGATCGGCTCGAGCTCGTAGACGCTCCACATTCCGTCGAGCACGCCCGGTTCGAACGCGCCGTCGGGCACTTTCTCGATGCCCAGCGCGATCATGCGCTCGGGCACGAAGGCAAGGATGCGGTGGCGGATGTTCTGCGCATCGCCCGGCTGCGCGCCCTCGGAATAGGACGTTTCGATGGAGCCGCCGATACGGAAATCGAACCAGGCCTCTTTCGGGCCCCATGCCTTCCAGCCCTTGGCGGTCGACAGGCTCGCCCAGACGTCGGCGACCGGTGCCTCGACCACTGCGTCGTGGATCAGCGTGCGGGTGCCGTCGTTCTCGGCGACCACGGATGAGGTGATCGCAGCTTCGTTGGCCGCAGCGGGCGCCGCTGCCACCAGTGCGGCCAGCGCCACGGCCTGTCTTAGCGTCTTGAGCGTCATGTCGGTTGTTTCGCCTTTTCCGTCAGCGTGTCGATATGAGCGCGCAGGACGCCGATGTTGCGGTCGAACACGGCGATGTCCCGCGCCGTGCGTGCCTGCATGATCGCGCCCTCCATGGTGGTGAGGATGAATTCGGCCAAAGCGCGCCGGTCGGTGTCGTGCGGCAGGCGGTCGCCGGCCTCGTCGAGGCACTGCTCGACCGCGCCGATCCAGTTGGTGAAATTGACCTGCAACAGGTCGCGGATGCGCGGATCGGGCTCGGCAATTTCCAGCGCCAGATTGCCGATCGGGCAGCCGAGGCGATAGTCGCTCATCAGCAAGCCGACGCGATAGCCATTGAGCAGCGCAAAGACCCTGTCGATCGGATCGTCCACCTCGACCCATGCGACATCGAGCAGGTTTTCCCGAATGCCGTCGCGATAGAATTCGAGCACGGCGACGAGCAGGTCCTGCTTGCCGGGGAAGAAATGATAAAGGCTGCCCGAATGGACCTGGCTGCGGCTGAGGATGTCCGCGATCGAGGTCGAGTTGAACCCCTTTTCATAGAACAGTTCGAGCGCGGTCATGACGATGCGCTGGCGGGTCGCGGCATTCATGCGAATCACCCTCCGGTTGAATGACCAATCAAGCATGACTTGATCGATCGATCAAGTCATGGCCTCCGCAAGAGGTCCGGCCAGGCGATCATCCTGATCGATAAATGCGCAAATCCCCGCCTTTGGCCTAACTTGCCATTCACCCGTGCGCTCCTACATTGGGAGCTTCAGAAAGGACTCCCATTCGATGAGTGACCAGAACGCGCCGCAGGATCCCAATCAGGGTGGGCCCAACCCTTGGGTGAAGAGCCTGATGATGTGGGGAGGGATCTTTCTTGCCCTGCTGCTGGTGGTCTCCATGTTCGGCGGCAACAGTACGCCGGCGGGCACGCAGATCAGCTATTCGGATTTCCGTGAGCGCGTCGCCGAAGGTGCGGTGGAGTCGGTGCAGATCGCGCCGGACCAGATCACCGGCACGCTCAAGAATGAGGAGCGCTTCTCGACGGTTCCGGTGGAGAACGATACCTCGCTTCCCGCGCTGCTCGATGAGAACGGCGTCGAATATTCGGGCGAAGCGCCCGAGCAGATGAACATTCTCTGGGTCATCCTGATCCAGTCGCTGCCGTTCATCCTGATCCTCGGTATCGCCTTTTTCGCGCTGCGCCAAGTTCAGAAGGGTGGCGGCGCGGGCGGCGCGATGGGCTTCGGCAAGTCCAAGGCCAAGATGCTGACCGAGAAGCAGGGCAAGGTGACCTTCGAAGACGTCGCCGGCATCGACGAGGCGCGCGAAGAGCTCGAAGAAATCGTCGAGTTCCTGAAGGACCCGCAGCGCTTCTCCAAGCTCGGCGGCCAGATCCCCAAGGGCGCTCTGCTGGTCGGCTCGCCCGGTACCGGCAAGACGCTGCTCGCACGCGCCATCGCGGGCGAAGCGGGTGTGCCCTTCTTCACCATTTCCGGCTCGGACTTCGTCGAAATGTTCGTCGGCGTCGGGGCTAGCCGCGTGCGCGATATGTTCGAACAGGCCAAGAAGAACGCCCCGTGCATCGTCTTCATCGACGAGATCGACGCGGTCGGCCGCTCGCGCGGACATGGCTTGGGTAACTCCAACGACGAGCGCGAGCAGACGCTCAACCAGCTGCTGGTCGAAATGGACGGCTTCGAGGCCAACGAAGGCATCATCATCATCGCCGCTACCAACCGGCCCGACGTGCTCGACCCGGCGCTGCTGCGCCCGGGCCGCTTCGACCGGCAGGTCGTCGTGCCCGTGCCCGATATCGACGGGCGCGAGAAAATCCTCGGCGTTCATATGAAAAAGGTGCCGCTGGCGCCCGACGTAAACCCGCGCACGATTGCGCGCGGTACGCCGGGTTTCTCGGGCGCTGACTTGGCCAACCTAGTCAACGAAGCCGCCCTGCTGGCTGCGCGCCGCAACAAGCGCCTTGTCGCAATGCAGGAATTCGAAGACGCCAAGGACAAGGTCATGATGGGCAGCGAGCGCCGCTCCATGGTCATGACCGACGACGAGAAGAAGATGACCGCCTATCACGAGGCGGGCCACGCACTGGTGGGCATCAACGAGCCGGCATCCGACCCGATTCACAAGGCGACCATCATCCCGCGCGGTCGCGCGCTGGGTATGGTTATGCGCCTGCCGGAACGCGACAATTACTCTTACCACCGCGACAAGATGCATGCCGACCTGGCTGTCGCCATGGGTGGCCGCGTGGCCGAGGAGCTGATCTTCGGGCATGACAAGGTGTCGTCGGGCGCAAGCTCGGACATCCAGTACGCCACCAGTCTTGCCCGCAACATGGTCACCAAGTGGGGCATGTCCGACAAGCTCGGCCCGCTCCAGTACGAGGACCAGCAGGAAGGCTATCTCGGCATGAGCGCGAGCCAGCGGACCATGGGCTCTGACGAGACCAACAAGCTGATCGATGCCGAGATCAAGGGCCTCGTCGAAGGCGCACACCAGCGTGCGACCAAGATCCTGAAGGAAAAGGAAGACCAGCTGCACCTGCTGGCGCAGGCGATGCTGGAATATGAAACCCTGACCGGCGACGAGATCGACCAGCTGCTGAAAGACGGCAAGCTCGACCGGCCCGACGAGCCCAAGGGCCCGAGCGCGGTCAAGCCGGTCGCCGGTGCGACCGTGCCCAGGGCCGGCAAGAAGTTCGGCGGCGGACCGGCTCCGCAAGGGGCCTAATTCTCACGTCGCAATCTGCCGTTCAGCAGGACAGGATTAGCGCCCTCCCGGTCTCAATCGGGAGGGCGTTTTTTATGCGGTTTGTCTTTATCGGCTCGGTCTTGCTCGCGACAACTGCGCCCGCGGCAGCTGCGCCGGGCGACATGGACGTGCAGACGTTCCTGGCCAAGGCCGAGAAGCTGGAAAAGAAGGGTGCGCTCGCGCTGCTCTCCAGCGATCTGAAGGTCCTCAAGCGCGAAGCCGAAGGGGCGGCGAAAACCTATCGGACGCGGATCGTTGCCGATCAGGAGGCGGGGCGCCAGCCCCATAGCTGCCCGCCCAAGGGCAAGCAGGCGATGACCTCCGACGAATTGCTGGGCCATCTGCGCAGCTATCCGGCGGCAAAACGGCCCTCCGTCAGCATGAAAACCGCCTTCGCCGATCTGATGCAGAAGCGGTTTCCCTGCTCCTAGGGCCAGCACGGCGTTGGCTCGGCTACTCACGTCGTGCGGACTCTTCCCTTGACCGGAACAAAATAAGAACGACGACGTTTCTCTGGAAAGGAGAAAACGCATGACCGCACCCACCCCCACCGCCCATCCCAAGTCCGATCCGGTCTCTAACGCCGAGAAGGCGCCGGACAACTGGACCACCGGCGACGAACGCATGACCGGCGCGCAGGCGAGCTATCTCAAGACGCTGCGCGAAGAGGCGGGCACGCCGGAGCGTTACGACAATGAGTTGTCGAAGGCCGATGCCTCGAAACTGATCGACGAGCTGCAGGCCGAGACCGGACGCGGACAGTAGCCTTCAGAATGCGCCCAGCAGCAGCAATACCTGCAGGAACAGCGTCACGACCACCCAGATGAACACGCTCAGCGCCAGCAGTCGCCAGAAGGCGGAAAAGCGGCCGAGCCCATAGGTTCCGCGCAGCTGCTTGTAGATATGGATCGGCGGGATGAAGGTACCTGCCGTCAGCACGATCGCCAGCGGCACGCCGATCGTGCCGAGCACCGAAAGCGATATGAACAGCAGCGACATGAAAGCCAGCGAATAGGTCACGAAAATGGCGTGGTCGTAGGCCTTGAATTGCCGCCGCCAGACGAACAACAGCCACACGAACGGGATCGACAGGGGGATCAGGAGCCAGCTGAATTTGTAGCTGTTGGCCTGCAATTTGTAGAGCATCAGGCCCGGGTTCTCCTGCCATTTCCTGACGATGCCTCGGTCGATCCAGTCGATGCCCGTAACGTTGAATTCGGGATCGTCGGCCATTGCACCGGTGAACTCGGCACCCGTCGTTACCCCGCTGAGAGCGGCGCGCGCGTCTGCCAGTTCGGCATCCAGTCGCGCGCGTTCGTCGCTGCGGGGCGCACTGGCATCGCGTTCCCGCTCGATTTCCGCAACCCGTTCCGCAATCCTCTCGCGCGCATCGCGCATGTCGACCTTGATTGCGTCACTGCTTTGCAGGTCCGACGGCGTGGTGATGCCGACGGCCTGGAAGACGGCGAACATCAGGAAGACGCTGAACAGGAACATTGCCATCGGGCTGACGAACTTTGCCCGCTCGCCATTGATATAGCGCCGCGTGAGCAGTCCCGGCTTGAAGGTGAGCAGAGGGAGCGTGGTCCATAGTTTCCCATCGAGATGCAGGACGCCGTGGATCAGGTCATGGAAGATTGCGGTAATGGTGCGGTGGATATGCACCTTCTGCCCGCAGGCATGGCAGTGCTCGCCAATCAGTTCGGTGCCGCAATTGAGGCACGCGCCCTCCGGTATCGCTTCGGCCTCGGCAGCGGCGGGCGTGCGACCCTTGCCGAATTTTCCCCCGACGACCCGCGCGAACAAACCGCCTTCGGCCGCGGTACCCAATGCTTCGCCGATCTCGCTCATGCGGTCCCCTCGTCAGTTGTGGCAGTATAGGGCGCGTGTGCGGCTGCGCAATGTGCGCTCCGGAAGGGGCCTTCCAAAGGCGGTCTTGAAGTGTGCGCCGGTATCGCCGACTTAACAAATATGCAGGTTTTCGGCCTCGATGCCCCGCTGGCGGCTTTCGCGATCATCGCGGCGACCTTCGTGATTTTCGCGGCGATCGAGTTCGCCGTGCCGTTCCGCGCGCTGACGCAGTCGAAACCGCGCCGATGGCTGACCAACCTGGCGCTGTTCGCAATCGACACACTGGCGCTGCGCCTGCTGGTGCCGGTGGTGCTGGTCGGCATGGCGGCGCTGGCCGAAACGCGCGGCTGGGGGCTTTTCAATATGCTTGGCTGGCCGGCATGGCTCGAAGTGACGCTGGCGATCCTCGCGCTCGATCTCGCCCTCTACCTCCAGCATTGGGCGACGCACCGCGTCCCGCTGTTGTGGCGCATGCACCGCGTGCACCATGTCGACCGCGATTTCGATATCACGACCGCCGCGCGGTTCCATCCGTTCGAGATCCTACTGTCGATGCTCTACAAGCTGGCCATCGTCACGCTGTTGGGCGCCCCGGTACTGGCGGTGTTCCTGTTCGAAGTGGTCTTCACCATGCTGACGATCTTCAACCATTCGAACACCCGCCTGCCGCAGCGGATCGAACCGGCCGTGCGCGCGCTGATCGTCACGCCCGACATGCACCGTGTGCATCATTCGGTGGTCGAGCGGGAGACCAACAGCAATTACGGGACGATGCTGTCGCTGTGGGACCGGCTCTTCGGCACCTATCGCGCCGAGCCGGAAGCGGGTCAGGAAGGCGTGCGGATCGGCCTCGGCGAATATCAGGATGATCAGCCTGCAAGGCTGGGGTGGAGCCTGCTGCTGCCGTTTGTTTCGAACCGGCGGAGCTAGCCGGCTTTGCCCTTCACCAGCTTGCGTTCGATCGCGGTCCAGAGCGACCTGTAGGCTGGTTGCGCCACACTGGTGGGCGCGAATTCGCCGACCGGCTGTTGCCGCACCGCGCATTGCTCGGCAGCGCTGGCATAGGGAATGGCGGGCCAGCGCGGATTCTCCTCGCGCGCGCTGCGATGAAGGGCCTTGCGCATGTCGAGCATCGACAGCACCGGCAATATCGGCGGATGCACCTTGGTGTGCCGCTCGACTTCCTCGACCACCAGGTCGAAGGCGCGGGCCGACAGCGGCGAGGGCGGGATCGGCACAATGACCAGATCGGAGGCGCGCATCACCTGCGCGCTCAACTCGTTCAGCACCGGCGGGCAGTCGAACAGGATCCGGTCATAATCCTTCGCCAGCGCCTGCGTCAGCTTCACCAGCCGCTTCTTCTTGCCGATCATGGTCAACTGGCTGTCGAGCGCGCGGATCGATTCATCGGCGGGCAGAAGGTCGAGCCTGGGAATGCCGCTCTTTCGGATCAGCTTGGCCGGGCTGCGATCGAGCGCGAACACGCTTTCGGCGCGCTTTTTCTGCTTCGCTCCCATGCCGAGCAGGAAACCGGCCCCGCCCGCGGCATCCAGATCCCACAGCAGCGTCGCTCGCTTGGAGATGCGCGCCGAGCACCAGGCAAGGTTCGCCGACGTCGTCGTCTTCCCGACGCCGCCCTTCACGCTGTAGATCGCAACGACTGCCATCGTGGTTCCGCATTCTCCAATTGCAGCGCACATCGCATGCAATCGCTCGGTTGCATGACAAGCCTTACGATTCCGCGACAGGCCAGCACGAGCACGCGCACAAAAAAAGCCGCCCCGAAACGGGACGGCCTCTTTTGTCACTTAGCGCGGCGATCAACCGTCGAAATCGGCCCCGATCGAGGTCGAGCGCGTCGGTGCGGAAGCGGTGATGCGCAGCGCCTCTGCCGACTGGCTGAGCGAGCCGACTTCATCGAATTCGTCGTCATCGTCCGGCAGGATCTTCTGCAGATTGGTGACGACCGCTTCCTGAAGGTCCTTCGGCTTGATTGTCTGCTCGGCAATCTCGCGCAGCGCGACGACGGGGTTCTTGTCGCGATCACGGTCGATCGTCATTTCCGCACCGCCCGAGATTTCGCGAGCGCGCTGTGCGGCCAGCAGGACGAGGTCGAAACGGTTGGGAACTTTGTCGACGCAATCTTCGACGGTAACGCGCGCCATATCGGGCACTCCAGACAAAAATGAATTTCGGGATTGCGCGCGAAATAGGGTGGGGCTCGGAACGAGTCAAGAAATCGTGCGCTAATGGGGTGCGCGCTAAGCGATGGGGGAGACGAGACAGGTGCATACCGAGCCCGATCCGGTCGAATACAGCTATCCCGAACCGTTCTGCGTGGAAGCGGGCGACCATACGCTGACCTTCCTGCCCGACGGGGTGCATCGCTTCGACGCATTGCTGGAGCTTGTCCAGGAAGCACAGGAAAGCCTGCACCTGTTCTACTACATGTTCCAGGATGACGAAGCGGGCAATCCCGTGCGCGATGCGCTGGTGGAAGCCGCCGAGCGCGGCGTGACCGTGTGCCTGGTGGTGGATCGCTTCGGGACCGATGCGGACAAGGAATTTTTCCAGCCGATCGTCGATGCAGGCGGCAGCTTCGCCTTCTTCAACCCCAAGAAGAGTCGGCGCTACCTGATCCGCAACCACCAGAAGATGGCCATAGCCGATCGCGAAAAAGCGCTGGTTGGCGGGTTCAACGTGTCGGAGCACTACTTCAAGCCGCCCGAGGAAAACGGCTGGTGCGACATGGGCGTGATAGTGCGAGGGCCGCTGGTCGAGCAATTGCTCGATTGGTATGGTCAGATCTACGATTGGGCGACCACGCCGTCGGCGCAGTACCGCGCGATCCGCACGATGGTGCGCGACTGGGAGCCGGGGGATGGCAAATACCAGCTGCTGGTCGGCGGCCCGACCTCGATCCCCAGCAACTGGGCGCGCCGGGTGAAGAAGGATCTCGCCCATGCCAGCAAACTCGATCTCGTCATGGCCTATTTCTCCCCGCCGCGCAGTTTCCGGCGCCTGATCCGCCGGGTCGGGGAGCGGGGCAAGGTGCGGCTGGTGATGGCCGCCAAGTCGGACAATCCGGCGACCGTCTCGGCAGCACGCGCGACCTATGGCTCAATGCTGCGGGCGGGCTGCGAGGTCTATGAATTCCAGCCGTGCAAGCTGCACATGAAGCTGCTGGTGATCGACGATGCGGTCTATTTCGGCAGCGCCAATTTCGACCATCGCTCGATCCGCCTCAACCTGGAACTGATGTTCCGTGTCGAGGACCCGGACCTGGCCAAGATGGTGCGCGAATTCGTCGACGGCATGACCGAGGTCTCGGAGCAGATCACCTACGAATCGCACAAGAAGAATCGCACCTGGCTTTCGACCCTGAAGAGCTATTTCGGGTGGTTCCTGGTGACCACGGTCGATTACACCGTCAGCAGCACGCTCAATGTCGGCAGCGAAGGTGCGCCGTAAGCTGACCTAACCCTCGCCCCAGCTCGAATAGTCCTTCATCACGGGCGAGGTGAACTTGGTGAATTCGCTCTGGAAATGCAGCGGTACATTGCCGGTCGAGCCGTGGCGCTGCTTGGCGACCATCAGCGTCGCCTTGTTCTTGAGCTCGAGATAGCGCTCTTCCCAGATGCGATATTTTTCCTCCACGTCCGGGGAACTGGACCCGTCCGGATTGGGCATGTCGGGCCGTATCGCCTCGTGGTAATAGTCGGCGCGGTAGATGAACCAGACCATGTCGGCATCCTGCTCGATCGAGCCGGATTCACGCAGGTCGGACAGCATCGGGCGCTTGTCTTCGCGTTGCTCGACCGCACGGCTGAGCTGCGAGAGCGCGATTACCGGGCATTCGAGCTCCTTGGCGAGCGTTTTGAGGCCCCGGCTGATCTCCGAAATTTCGTTCACGCGGTTGTCGTTGGCCCGGCCCGAGCCTTGCAGCAGCTGCAGATAGTCGACCACGATCAAGCCGATATCGTGCCGCCGCTTGAGCCGCCGCGCGCGCGCTCTCAGCCCGGCAATGGTGAGGGCAGGCGTGTCGTCGATATAGAGCGGCAATTCGGACAGTTTCTGGCTCGCCATGGCCAGCCGCTGGAAATCGCGCGCGTCCATGTCGCCGCTGCGCAGCGCCTCGGAGGATATCTCGGCCTGCTCGGCGAGGATACGCGTGGCGAGCTGGTCGGCGCTCATTTCCAGGCTGAAGAAGGCTGTCGGCGCGCCGTAATTGTGCGGACCGCCATCGCGCTGGAACTTGAGATGCTCTTCCGCGCAATTGAACGCGATATTCATGGCGAGCGAGCTCTTGCCCATGCCCGGACGCCCGGCGAGGATGATAAGGTCCGAATTGTGCAGGCCGGCGGTCTTGTCGTCGATCACGGCGATGCCGCTGGTCTTGCCCGACAGGCCGCCGCCCGAATTCATCGCCGCTTCGACCATCTTGATCGCGGTCATCGCCGCGGTCCTGAAATCCTTGGCTTCGCTGCCGCTGCTGGCGCCCTCGGCGACCTTGTAGAGCGAGCTTTCGGCCAGTTCGATCTGCCGCAGCGGCTCGACTTCGTCGGACGTATCGAGCGCGCCCTCCACCAGTGTGCGCCCGACCGTCACCAGCTCGCGCAACAACGCAAGATCGTAGATTTGCTGGGCGAGATCGCGCGCGGCGAGGAGGCCTTGCCCATCGGCCGTAAGCTTGGCGAGGTAGGTTGTCCCGCCGAGTTCCTTCAGCTCCTCATCGCCGTCGAAATAAGGCTTGAGCGTAACCGGACTCGCCGTCGCACTGCGATCGAGCAAGGTCAGGATGCGGTCGTAGATGCGCTGGTGGATCGATGCGAAGAAATGATCGGGCCGAATCGCAATGGGCAGGTCTTCGACCACGCGGTTGTCGATCAGGACTGCGCCTAGAAACGCCGCCTCGGCCTCGACATTGGCCGGGAGACGGCGGGTATGCGCCTTGCCTCCGCCGTCTTGCGTGTCGCTGTCCGCATCGCTGCGGACGAGTAGGTCCTGATCGTCCATCGCACCTGTTTGCGGATGCTGGCAGACATGCGCAAGTGCCGCTTTGCATCATCGTCATGTGGATAGTGGGGAAGAGTGCGCAAGCGGCTTGCTTGGCCCGCTGCAAATCTGCGAAAGCAGGCGCGACCGATGGCCCAGCACCGCATCTCGCATATCTCGCTCGACGAGAACACGATCCTGTGGCGCAATGCCGATATCGAGCAGGAACGGCGGGTCGCGATCTACGATCTGATCGAGGAAAACACCTTCAAGCCGGTCCGCTCCAATGCAGCGGGGCACACCGGACCCTATCGGCTTCATCTGTCGGTCCAAGACGGGCGGCTGGCGATGGATATCCGCGACCGCGACGACGAGGAGCTGGAGATGCTCATTCTCGGCCTCGCCCGCTTTCGCCGCCCGATCCGCGAATATTTCGCCATCTGCGACAGCTATTACCAGGCCATCCGCAAGGCGACCCCGTCCGAGATCGAGACCATCGACATGGCCCGGCGCGGCGTTCACAACCATGCCGCCGAGCTGCTGATCGAGCGGCTGGAAGGCAAGGTCGAAACCGATTTTCCTACCGCGCGGCGGCTCTTCACGCTGATCTGCGTGCTGCACATCAAGGGCTGACGGATGGCGAGGGGGCGAAAGCGCACAGGGGGCAGCTGGCTGGTGCGGATCGTCGCGCTGGTGCTGCTGGTGGTTGCCGTCGGCGGGGCATGGCTGTGGTGGGATGTCCAGCACTGGCGCCCGTCGGAGGACGCCTTTCCCGATCAGGGCGTGCTGGTCGGCGCGCACCACGGCAATGTCAATTTCCGCACCGTCGGGGCTATCGGCGGGCGCTTTGCCTATCTCGAAGCCAGCATCGGGGCCGAGGGACAGGATGATCGTTTCGCACGCAATTTCGCGCGTGCCAACGAGGCAGGACTGCAGGTGGGGGCCGTCCACCTGTTCGATCCCTGCACCAAGGCCGATGGGCAGTCGGCCAATTTCGTCACCATGGTGCCGCGCACCGACAACATGCTCCCGCCGGCCATCGCCCTCGGTCGCACGGCCGAGACCTGCGATGAACGCGTCAGCGAAGCGGCGGTCGAAAGCGAGCTGATGACCTTCATCAACCAGGTCGAGAAGCACACCGGTAAGCCTGTGATCCTCAAGGTAAAGCCGCAATTCGAAGCTGCCTATGCGATCTCCGGCAAGCTCGAGCGCCAGCTATGGGTCAACGGCACGCGCTTCGAGCCGACCTATGCCCAGCGCCCGTGGCTGCTATGGAGCGCCAACGAGAACCTGCGCACCGAAGCCAGCGACGAACTGCTCGAATGGGTGGTGGTGAGGCCATGATGTTCCTCGTCACTTCATATCTCGCCCCGTCATTGCGAGGAGCGTAGCGACGCGGCAATCCATGGCCCAACGCGAAGTGTTCCAGCCTGCCGTCTACATCATGGCAAATCACAAAAGCGGCACGATCTATATTGGCGTGACTTCCAACCTTCCCCAGCGTGTAGGGCAACATCGCGAAGGGGTGATTGAAGGGTTCACAAGGCGGTATGGTTGCAAGAGACTCTTCTGCTTCGAGTTGCATGGCAGCATGGAGCAGGCCATCCTGCGCGAGAAACAACTCAAGACGGGGAATCGCGCGCGCAAGACTATGTTGATCGAGGCGGAGAACCCCGAGGGGCGAGACCTTTTCCATGACATTGCCGTTTGACCATGGATTGCCACGCCGCCTGCGGCGGCTCGCAATGACGGATTGGTGGAGTTAGGGTATAATTATGTCCGACCAAGACGAAGCACTGGCGAATGCCGCCCGCGAAGCGGCTACGCGCTCCTATTCGCCCTATTCCAATTATGCCGTCGGCGCCGCGCTGCGATTTTCGGATGGGTCGGTCGTCACCGGCACCAATATCGAAAATGCGAGCTATGGCTTGGCGCTGTGTGCGGAGACGGTCGCGGTTTCGAAGGCGATGGCAGACGGTATGCGCGGCGGGCTGGAAGCGGTTGCGGTCGTGGGCCCGGCAGACAAGGGGAATGGCGCGCCGATCACACCGTGCGGGCGGTGCCGACAGGTGCTCAAGGAGCTGGCGCAACTGGGCGGGACCGATCCCGAAATCCTCTGTGTCGGCAATGACGAAGTCCGCAAGCTGAGGCTGAGCCGGCTTTTGCCCGATGCCTTCGGCCCGGCGGCGCTGGACTAGCCCAAAGCGATCAGTTGGAGCTTTCCGGCACCATGCAGATATCTGCCGCCAGCGGGCGGTGGTCCGAACCGACATCATCGAGCACGGCGAAATTGCGCACGTGCAGCCCGCCTTTCACAAAGATATGATCGAGCGGCCAGCCGAATTTGCCCGCCCATGACGGGAAGGTCGGATAGGTGCCGCGCCCGGCCCGCGGATCGCCGTAATTGCCCATCTCGCGGAACTGCTCGGTCGTCTTCGACCATGGCACGTCGTTGAAGTCACCGATGGCGAGCGCCTCTTCCAGCCCGTCCGGCGTTTTGGCCCCGGCCTCGATGATGTTCTGGTTGCGGGTCTCGACATCTTCTCCCGGCTTGGGTGGACGCGGGTGCAGGCCGATCAGCTCGAAGTCGCCGGCATTGGGGATGGTGACCGTCGCATAGAGCGTCGGCAAGTCGGCGATCCGGTCCATCGGCATCTGCGCGCGCTGGACGGGCAAACGGGTAGCGAAAATCATCCCGTAGGTATTGTCGAGCGGCTCGGCCATGCGCTGGGGATAGCGCTCCAGCACCGGCATCAGCCGATCGAGCCAGACCTGGTTGGTCTCGGTCAGCAGCAGCATGTCCGGATCACGCTCCCGGATCAGGTCCAGCGTGCGGTCGTACTGGTCGTTCTCCTGCAGCACGTTGAGCGTCAGCAGCGAGAAACACTCCGCGCCTTCGGGCTTGCCGAGGTCGATCTCGTTCGGAGCCACGACGACATAGGGCCAGATCAGCGCCAGAAGCATACTGCCGAAGAGCGTGAAACCGGCGATCAGTTTCCACCGCCAGCGATCGGCCCACAGCGCCAGCACGCCGCCGATAAGGCAAACATACAGCAGCACTTCGAGCACGAAGTCGAAGATCCTGAGCCACCATTGCGGGCCGGGAATGAGGGAGGCGACGGTCGCAATCGCGACCAGCGCGAGGACACCGGCGAGCGCCCGTGAGAACCACGGGGACTCGAATTCGTCTATCGCGTCTAGTCCAGCCACTCCAGCAATGCCCCCATGCAGTCCTTGCCCAGTTGCTTACAACGTTCGGGCGACCACTGCTGTTCCTGCTCGGCGCAGTCGTCGTGGTCTTTGTAAGGCATTTCGAGGGTCATCGCGGTGGCGTCGAAGCGGCGCGCGACCTGCGTGGTGCACATCGTCATATTGCCCTGGCCGGGCGCGGCCTTGGGATAGCCAAGCCTGGTCTGAAAATCGGGCGTGCGGCGGTCGAGGATCGCCTGATAGCGGTTGAAGCCGCCGATATGCTCCTCGGTCAGGTCGGGAATGCCTTCGAACCCGGCCAGGAACACCGCAGGGATCGCTTCATCGCCATGGACGTCCATCGCGAAATCGACGCCGGTTTCATCCATCTTGTTCCGAATAGCGAGGACTTCGGGCGATTTTTCCGCGCTAGGGCTTTCCCATTCGCGGTTGAGGTTGGAGCCGGCCGCGTTGGTCCGCAGATGCCCGCGGCGCGAGCCGTCCGGGTTGCAATTGGGGACGACATGGAACGTGCAGCGTTCGCGCAAGGCCCGACTGACCGAATCCGCCGGATCGGTCATCGTCTCGAGCATGCCTTCCATCCACCATTCGGCTTGCGTCTCACCGGGATGCTGGCGTCCGATCAGCCAGACCACCGTCTGGCCCGTGCCGAAGGTCAGGTAATCGAGCGGCTGCCCGTCGAGCGTTTCGCCGATCCGTTCGTAGCGCACGCCTTCGCTGGCGGCGGCTTCGGCGACGAGATCGTGATGCCGCTCCATCGAATAGGGCGCGAAATAGGCAAACCATGCCATGTCGCTGGCGGGCGTATAACGAAAGGTCAGCGTGCCGTTGTCTTCGCCCTTATCGAAGCTCGAGGGCGTGCGCGCCCAGTATTCGCGGTCTTCGGAAACGCAGGCATCGTATCCGGGCCAACCGGCAGGATAGGCGCTGTCGTTGAGACCGGTGATCTTCAGCGTCAATTCGCGCCCTTCCGCGCCGCTGACGCGGAAGTGAAACCACTGCGCGAAGTCCGAATGGCGATCCTTGCGGATGGCGAGCTTCGCACTCGCGCCGTTCACCTCAAGGACTTCGATATTGCCGCTGTCGAAATTGGCGTCGATTGCGATGTCGCTCATGCACTCACTCGTCGGGATTGGATCGCTGCACAGGGACCAGCACGGTCTCGCCGCTATTGCCGGGGAAGGAGCGGAACAGCGCTTCGGCCATCACGCTCGCGTTCTGGGCGCTATCTGCGAGGATCGACGATGTTGCAACATCGAATAATGCGCGCCCCTCCCACAAGACAGCCTCATTGGCCTTGTCGCGGATCCTGACTTCGAGCCGGGTCGCGATTTCTTCCTTGCGTCCGCCGCCGAGGTTGACGCCGACGCCGAGCCCCACGCCCGAGCCGTAGCTGCCGGTCGATCCGCCGACCCCGACGCTGACTGGGCCGCGCCGGTCGCCCGCATCCAGCACACCGCGATCGATACTGACCTGCGCGATCTGGTTCGCCTGGTTGCGTGCCGCTTCGCGATAGCCGAGCGCGGCAAGCTCGCGCGCGACGGCGGCCTTGTAGGGAGCGAGTTCGAGCGCTTGCCCGTCGGTGCCTGCCGCGGTTTCCACGAATATCGTCCCGGTGCCGAGGCGGCTGCCGGTATCGGCTGCGACGAAGCGGGTGACCTCGACATCGCCAGGCGGTGTGACGCAGGCGGCAAGGCTGAGCGGGGCGAAGGCTGCAAGCAATTTCAAACGCATAAGGTGTCTCCAATTGCGTGGAACACTAGCGCAGCGTCGCAACGTCGGCCAGTGCCTCGCGATTTGCTGGCGAAAGCTTTGCTGTCGTTAACCACATTCTTCGGCATTGCTGATACAGGCCGAGGCATGACCGACCCCAAGGAAATTCCTGTCCTCGTCACCGGCGGCGCCGGGTATATCGGCAGCCACGCCGTGCTGGCGCTCCGCGACGCGGGACGCAAGGTTGCAGTGATCGACAACCTCACCACCGGCTTTCGCTTCGCCGTGCCCGAAGATGTGCCGTTCTACCAAGGCGATATCCAGGATGCGGAGCTTTTGGCCAACATCTTCGCCGAAGAGAAGATTGGCGCGGTCATGCATTTTGCCGGGTCCATAGTCGTCCCGGACTCGGTCGAGGACCCGCTTGGCTATTATCACAACAATACGGTCAAGAGCCGCGCGCTGATAGAGGCTGCGGTCAAGGCCGGGGTGAGGCACTTCATCTTCAGCTCGACCGCTGCGACCTATGGCGTGCCGAACGTGTCGCCTGTTACCGAGGACACGCCCAAGCAGCCGATCAACCCCTATGGCTGGTCCAAGCTTATGACCGAGCAGATGCTGGCAGATACCGCCTTTGCCCATGCGATCAACTATTGCACCCTGCGCTATTTCAACGTCGCGGGCGCCGACCCTCAGGCGCGCACCGGGCAATCGACGGCAGGCGCAACACATCTGATCAAGGTCGCGGTCGAAGCGGCGCTGGGCAAGCGTGACAGCGTGGCGGTGTTCGGGACCGATTACGACACGCCCGACGGCACCGGCGTGCGCGATTATATCCATGTCAGCGACCTGGCGGCTGCGCATCTGCACGCGCTCGATGCCTTGATCGAGCAGCCGAAGCGCTCGCTCACCATGAATTGCGGCTATGGGCGCGGATTCTCCGTGCTCGAAGTCCTCGACGCGGTCGACCGGGTGACCAACAAGGCGATCGAGCGCGTCATGTCGCCGCGCCGTGCGGGCGATCCGGCCTCGCTGATTTCCGATCCTACGCGTATTCGCGCCACCGTGCCGTGGCAGCCGCAATATGACGATCTCGACACGATCATCGACCATGCGCTGCAATGGGAGCGCAAGCTCACCGACCTGCGCACAGAAGGTTGACGACAGGCGATTCTCGCCCTACCTGCGCCACAGATTTCCGGCATCGGAGCTGTTCTCCGGTGCCTTTTCATTTCAGGATCAGATCGATGAAAGTCCGCAACAGCCTCAAGTCGCTGAAGAACCGCCACCGCGATTGCCGCGTCATTCGCCGTCGTGGCCGTACCTATGTGATCAACAAGACCAACCGTCGCTTCAAAGCACGCCAGGGTTAATGCGTTGACCGGATCGGGTCAGAGCGATGCTCAGCCCCGATCCTCGCGCGGTGCCGGCCCGCTCCCCCTCCCGGCCACCCATGGGATTATCCTGTCAGAGTGGCCGGTAGGGGGAGCGGGCCGGAGCCGTTTCCGGCGCCCGACATTTGCCGCAGAGTGACACGGATGCATGACGCCGGACAAATCGAAGCCGTCGTCTTCGACGTCGGGCGGGTGATCGTCCAATGGGACCTGCGCCACCTCTTCGCCAAACTGATCGACGATCCTGCGGAGCTCGACTGGTTCTGCGATCATGTCGTGACCGAGCGCTGGCACTTCCAGCATGATGCAGGCCGTCCGCTCAGCGATATGGTGCCCGAACGGCAGGCGCTCTTCCCCCAGTATGCCGACCACCTCCACGCCTATGCGACACGCTTCGTCGAGACCGTGCCGGGCCGGGTCGAAGGCACTGCCGACCTGATCGAGCGGCTCGCCGCGCAGAATATCCCGCTCTACGGCATCACGAATTTCGGGGCCGAGTTCTGGGACCAGTTCCTGCCGACCGAGCCGGTGCTGGAGAACATGCGCGATATCGTCGTCTCGGGCGTCGAGCGGGTGGCCAAGCCCGATCCGCGCATCTTCCGGCTGGCGGAAAAGCGCTTCGGACACCCGGCGGAGGCCATGCTCTTCATCGACGACAATCCGGCCAATGTCGAAAGCGCCGCCGCGCTCGGCTGGCACACGCATCTGTTCACCGATGCTGCGACCCTGCAGACGGATCTCGCGGCGCGCGGGCTGCTCTAAGCGATCCTTGGAAAAAAAAGGCCCCCGACCGGGGGTGGTCGGGAGCCTTGGGGAAGTTCCGCCCGGACGGAGTAGGTACAGGCGGGGGAGTATCCTGCGAGGAGGCCGCTCAGGCAGCCTTGCCCTGGCACTTGGCCAGCTTGTCTTCAGCGATGGTTTCGCCTTCGACCGTGAAGGTCTTCACATCGCCCAATTCCTTGGCGACGCGCTGGCAGACGACGACCGGGCGCGAGTTCGACTTGCGCGCGACGCAGACGGTGCCCTTGCACGTCCAGGCGGTGCCGCGGACGATTTCGGTCTTGCTCTCGACCGGCTGCGCGAGCTCGGCACGATAGTAGACGCCATCCGAAGCGAGGGCGGGGGTGGGGGCGGTCGCCACGCCGAAGGTCA
The DNA here is from genome assembly GCF_000013005.1 of Erythrobacter litoralis HTCC2594. Lineage (GTDB taxonomy): Bacteria > Pseudomonadota > Alphaproteobacteria > Sphingomonadales > Sphingomonadaceae > Parerythrobacter > Parerythrobacter litoralis_A. Next base: position 2,209,700 of record NC_007722.1, on the reverse strand, counting down.
GCGCGGTGTAGACGAGGGCCAGGCCACCGACGGTGGCGTTGCGGGCGGTGTGTGCGAAAGAAGTCATGGAGAGGGTCCTTCTTGTATCGTGCGTTGCGGTTCTTTGGGGCCTCGTTGTCGAGGTCCCCAGCGGGGGTGAAACTGGCTGCTCAGCAATCAGTTGCGAATCACTACCTAATCCACTAGGTTTTAGGTTGCAACTGAAAACTGATATTAAATTGGTGACCGCGCGAATTCCCGTTAGAACGGTTGCCGGGAAAGGACTGAATGTATGGGTGGCGAAGTCAGAGAACCTCTACGCGAGCTGCAGGAATGCGGCCTGCCGGAGGCGCTGGAAGTGATGGGCGAGCGCTGGAGCTTCATGATCCTGCGCGCGAGCTTCAACGGCCTGCATCACTTCGAGGAATTTCTCAACGAGCTCGGCATTGCCCGCAACATCCTCTCGAACCGCCTCAGCCGGCTGGTCGAGCATGGTATCCTCGATCGTGAGCCGCACCCGGACGATCGCCGCCGGATCGAATATCGCCTGACCGAAAAGGGCTTCGACCTTCTGCCCGCCATGCTGGCGCTGCGCCAGTGGGGCCAGAAATATGGCGAGGATTTCGTCACCACCGATCCTGTGCTCGTCGACGAGCGCGATCGGCTGCCGGTCGGCCCGGTCGCGATCCTCAGCCACGATGGTCGCCTGCTCGGCCCGGCGGACCTCAACATGGTTGCCCGCAAGGATCTACCCGCCGACAAGCGCGACTGGCAGGAAGGCCAGCTCCCCAATGCGCGTACGGCCTGGGTCGATGAGGATGAGGGCGGAGCCGCCGTCGCCGCCGAATAGGCTTGGCTGAGAAGCCCGCAGAGGATCGCAAGCCCGTCGAGCGCACCCCCGACGGCCGCTACATCATCGTAAATGGCCGCCTCTGGCGCGCCACCAATCCGAACCTCCCCGAAGCCGAGCGCCAGCGCTGGGTCGACGCCCTGATGGACGCCCGCCGCGCCGTGGGCGCCGCGAAACGCGCAGGCGATGCGGCGGCCGAGAAAGCGGCGCGCGCCAAGGTGCACGAAGCGAAAGTCGCGCTGGGCGAACGCGACCCTGTCTGGTGGGACGACGGCGCGCCGGATTACAATCGGAAGCTGGTGAAAAATACGCCTTACGCGTGAGTCCGCCGACCAGCTTTCCAGCCGACGAAAAGGGGGCGGAAAAACCGCCCCCTCGAAGGTCTGCAAAGCGGACTTTGCATCACCAGTACGGTGTGACCGTGTAATAGGTGTAGACGCGGTTCTGGTATTCGCGATCGAACTGCCGGTCGCGATCATTGTCCGAATAGGTCGGCGCCTTGCGCAGCTGGTCCTCGGTCACATCGAGCTTGTAGCCGCCCAGTTCCGTATCATAGCGCAGCTTCTGCCACGGCAGACTGTGCAGTTCGCCGCCCATGCCGAGAAACGCCCCGACCGAAATTTCGACGTCGCGCGCCTGGCCCGACGTCTTGTCGATCATGATCCGCTTCACCGAACCGATCTTGTCGCCATTCGCGCCGTAGACATTGGTGCCTTCGACCCTGTCACTTGCAATTACCGAACTCTCTCTCGTCTTTTGGTCAAGCATGTCTCTCTCCTGTGCGTTTATCAAAGGAGGGATGCCGAAAAGGGCGCCCCATAGCATCCCATACCCCTCCAACGCATGGACCAAAGACTAGGTCCGAAATTCATCGCGATTTTAGAGCGTTACGGCCTAGGAGCCGCTGTCGGCAGGTCAAAGCTTGGGCGACATACAACCGTCTTGCTCGCTCGTTTTCCGCCAGACTCGCAATCGCCCGGGGGACCCTTGGCATGTGGGTACAACGCGGGCGTTGAGACGCATCGCTTGGCGGCTTTCATCAGCGGCATGCGGAACGTCACGCCGGCAGGGTGGCAGCGAAACGTTCAGACGATGCGGACGCGGAAAGAGCCGGCGGCGCCAAGACACATTAAGCAAAAGTCGCGCTGGGCGAGCGCGGCCTCGTCGGATGGAACAACGGCGCGCCGGATTACAGCCGGAAGGTAGTGAAGAATACGCGTTACCGACTGCAGTAAGTGATCTAATCCTTCTCTAATTGGTGTCTGGAAAGAGAACGTGCGGTGGCGGCAGATCAGCCCGGACTTCAACTGCCGAGCCCTCGGGATAAGCTGTGCAGCGAAGCCCGTTAAAGCCGCGATGTCCAAACGCCGCGACACAGTCTTTAATGTCCACTTCGGGTTGGTAGCCCGATCTTTGCAGCCACGTACATTGAGCAACCGTTCCCAACAGGTAGCTAGCTACTGGCCGATCGTCATCGAGGTTTCCAGCGCCCCAATCTCGCAAAACTTGATCGCTGAGTTCGAAACTGTCTGGGGATTTGCTAATCAAATGAGTTAATTCGTGCGCAACAGAATTTACTGCGCATGATCGATGAACGACATTGTCTTGCTTCCAATTATAGAGGTGACCGCGGCCTACGCTGAGAGTGCCGGTTCCGTTGGCGGTTCTACTCACCGTCGTATCGTTGTAATGACCGGTGCCCCCGATAGGAAATACTGGCGAGTATACGTAACGATACGTTCCTTGGGCGGCGACCATATCTGCCAGCTCGCCAATTTTTTCGTAGCGAGCCGCGTTGGGAGCATTTAGAACTTCTGTCCCAACGAACGCTTCGTCGAACTGTTTGGAAATGCTCGCCAGATTTGCTCGAAACTCTTCCGATCTCAACGTGTCGTAAGATTCGTTCACAAGATTTTGTAGGGCGCGCTCTTCCTCGAAGGATGAGCCTCCCGCAATAAACATTTGATGTGAACCAGATGCCGCTACACCGAATGCAGCCATGCAAATCAGTCCAAGTCTCAAAGCTCTCATTTTAATACTCCTTACTTCAGTGGTTTGATCTAAGCCCTAGGCGCCTGCCGTCTATAGCTCAGCGCCTCAGCCACATGGATGCGCCCCACCCGCTCCATTCCCGCCAGATCGGCAATTGTTCGCGCCACTCGCAGCATCCGCGTGTAGGCGCGGGCGGACAGGCGCATCGCTTCGGCGGCTTGCATGAGGAGCTTGCGGCCTGCCTCGTCGGGCGTGGCGAAGGTCTCCAGCGCCTCGCCATCCAGTTCCGCATTGGTGCGCGCGCCGGTCTGCTCAAAACGCGCGGTCTGGCGGGCGCGGGCTTGGGCGACCCTTGCGGCGACCTCGGCCGAGCCTTCGGCGGGCGGGGGCAGGGCCAGGTCGGCGGCGCTGACGGGGTCGACCTCTACGTGCAGGTCGATCCGGTCGAGCATCGGCCCGCTGATCTTGGCCTGATAGTCGATGGCGCATTTGGGGGCGCGGCTGCAGGCGAGCGCGGGATCGCCGAGGTGCCCGCAGCGGCACGGGTTCATCGCCGCCACCAGCTGCACCCGCGCGGGAAAGGTCACATGCGCATTGGCGCGGGCGACATCGACCTGGCCGGTCTCGATCGGCTGGCGCAGGCTGTCGAGCACGGCGCGCTGGAATTCTGGCAATTCGTCGAGGAACAGCACGCCAAGATGCGCGAGAGAGACCTCGCCCGGCTTCACCTTGAGGCCGCCTGATAACTTCCACTAATGATGCGACTCAGGCGGGTGCGTTTTGCCCCAATTCGAGCCCTTTTGTGAGACGGCGCGTCCATTTCGCCGGCTCGAAATCGGCGTGGTCATAGTCGGTGAGACTAGTTGACCACGTCCGGATAACTCCCTCTGCGCGAAGCAAAAAGCCCGCGCGCACCAGCGCCGAAACCGGCTTCTACAGCTTTCGAAATGGCGCAAATAGGGTCGCCTTCCAATCCTCGATCGAGCGTGGATTCGTCCAACTCTGCGACTTTGCGAACGAGGTGCGGCACATTTCATGGGAGCCCTTTTCCATCGAATTCCGCGATCTCGTCGACAACCGGACACGTGTCTATACACCTGACTATCTCGTCGAGATCAATGATCGCGAGGGCCAGCGCTACCGCTACATCGTCGAGGTAAAGGAGCGCCGTGAAGCCGATCATATTGCGGCGGCGGGAAGCGCGTCGGCCGCAGGACGAGCGCATATCGCGATGATGCGCTGGTGCCGGGAACAGACAGACTGCTCGTTCCTCTTGGTTACCGACGAGAAGCTGATCGAGAAGGGTTTGCCGAATGCGAAAGCAATTCTGGACCGCGCGAGCCACAGACCGGAGCGATCGTTGCTCGACCTCATACTGTCGGGCAGGCTTGGCGAGTTTCCGGCGACGCTCGGGTCGGTAATCGCGAACGCCGAGCGTTACGCATATGAGAGGGGCGAGATCATTTCGGCGGCGCTGCACGCATGTGCCATCGATGAACTATGGTTCGATATCACGCGCACGTGGGATGAGGAGGCAATCCTGAGGCGGGGGTCGCGTCGGCGGGTCTTTCTGCGATGACCTTTATTGAGCGTGGTCCTTGCCTCGAGATCTAACGGTCGACGTCCTTCGCCTGCGGATTGATGCGTAGAGTGAAATCTCGTGGCAGAGCTTCCCAGTCGTGCTGGGCCTCGATTGCACCCTGCTTGCGGATCTTCCTGGCCTTCGGGACGGCCGTGCGCCAGCTTTGCTTCGATCGGACCCGCCGCGCATAGCGGAACTCGATGGTGCGAGCGTAGTCGTCGATCGCGTCGAGCAGGGGGTGATGATGTTCCGGAATGCCCTCGAACAGCATGTTTGGGAGCGCTTTCCGATATCGCCCGCAGATCGTCGTCCACGCAATCTCATCGCCGATCTCGTCGCACCATGCGAGCATGAAGACGATTGCCTCGAGCGTCTCGAAAGCGCTGTATCGCAGCAGGTAATCAAGCGCCGTTTCTAACCGGACGGCGGGATCGATCTCGCTCCGATCTGCACCGTAGCCGAGCGCGAGCAGGCATGTGCGATACGGATCGGACAGCTGCCTGATCGCTACCCTCAAACCGCCCGGTGCCAATTCGCGGCGCATCAGGATCTGCGCCATCGGTCCGCGAAGCATCGCCGCTGTTCCGGGAAAGCGTCCGTCCAACCGATCGAGAACGGAGTTTGGCACATCGCTGCGAATACGACGCTCGCCCAAGCGATAATGCCGTAAGGTATCCTTCCCGCAATTGAGCCCGGTTTTGATCCATTCCGCGTCGTCGGGCGTCGCACGAAAGTCGACACAGGCCATGACCCACCGGGTCAGGATCCATTCGGTCGACGCTCTTTTCCGATATGCCATCGCTCTTCGATTCGCAGGCGGGTCAAGCGACGATTTTGGCCCCAATAACGTCGTTTGGACAAGCGTGACGGCCGTGACATGCACGACAACTGGCGATTCTCCGGTTCGGAAAGGAAGAGCGACAACATGGCTTCGAAGGCGTCGGGTACCAAGCTGGCGGAACACCTGGTTGATGGATCGGGACCGTTTCTGACCGGCGAGGCGCTATGGAAATCCCTCGGGTTTCCCAGTGCGGCAGCCTTTCGCAAAGCCAAGGAGCGCGGACGCCTCGGCGTTCGCGTGTTCAAGCTTCCGGACCGGAGCGGAACCTTCGCCTTCACCCAGGACGTGGCTGAGTGGCTGCGCGCGATCGACAAGGAGAAAATTATGTAAACAGCCAGTGCCTGAGAACTAAACTTCACCAGCACGAAATGGAAAAAGCCTGACTCCGAAGAGCCAGGCCTTTTCGGGATACGAGGACCCCTAAGCACCCTTGTCATCGCCGAAAAGCCGCCCCGAGTCAAGCGCCATCGCGCGCTTGGCGCCGGTCGCGCGCACCCTTTTTCCGGCTCGTGCTCCATTTTCGAAAGAAGGAGTACGTTGAAATGACCGATCTCAAGAAAATCATCCCCGCCCTGCCCAAGGGCGCCGCGAAACTCACGTGTGCCGGCAACGATCGCAAGATCACGATCGACACGATCAGTGACGACGACTGGAACCGCCTCAGCTTAGAAGCGGGCGTCATCGACGCCTTCCGTTGCGGCAAGCGCACGAGTGAGAACGCGGAGAAAGCCGCACGGATGCTCGGATGGTCGAAATCTAAGTTCTACCGCAAGTTGAAGGCTTACGAAGAAGCCGGGCACGCTCTGGGGCTCTCCAAGGTGCCGATCAAGCGCCCCTGGCATTCGAAGCTCGATCCGGCGGTCGAGGCCATCTCCGAGGCCGAGCTCAAAAGGTTCCTGAGGCTGCGCTGTTACAAGGGCCAGCATGTCACTGTTTACATCGACAACGTGCGGAAGGCCTGCGCGAAGGCGGGCCTCAAGCCGCCGTCCGATCGGACCATCCGCCGCCGCTGGGAGGCTCTCGACGTACGTGTCCGTTACGCGCACAAGCACGGCGCACAGGCGGCCGCGGACAAATACGACCGCGACAAGGGCTCGACCCCGCTCTGCACCTATCCGCTCGAGCGGGTGCAGATCGACCACACTTACAGCGATGTGCATCTCATCTCCGAAGAGCTGTGGATCTCCCTCGGTCGCCCGACCTTCACCATGGTGGTCGACGAGTTCTCGCGCCTGCCGCTCGGTATCCACGTGACGTTCGGATATCCGAGCGTCGAGGAACTGGCCGAGGCGATGGCGATCGCCTGCCTACCCAAGGATGGCTGGCTCGCGGCGAAGGGCATCGATGGGATTGACTGGCCGTGGTTCGGCGTACCCTCGGCGATCTTCGTCGACCGCGGCGTCGACTTCACGTCGAAATCCTTCCATCGCGGATGCGGGAAGTGGCGCATCGACCTCTCGCACCGCTCGCAGCCGCATCATGGCGGGATCGTCGAGCGGATGATCGGGACCGCGATGACGGAAACTCGCAAGCTGCCGGGCAACACCATCTTCAGCTCGACGAGGCGGGAGAAGGATCGCATCGATCCTATCCAAACCGCGAGTCTGACCCTCAACGAATACCTCGAGAACATGGTCCGCTACTTCGTTGGCGAATATCCGTACCGCATCCATCCGGCGCTGGGGATGACGCCGGCGGAGAAGTGGAACCTGGGGGTCGCCCAATATGGCGATCCCCGGCGCGTCGACGATCCGCAGGCCTTCTATCTCGACTTCCTGAAGACCGAGAAGCGCAAGCTCGAGAAGTACGGGTTTCGCGTCAGCTACCTCAGCTACACCGCGCGCGAGCTCCAGCCTTTGCTGAACGCCGCCAAGGGGACCATGCTCAACGTCAAGCGCGAACCCGCCGACGTCAGCCGCGCGTTCGTCGAGGACCCTCGCAACGGTCGCTACATCGAGCTTCGCGACGCGCTCACCGAGGGCGCGGCGATCACCGTCGCCGAGTGGGAACGGGCGCGGGCCGACCTCAAGGCCAAGCTCGGAAAACGCGGCCGGGTGACGGCAACGGGTATTCTGGGCATCATCGAGAAGGAGCGCGCCGATGCTGCCCGCCACGCCAGGGTCGTGAACCCGAAGTCCAAGCTCGACCGGGCGAAGCAGCGCAAGATCGCCCAGAACGCTGTCAAGCGCGAGCGTGGTCGGAACTGGTTGCCGGCGCCCGAGCAGTCGCCGCTACCGCCGGTCCCGGTCGTCAGGATCGACCCCGCCAGCATCACCATCCTTCCCTCCAGTGGAGCCGTCCAATGACCTGCAACACCATCACATCCATCGACGACCTTCGCCTCGCGGACGATGCCACTCGGCTCGCCTATCTCGCCGAGCCCGACACCATCTACCATCCGCGCATGATGGAGATCGAGGATCGCCTCAGGGCGATCCTCGAGGCTCCCGAGCCGCACGAGCACAGCATCGCGGTGTTCGGGCGCAGCTACAACGGCAAGAGCACCATCTCGAAGCATTTTGCGTCGCTCTATCCGGTGCAAACCGGCATGATGGGCGATGCGGACCGTGCCGACGTGGTGCGGGTGTCGATGCCGGGCGAAGCGTCGGTTCGCGAGTTCGCGATCCGGATCCTGCGCTACGTAAGTGAGCCCTTCAACCTCCGATGGTCGACCTCGCATCTCACCTCGATGGTCTACGCGGTCCTGAGGACAATGCAGACTAGGCTGCTTCTCATCGATGAGTTCCAGGATCTTGCCAACGGCACCCATCGCAACCGCGAGGCGCTCAAGAACATGGTGAAGTCGATCGGCGAGGATTGCGGCTGCGGCGTTGCTCTCTTCGGAACGCCGCCGGGCGTCGATATCCTGAACGACGATCCGCAGCTGCAGCGCCGCTTCGAGCAGGTTGTCCTGCCGCCATGGAAACGCGGCGACGAGGCGAATGTGCTGATCCACAACCTCGAGGTGCGTCTGCCGCTGCGCAAGACGTCGCATGTGGTGGCTGATCCCAAGCTCGTCGAGACCATCCTCGAGAAGGGAGATCACGTCATCGGCCATATCCGGCGGGTGATGCTTCTCGCGGCGCGTACGGCCATCCAAAGCGGCCGCGAGGTGATCGACGCGAAGACCCTCGAGGACATGGCGTGGGTACCGCTTTCCGAGCGCGCCTGCGACGTCATCGATCGGCTCGAAGTGAAGACGTCCAGGGAATGCGAACCGGCGTGAGCCGCTGGCATATCCGTCCAAGCCCATTGCCACGGGAATCGGTCAGCTCCTGGCTGATCCGCATTGCCGCGGCAAAGGGTACCAAGCACCACTCGCTGATGAAGGAACTCGCGCCCGGCCTCGAGTTCTGGACCAGGGATGGCGATCTCGTCGCATCGCCGGAGCTCGTCCGAGCTCTGGCGGTGAAGACGGGAACACCGCTCGAGCGTTGCCGGCGCACGACGCTCGGCGCCTACGAAGGCGTTCTCGCCGAATCCATCTCCGGCGCCAACCAGTCGTTCATGGTGGTGCCACTCGGCGTGCGCCACCGGATCCGCAAGGCGCACGGGCAGGCCTTCTGTCCACATTGCCTCGCCGACGACACCCCCTATTTGCCGCTGACCTGGCGGCTGCGGCTCTTTCCGGCATGCACGAAGCACGCCGCCGTGCTGATGGACGCCTGCCCGGACTGCGATGCCCCATACCAGCCACACCGCTCGGGCTTCCGCCATTGCGACGGGTGCGGCCTCGACCTTTCCGCCCTTTCCGCGTCCATCGCCGCTCCGAGCGTGCTCGTCCTGCAGGCGCATAACGAAGCGGTGTTAGACGGACGCGCGGTGGCTTGGCCCCATCTGCACGGGATCCATCCGATCGCCTTCTTCGCTATCCAGCTGGCGCTCTTCCGAGCGATCGCTGCCAAACGCTGGGGCAAGCGCGTCCGCGAAGCGCTGCATCCTTCGATCGGGGAGATCGACCTCGACTACAGGACTGCGAACCCCAGTATCCGGTCCATGACCGTCAGCGCTGCGCACGGCGTGATGCGCGGGGTCAGCCGGCTGCTGCGGGGATGGCCGTTCGGCCTCGTCGGTCCGTGCGGCGAGGCGCGCGCCTGGGCAAGCTGGATCGTGCCGGAGGAGCCGGGCGTCCAGACACCCTTCGCGCTGCGCCACGTTCTCGACACCTATCTTCGCCCTGGTTCCTCGAACGCGCGCTAGAAGTTCCGCTCGGTCGACAGGAGCAATTCGGCCCGTGCCGGGATGACCTGCGCCAGCGTCCTCGCGTCCCAGACGGTCTTCTTGTGGACGACGGTGTCGATCCGCGTGTCGAGGAAGTCGGCGCGCGGGAAGGTGCCCGATGGATCGTCGCCGCGCCGCCGACCGACGCGATCGCAGACGCTGCGCAGCGCCCGGCCAAGAAAGCTCAGCCCGTCGTCGCGGTCGAACTGCGCGACGAGCCCCATGGCGAATGCCTCGCTGGCATCGTTCCTGAGGATCTCGATGGCCCACACTATGCCGTGGTCGAAGGCGAGCGGGACGGCGGCCGCAAAGCGGGTGAGACCATTCGCGTCGGGCGCGGCGAACCCACCCCATGACGGTGGGAGCCGATAGAGCACTTCTTCGCCGCGTCCGAGATCGTATTCCGGCAGGCTCGTCGCCGAGCGATGCTCGGTCATATAGTAGCCCGCGAGGAAGAACTCCCGCATCAAGAGCGGCACGTCGTCGAGCTTCGCGATCCGCGCTTCGAGGCCCGGCGCATCGCTCGTGGCGAGGAACCGGGTCGGCAGGCTCGGGCGTTCAAAGACGACGGTCTCGACCGGCCCGCTCTCCGCCCGGGGGACCTTGCCGCCGGGTTCGGGTAGCCCCGACGACACGATCGGCGTTACGAATTCGGGACGATCCTTTTGAGGATCGAACCTTGACGGTCGGCTATCGCCTTCCGCGGCGGGGACGGTTTGCCGATCGAAGCGCATGGCAAGCTTAGCGAACTCGGGGAACAGCCGCCCGAAATCGCCGTCCAGGCGGCCAAGGCGAACGGTGCGCTTGTCCGCCGGGTAGCGTTTGACCTTGGTGCTCGACGCTACCCTGAGCTTCTCTCGCTCCGCCTCGGTGCGGAGCTCCTCGATCAGCTCGATCTGCTCGTCCGCCCGCGTATTGCGGATGCGGACGACGATATCCCTGAAATTCGGCTTGCGGTGGTCGGCGATGATCCGGTCGCAATAGTCGACCGTTCTTTCGTTTCCTGGCGGGCCGATCGCGAGCGGCTCGGTTTCGATCGTGCAGTCCATGGCGTCCCGGAACGTCAGCGCCCCTTCCGACCCGGCGGGTTCCCCGCGCATCGCCGCACCGACCCGCCGGAAGAAGAAACGGATGTAATCCGCTAGGTCGGGATTGGTGAGCAGGAGCGCGATCTGCAGCGTCGCGGTCGCGTTCTGAAACGGACGCAACGGCGTGATGACGTAGGTACCGTTCTCGTCGATTCCGGTCTCCGCCTCGTCGACGAACATGCCCGCGAGGCTCTTCTGCGAGACGATGGAGCGCAGCGAAAGCGTATCGAGCAGAAAGCTGACCCCCGAGCAGATGAACCGGAACTGCTCGCCGTGGGCCAAACCGAGGGGGTGTAGGGCCTCGATCTGGTCGATGAACACCTTCTCGGTTTGGCGGATCGACAGGTCGAAGGGTTTGGCGTGCTTCTGCGGACTGACGAGGGTCGGGCGCTCGAAGTCCCAAATCTCGACTTCGTCGCCCAGAAGGATCGTTCTGCGGGTTCGTCGGCGACCGCGATTGCGCAGCATCATCGCTTTACCCGAGCCGAACAACGTGCCGATCGGGAACATCGCGAAATCCGACAGCGGTACGTGAAGCGACGATCCGACGGCGCCTGCGGTCGTAATGCTTCGGAGCAAGCATTTGGCCTCGAGAAGATGTTCGAAAGCCGGCGACGTGCGGAAGTTCTGATACCCGGCGAGGTAGTGGATGCCCGGTTCGCGCTGCAGCTGAATGAAGCTCATGCAACTAGGATATCACGCAGCCCCAAGATCGGTAGGTCGTAGGCGCATCGCGTATGCATACGATCAAGATTCGAAATTGACGACTGGTAAGCAGAGGGGGGATGTAGGTTTGGCAGTCAAGCCTTAATCAGTCTTAATCACCTGGCTCTTCGAAAAATTCGAGGAACCTAGCTGCGTTCGGACTTAACGCGAACTTCCCCAGGCTGAGCGTCTTACGGGTAACAGATCGATGCAGAAACTGGGCCGCAAGCCGACTGTCCGATGTTAGCGGCGTGAGCGCACAAGGCTGCCATTCAGCTAATGACTCAACCGAAATTCGACGGGCTCGCCGACCACGGCTTAATAAAACCAGGGCGCTATCGCCATGATCACGGCGCCTGAGACGATTGCAGCTGCAACCCAGCGAATGTCGGCACTCGCGCGGCTGCGATCCGAAGGCGATGAAGCCGGCGGCGTTCTGTCTTGCTCCAACCGGCGGATCGCTGCCCGGATCAGGCGCGGCGCATCATCTCCGATCTTGAGCAATTCCCAGGCGACGCCCTGCAGAACGGGAGCCCAGTGCTCGGGCGACAACCGCGCTTGCGCGATTCGAAACGAAGAGCGTCGCATGGCATGCGTCAGGTCGAAATCCGGTTCAATTTTCGATAACACGCCGTCCATCGTGATCAGCGCCTTGAAGATCAGGAGAAGATCGGGTGGTAACGTCATGCGCTCGTCGCGCATCAGCCCTAGGAAATCGGTTACCATGGCGCCCAGAACCAATCGACCGCTGCCATGGCGCGCGATCAGCCGTTCGGATGCGGAGAGCACGCGGTCGGCCGGAACGTCGTCGCCCACTGACCACCGCGTCAGCACGTCGGCGAGCTGCGCGGGGCTGCCAGTGCTGAGCGCTTGCACGAAGCTGACGAATTCCTCTCTCCTGCGCGGAGATACATAACCAACCATGCCCAGGTCCAGCAGAGCTATATGGTTGCCCGGCAGGCAGAGAAGGTTCCCCGGGTGCGGATCGCCGTGGAACCGGCCGTTCACCAATATCATGTCGAGCACCATGTCGGCGCCCAGCGCTGCTATTCTGGTCGGATCGAGCCCTGCAGCGACCAGAGCCTGCGCATTGCTCGGCGGCACACCGTTTATGTAATCCATGACGAGCAACGTCTCGGACGTCCATTCCCAGTGGATTTCGGGCACAACGACACTGGGCTCGTTCGCGAAATCCGTCCGCAGACGATCAGCATTGCGCGCTTCATTCGTGAAGTCGAGTTCCTCGACCATCGCGTCCGCAAGCTGCCGCATCATCCGGCTCGGTCCGAAGCGCTTGGCTTCGGTGCTGCCGCGTTCCGCAAGGGTCGCAATATGCGCAAGGAGCCGGATATCAGCCTCCACCCTCGGACGAATGCCGGGCCGGCGGATTTTGATCACCACCGCGCGCCCGTCGTGCAGCGTCGCACGATGGACCTGCGCCATGGAGGCCGCCGCCAGCGGTTCTGTATCGAATTCCGCAAAGGTGCATTCGGGCGCCTCACCAAGCGCCTCCTCGACAATCGGTCGCAACTCCTCGAAGGGAAGCGTCGGCGCCTTGCTATGCAATTGCTCGAGTTCGGCGATCCATTCCGGAGATAGGAGATCGGCGCGTGTCGCCAGGATCTGGCCGAGCTTCACGAAGGTTGGCCCAAGCTCTTCCATGGCAAGGCGGGTCCGCCGAGGCAGGCTATGTGACGACCCGTCGCCGGCATCGTCGCTGCCCGTCCGGTCCAGCCCTATCCGCGCCAGCAGAAGGCCGAGTCCATAGCGGGAAGTGACGCTGAATAGTTCCTCCAAGCGCTTCCGGTCCCGGCGTGCGATACGAAGGGTCTTCAACATGGCTTAGCATATGGGCACGCTGCAGCTTCTGTTCCACAGCTAACTTGCTTGGGCGATCGCGCCCAATTGTCCAAGCGGAGGAAATCTGGCGTAGCTTATCCCACGTGGTGGTTGCGTTGCGGCCATGTTGTCCGCTGCACTGAAAGGCTATTTAAGGTCCAGCGACGTCGGCGTTCCACGCTAATTTTCGGGCATCATCAATACGATATTGACTTCCCGAGTTCGACCGTCAGCACGCCTGCACTCGATGACAAATCATGGGCCGCTTCGAGACAGTCTGGTTTCGGGAGCTTTCCTAAGAAAACGGACAATCCGGTCGCGATTCAAATCGCGGCGCCGTGTCCCATCCACATCGCATTCAAAGACATGCCCACCAGCTAGCGACATAACTCACGTTCCCTGCCATTTCGAAGACAATGCCTGTCGCAATGAGGTGCAAGCGATCGCTGCCGTACTGATTTTTATCGGAATGGTTGCGCCTATCCGGTTTCGGCCTGTGCGTTACGGGCAGCAGCAATCGCCGCTGCAAGCTCTTTTGCTGGACCCATTCCCCAGTAGTGGAGGAAGTAAAACATCGGTTCACCGCCGATCATGTGGTTATGCAATGCTACGATATGGATATCCCGCTCGCGCAGTGCGCGGAGCACGGGCTGGACTTCGTCCTCGGTCATGATGAAGTCACCATCCACGGCGGCAAGGTCGTTGGTGCCCGAGAACGCCGCCCAGGTCGTAAGCCCCATCGAACCACCGATCTCAACGCCGTGCATGCGGCCTTGGCGAGCGAAGGTGTATTTCACGACACCATCGGCGATGCTTGGCTCGGTGCCCAAGATTTCGCTCAGCGCCAGGGCTTCGATCGTGCCGTTTGCATCCGGCGTCATGCCACCGAAACTGCGCTGCGGCGTCGGCGAGGCGGCGCGCACTTCCTTGATGGCATCCCAAACGGCTTTTACACCCGCTGCCATCTTGGCGGTTTCCCCATGCCCGCCGATATGCATAAAATAGACCGGCGGATCGTCGAATATGAAGTGATTGTGCAGCGCGGTGACGGTCAACCCGTTGGCGAGGGCAGCGTCCATCGCGGCTGTTATCTCATCCTCGAATACGACCGTGTCGCCCATGACCATCACTCCGCCATCGACGGGTTTGAAGGCAGCCCATGAGCCGAGACCTGCCGGGGGATCGAGGCGCATGCCGTCGACCATCACCGGCACGTCGGCGCGCGTCCAACCGATGCGTGCGACCCCATCGTCGGTCATGGTGACCTCCGAGTGCGATGCCTCGAAAATCAGTGCCTCGAGATTGCCGAGATTATCCTGCGCGTGAAGAGCCGCCGACATCGCTGATAGCGATAGAGCCAAGCCGCCGACGAACAATGTTCTGCGTAATTGCTTCATCTTAGTTCTCCTTGGATGTGATTTCAGGTGCCAGCCATCATTGCGAGGTAATACAGCGACCCAATGAGTGCGCTCACGAAGAGAACGAGCAACATCCCGATCTTGAAGCGCAGCATGGCGATCAGGGCCGCAGCGGCAATGACGACGGAGGCGACGTCGATCGTGGCGAAGTCCGGCACGAGCAGGCGTGCGCCGTAACCTCGAACCTCGTCAAGCCGTGCGAAGGCAACGTGCAGTGCAAACCAGATGGCAAGGTTTAGGATCACACCGACGACTGCTGCCGTCACCGCCGAAAGCGCCGCTGTCAGAAGCTTCACGCCGCGCAGTTTTTCGATAAATGGCGCACCAAGGAAAATCCATAGGAAGCACGGCACGAACGTGACCCACGTGACGATGACCGAAGCCGCGATGCCCGAAGCCACCGGGCCTAACATGTCTGCTTCGCGATATCCCCCCATGAACCCCACGAATTGGACGACCTGGATCAGTGGACCCGGCGTGGTCTCCGCCATGCCCAACCCATCGAGCATTTCACCGGGGGCAAGCCAGCCATGCGTCTGCACGGCTTCCTGCGCCATATAGGCCAGCACGGCATACGCGCCCCCGAATGTCACGACCGCGAGCTTGGAGAAGAAAACCGCCAGTTCCGTGAACACGTGATTTGGGCCAACAAGAAGGATCAGCGCAATTATGGGAGCTGCCCAGATGCTGCCCCAGATCAAGGCCGTGCGGACTGCTCCGCGCCATGTAGGCTGCGCTTTCGCCATACCGCCTGTATGAAGCACGGCTTCCGGCTCGCTCTCCCCGTCCTCGGTCGTTTCACGGGCGCGAATGACCAGAAAGCGTGCAGGATCGAAATGCCCTCCAAGAAAACCGACCAGCGCGGCGGCCGCGATAATCAGCGGGAAAGGTGCATCGAATGCGAATATCGCCACGAAGGCTGCGGCGGCAATCAGATACATGGGCCAAGTTTTCAATGCCCTTTTCCCGATGCGCAGCAGGGCCTCGATGACTATGGCGAGCACCGCCGCCTTAATGCCGAAGAAAATCGCCTGGACGAAGCTGGCCTCCTGAAAACTGGCATAGAGCACGCTAAGCGCCATAATGCTGAGGAAGCCGGGAAGGACGAACAGGCATCCTGCGACGAGGCCACCGCGAACGCCGTGGAGCAACCAGCCAATATAGGTGGCAAGCTGCATGGCTTCCGGTCCGGGCAGGAGCATGCAGTAATTGAGCGCATGCAGGAACCGGTTCTCGCCGATCCAGCGCTTTTCATCGACTAGAATGCGGTGCATCACCGCGATCTGGCCGGCTGGCCCACCAAAGCTCAACGCGGCTATGCGCGCCCAGACACGCACCCCATCGGAAAACGGGATCGGAGTTTGTTCTACGGAACCTGAATTAGCGGGAGAATTCATCAACGCGTCCTTCGCACACAGCTCATCGAGCCGGACTTGGGCGCATTGCCTTACCGGGCGCCGGAATAAGTGCCCGAAGTCAAACTGCTAGATCATTGATCTGGTGTTGTCAAAAGCCTTACGCGAACAGTCTGCCTTGCACTTGGAGAATGTCGGCTTTCGAGATCGGCATTTGTATCTCCGATTTCCGAATTGAGGGCACGAAGCCGCCCTCAGCTACTACCTAGTCCAGTGGCAGGTTTCAGGATCGCGACGAGACCGATCAAATGTCCAATATGAGGGCGCAAAGCTGCCGGTGTCAGCTGCGAAACACCGCTCGCCGAACGACCTAATCTAGCTTCGATAGTAGCCGACCTGCTGCGCCAGCTTCGGCAGCAAGATTGCGGTTGTATGCTAGCGGCATCTTTGGCGACTTCCACCGCAGCGCATCCATGATCCCGGCGAGCGTTTCGCCGATCGCAAACAGATCTTGGTTCAACCCGACCCGCGTCGAATGTGCACTGAATCCTGCGACCAATTTCCTCGCCTGTTCTTTGTCGAGATCGCCGAACGCGCCCGCATCGATTGCGCTAGCGATCATGCCACGCACGATTGGCGTGACCGAGCCGGGGTGCAGTGCCTTCTCGCCCACATTGTATTCAGTCCGCGCCGCAACCGCTGCCTTCGCCGCGAACTTGCGCGGATCCCAGATCGCGCGCCCTGAGATTGTATTTGGATCGATTCGCCTGCGCGCTGGCCGATCGGCGTAGCGCCGCACAATCACGCGCCGGAACACCGGCCCCTCGCTGATGTCGGCGGCATGCAGCCAAGCTTGGAGCGCCTGTACGCTGCGCGGCGAGAGGTAGGCGGTCGAGCCTTCACCCTCCTGGTCGCCCTTGTGCCGCCCGATCCGCAGTAGACGTGCATCGGGATCGAGCGCCTCGACGATATCCTCGGCTGCGACGGCGACCAACTCGCTCGCGCGCAGGCCGGTATCGTAGGCGACCGAGAGCAGCGCGCGATTGCGCAGCCCGGTGGGTGTATTATCGCAGGCCCCGAGGATCGCGCGGATATGGATGCCGCGCGGTGTGGCCTGCACCGGATCTTTGACCGCGCCGCGAAATCGCAGCGGCCGCGCCTGCTTTTGCCGTGAGCCGACATTGCGGCGATGCGCCGCGATCGCGAGCCGGCAGATCTCGTGCTTGGTGGGATCGTCGAGGTCGAGCAGCCGGTGCGCCTTGGCGATCGATGCTTTGTACCGCACCAGCGAGGCGGGCGCGGCACCCTCGCTCGCCCGATGCTTCAGCCAGTCCGCGACCATCCCGGGCGTTGCCGGAAACGCGCGAGCGTCGCTGCGGCGGCACCACAGGTCGAACGCCTCGACATCCTGCCGCAGCGCGCGGATCGAATTGGGCGCGGCCGCCTCCACGTAAGCGGCGAGCAGTTCGCGATCGACGGCGACATTCGGCGCGCGTAGCGCGAGCGCGAGGTCGGTTTCGAGCGCGGCGAGAGCGCTACCGGGCAACGCGGAGGGGGGCGAGATATCGGACATGCCGGCATAAAACTAACTCAAACAGCACACTCCGCAACATGTGATAAGTTCTCCTTATCACATGTCTATGCACGGACCGTACGAGAGAGGGAAAGCAACGTACCATTTTGCTTTCGCGCGGAATCTATAGGCGGCTACGTTCGTTAGGGTTTTCGAGAAAACGATGCCTGCAACGACAGACCCTCTCCTCGAGCTCGGAAGGCTCGACGGGCGCCTCGCCCATAGCCCGGCGCGGGTCGCCTGGACCATCCGCGCGCGTTTCGAGGGCGCCGCCAGATCCGCATGCAACGCCGGCGTGCCGATCGACGCCAACCATATCGAAGCCTGGTTCGCCGGTTCAGGTTTGCCGCCCCGTAGCGGCGAAGGGCGCAACGATCCGCTGAGCGTCGTCGCGATCGTCCATTACTTCCTCGAGAGTCTCGAACCGGACCGAGGTCCGCACGCCCGCCAAGTCCGCCGTCTGCTTGGTTCACTGATCGATCCGGAGCGCGAAGCGGCGATCTGGGCGAATGCCGATCTCGTGCACTACGGCCCGCTGTGGCGGGCGCTGCGACGGATGGCGGAAGAACCCGACCTCGAACCTACGCTCGCCTCGATCGGCGCACGCATGGCGGAGATGGGTCGACTGATCGACAGGTCCGCCGATCACACCCGCCTGGTCGCTTGGCTACCGGACGGCCGTGAGATCGCTTTCAACCACGACCATCCCAAGGCCTGGCTCGCCTACCTCATGGTCCCGGCCATGTTGCGGCGGTCAGGACTGTCGGCGCATACGCTTCCCTCGCTGGTACCGCGACAGAAGTTCCTGTGCGGTTCGGCGAAGGAATGGACCGCGGCGGTCGCGGACTGCATCGCCGAACAAGCTCCCGCCGCCTATCGGTCGCTTTGTCGGATGGAGCGGGATGTGGGCGATCTGCGCACGCGTTTCCAGCGGACCAGGCGCAGTCGGCTCGCCGAAGCGGCCGAGCTGCGGGTCGCACTGCCTTCGCTGACACGCAACAAGCTCGCGATCGCTGTGAATGTCACGCCGGCAGGCGCGGGGTATCTGATGCGTCAGCTCGAACGCTAGAAGAGCGCGCTTTCATCGAAAGCTGCGAGCGGGGCTTCCATTCCGCGCCCGATTGGCTATCACGCTCACGAACCTTTTTGCCTGCCCGACCGCATCGCCCACACGGCTCAGCGGTCGGCGGGATTGTTGTAAGCAATCGAAAGGTTCTGATCCCATGAAACCACATGCATGTTTTCGCATCTCGGTCGACGAGCTCGCGCAGGATCTCGGCAATTATGTCGAACTTGCGAAGACGCGGACGTTCGAGATTTATGATAACGGTGAAGTCGAAGTGATGCTGGTGCGCATTTCTGCAATTCCCGATTGGGACGAGCAGTTGCAGAAGAGCATCCGGACCGACATGATGACGAAGATGGAGCGAGAAGAGTTCATGACCCCGCCTGAGGATCTGAGCCATCTGCCGGACAGCTATGACGATTGGCCGGATGACACAGACTGATCGCCGTGCGCCGGCTGCTCGAAACTACCTTGAAGCGAATGGCCCGCTTAGAGTTTCGAGCCGTTGGAGTTTCGCGCCAGTGAAGCTCTGATTTTGCAAAAGGTTTGTGGTTCAAGCATCGCCCCGAGAACCTCGCGCTCGTCGCGGTCCATTTCTCGAAAGCGAGACAAGAGAGCGATCTCCTGATCGTTGAGCTCGAACAGCCGAGCGTAATACTCCTCTTCTTCGCGCTCGCGCCTGACATCGCTGTGTTGCGGGATGTTCTCGCGTTCCCAGTCCCAGCGATCTTCATACGCGACCTGCGCGTGCTGAACGACAAGAGGCATCCAGAACATCCAATCCGGGATAGCGTCGCCTTCCCGTTCGAATCGAGCCACGCGCTTTTCCGTAGCCCGATCAAATCTGCTGCCTCCGCCGGGTCCAATATAAAGATCACTTTTGACCGCGCATGAAAAAAAGGCTTTCTCCACGTCCTTATGGGACCACTTCAATACGCGGCGCTGTTCGATGAGCCAGGTTCTGGCCTCCAATGGCGTTTCCCACTTTGGTCCGGGCAACATTACCAACTTAAGTCCGCCGTTACAGCACCGATAGTTCTTCCAGCCATCCGTTCTTCAAGCTCCCGAGTGAGCGCGCTGATTGGTCGCTCGACTATGCAAGCTCATGCTTGCCGAACATTCGGGTGAAGTCTAGAGCGTCCAGCGTCGGCGAAATCGCTCGCCGATAGTGCGTGCCGGTAACGGGAACGCAGTGAGGTCTTGCCGGGCCAATTCTGCGGCTGTCCCTGCAACTGTAAGCGGCGAGCGCGTGACATGAGTGGGGTTCGCTCCACGACCACTGGGCGGCGATGTCCGTCTGGGAAGGTATGTCGCGTGCAGTGACCCGTGAGCCAGGAGACCGACCGGTGCGTGTCGCTCTTGCCGGGCTCATGGGATTGGCCGGGCGCGAAACGAATTTCGTCTGGGCGACGAGTAGCGGTTGGAGCCGCATCGGCAGGACCGCCGGGGGATGCACGCGTCCGTCCCCTGGCAGTCTCGTCGACCGCGTTTGCGCGGACGCTCCGGCCAAGTCGCCTGGCGCCCTGGAAATTCGTGTCTATGAAATACGTTCATTTATTGCTTCTGTCTTCCGCATTCCTGACAAGTCCGGCGCTCGCGCAAACGATCGATCCCGATGCCGATCCTGAAACCTCCACGACCTCGATCGTCGTTACCGGGAACCGCGCGACCGATCCCGTGCCGATCGATCAGGTTGGCGGATCGGTCACGATCCTCGACCAGCAGGTCCTCGATCGGCGGCAAGTGCGCGAGGTGTCCGACGTGCTGCGCGACGTCCCGGGTGTCGCGGTCGGGCGGGTTCCCGGCCAGACGCAGATCCGGCTGCGAGGGGCCGAAGCCAATCATACGCTCGTCCTGATCGATGGGATCGAGGTGTCCGACCCCTACGCTGGCGAATTCGATTTCGGAACGCTCATCGCCGACGAGGCGGCGCGGATCGAGGTGCTGCGCGGGCAGCAGAGCGCGATCTACGGATCGGACGCGATCGGCGGCGTCATCCAGTACATCACGCTCGGCGGCCGCGATGCTCCCGGGGCGGCCGCGCGTATCGAAGCCGGTTCGTTCGGCACGCTGAACGGTGCTGCCCGGATCGCCGGATATAGCGGCGATCTCGACTATGCGCTGTCCGCCACGCTCAACACCACCGATGGCACGCCAGGCGCCCGCGGCGGCACGCGCGACCTTGCGAACGACAGCGGTGCGGTGTCTCTCAAGACGACGTTCGCGCCTACGTCCGATGCACGCCTTACCGGCGTATTGCGCTACGCACGCACCGATGCCGAATTCAACGACAGCGATTCCGATCCGGCAAGCCCGACGTTCGGATTCCAGGTCGATAGCCCCGGCAACCGTTTCCAGAACGAGGCTGTCTACGCGCTGGTGCGGGGCGAGGTGGACCTGCTCGACGATCGTTGGACCCATGCGCTGTCGGCACAGATCGCGGACACCCGGCGCGACGGTTTCGCTTCGACTGGACGCAGCTACGGCAGTGAAGGGCAGAGGCTGAAAGGGTCCTACGATACGACGTTGCGTATCGAAGCTGGCGGTCTCACACACCGGGTCACGGCGGCTCTCGACGTCGAACGCGAACGGTTCCGTAACACCGATCCGACCGGCTTCGCATTTACCGGTCGTCGGCAGATCGACAATATCGGCCTCGTCGGCCAGTATGCGATCGATCTGGGAGACCGGGCGAGCGCGTCCGCCTCGATTCGCAGGGACTGGAACGACCAGTTCGCCGATACGACGACCTACAGACTTCAGGCGAGCTATCGGATCGCTGCGGCTACGCGGGTGCGCGGGGCAGCAGGATCGGGGGTGAAGAACCCCTCGTTCTACGAACTCTACGGTTTCGTCGACGGTCGCTTTATAGGCAATCCCGACTTGAGGCCCGAGAAGTCGAGCGGATGGGAGATCGGGATAGACCAATCGCTGTTCGGTGAGCGCGCTTCGATTGGGGTCACCTATTTCGAAAGCGAACTGGACGACGAGATCTTCACTTCCTTTCCGCCCCCGAACTTCGTCGCCAGCCCCAGCAATCGCGACACCGTCTCTGAAAGAAACGGTGTCGAAGTGTCCGGCGAGGCGCGCTTGGGCGAGGCCTGGCGCGTCAATGGAGCCTACACCTATCTGCGTTCCCGCGAGAATGGCACGCGCGAGGTACGTCGGCCCTCGCATACCGCCAGTCTGGCCGTCGACTGGCGCGTTCCCGGGGATGCGGGAGGGGTCACGCTCGTCGCGCGCTACAATGGCGAGACGATCGACAGCGCCTTCATCGATCCCTCCTTCGTGCCGGTTCGCGTGCAACTGGACGACTACCTGCTGCTGAACGTCGCCGCCGACGTGAGGGTCATGGATAATGTCGAGCTGTTCGGCCGGGTCGAGAACCTGACGGCCGCCGACTACGAGGATGTCTTCAGCTTCGCGACGCCGGGACGCTCGTTCGCCGTCGGCGCGCGCGCACGCTTCTAGGGAGAATTTCGATGACGGATGAAATCACGGCGCAGTCGGAGGCTGCTAGGTTCGCATGGCCTGTCACACTCGCCTTGGCGACCGTGGGCGGATCGCTGGCCGCCGCCTGCATGATGCCGTTCGTGGCTCTGGCGATCGTGACCGCCGCGACCATGCACCGCTCGCTCGCGCTGGCGACGATCCTCGCGATCTGGGCGACCAACCAGGTGCTGGGGTTCACCGTTCTCGGCTACCCGCATACGGGTTATGCGTTCGCTTGGGGCGGTGCGCTCGGCATCGCATCGGTTCTGGCAATGCTTGCAGGTGCCGCCGTCATGGGCGAACGTGACGAGCTGAGTTCGTTTCGGACGCTGAGTGCCTTTCTGATCGGATTCTTCGTCTACGAGGCTGCGCTCTTCGGGCTCACTTTGGTCGTAGGCGGAACCGAGACCTTCGCGATGCCGATCGTGGGGCAGATCTTCGCGAACGATGCACTGTGGTTCGCAGGACTTTCGGGCGCCTACTGGATCCTTACCAGCACCGCTCCAAAACTCTTCGGACCCACGCCGCGGCTGCGGCTCGCCTGACATGGCGCATCCGCGGATAGTGTCTCTCCTGCCGAGCGCGACCGAGATCGCCGTCGCGCTCGGGTTGGGACAGAACCTCGTAGGTCGCTCTCACGAATGCGACTATCCGCCATCCGTAAAGGGGTTGCCGGTCGTCACGTCCACCAAGCTGGAGAAGGGATTGACGTCGTGCCAGATCGACGACCGGGTTCAGGGAATCGTGCGGCAGGGTCTGTCGGTATACGAGGTCGACACCGCGCTGCTGCGCGACCTGCGGCCCGACCTCATCCTGACGCAGTCGCAATGCGCGGTCTGCGCGGTTACCCCTGCCGATCTGGAGGAGGCACTGAGCGAGTGGACCGGAACCGCACCGGTCCTGCTCTCGCTGGCGCCCGACACGCTGGAGGATGTGTGGGGCGATTTCGCCAAGGTCGCCGAAGCGGCGGGATTGTCCGAGCGGACATCTTCGGTGGTCGACGGCTTGAGACGGCGCATGGCAGGGCTGGCCGAAAACCGAGGGCGGAGGATAGATCGTCCAAGCGTCGCCGCGATCGAATGGATCGATCCGCTGATGGCGGCAGGAAACTGGGTGCCCGAACTGATCGAGGCGGCCGGCGGTCGTCCGTTATTCGCGCGAGCCGGTGAACATTCCCCGTGGCTGGAATGGGACGACTTGATCGCCGCCGATCCCGAGCTGATCGTCGCTATGCCCTGCGGATATCAATTGCCGAAGACACTCGCCGATCTCGGTTCGCTCGTCGACCGCTCCGGTTGGAAGGACCTTACCGCGGTTCGCAAAGGAAAGGTCTTCGCCGTCGATGGCCATCATTATTTCAATCGGCCCGGCCCACGGCTCGTCGAATCTGCCGAGCTTATTGCGCAGCTGCTCGGGACGAGCTCAATTCGCGCATTCGAAATGGGACGGGACTGGATGGTCATCGGCGGGGATTGACGATGTTTCCGCACCGTTCGACGCATATGATCCCTTCGCCCCTTCTTTTTTAAGGTACGAACCGATACAACAAGCTAGCTGGATGCTACGTTGCGCGCATTCAGCGTAAATTCGCACCGGTAACGGGAACACAGTGAGGCCTTCCAAGGTCAAATCTGCGGCTGTCCCTGCAACTGTAAGCGGCGAGCGAGAAATACAGGCGGGTCACTCCGCAGCCACTGAACCTAATGATTTGTTCGGGAAGGTGTATTCAAGCGATGACCCGCAAACCAGGAGACCGACCGGAGCGAGTCGCTCTTGCCTGGCTCATGGGATTGGTCAGGCGCGAAATCATTTTCGTCGGAGCGACGATAGCGGCTTGGATTGCTCCGAGCACGCCCGGTCGGCGTAATGCGTCCGTTGGCCAGGCTGCTCGGCCGGGATTCGGAGATCCAAGCCATTATGTCGGCGTGAAGGGCATAGAGCCCACGGAGAAAATACCATGTTCAAAACTAGGGTATACGGATTTAATGGTTGATGGGGCACCTTCACCCCATCAATCTGATACCACCCTCAGATGGTTGATAGATCGACTCCGTAGTTGAGTTCCTCTGCGAAGTCCGGCAGTCCGTAACCGATGGTTTTCTTGTAGAAAGGAGAGACCTTCGCAGTCGGTGCCTTCTTCTTGTGCTTCGTGGTGTAGAGCATTCGTGCCCGCATCACCTCGAAGGAGTAACCGCGCCCTTCACGGTTCTTGTCCTTGGCCAGTCGGTTGATGGACTCCGTGTAAGCGTTGGTGACGGGCATGTCCGTCTCGAAGTAGGTCATGGTCTCTTCGCGCCAGTTTCCCACTGCCCTGACCAGATCGCTCCAGACTTCCTTTTGGCCCTTCGGGATGGTGGCTATCCACTCGTCCAGGGCGGCTTCTGCCTGGAGCCGTGTGGTGGCGTCCCAGATGCCGTAGAAGCGCTCCTTGTGCTCGTAGGCGGCCAGCAGTTGCGGGAACGCGCCTGTCCAGGTCTCCATGATGAGGCGCTCCCGGTCTGAGACTTCGTGAGCGCGTTTCAGCAGGATTTTCCGGTCTCCCTTGAGAGTCCGGCTCTGGGACGGTTTCAGCTCCTTTCTGAGGCCCTTGCGCACTCTCTCTAGGGCATCGTTGGCCATGCGCACCACATGGAACTTATCGACCACGATACGGGCCTGGGGCAGCACAGCCTTGACCGCTGCCCGGTAGGGGTTCCACATGTCCATGCTGACGATCTCGACCTTCTGCCGGTCTTTCAGCTTCATCAGGTAGTTGGTCACCACGTCCTGGCGGCGGGTGGCCAGCAGGTCGAGCAGGGTTCGCTCCTCAATGTTGGTCAGAATGCAGCGGTAGCGCTTGTTCAGGTATAGCTCGTCAATGCCCAGGATGCGGGGCGTCTCGAAGCGGTGCCAGCGCCCCAGGAACTCGGCGCGGGCGTTGAAGATGTCGCGCACCGTCTTCTCGTCCAGGCCGGTCTGTGCCGCCACAAAGGTGTAGGGGTGGTTGAAGGATTCCTTCTCCACGTACTCATGCAGCCGCAGTGTCATACGGAATCCGTCCACCATCTCTGGTAGCTGGGGCCTGAATGTTGTCTTGCAGGCCCGGCAGGTGTATCGGCGGCGGACCACCCAGAGAGTGACCCGCTTGCCGTGGATGGGCAGATCACGATAGGGAACGTCACGCTTGCCGAACCGTACGAACTCACCCTGCACGCCGCACCCCTCGCAGGCTACTGGTGTAGGTGCTTCAAGCCGAAAATGTATGTCTTCATTCTGCTCATCAGAATCCACCAACTGGTACCCAGGAAGGCTTAACGAATTAATCATCTCCCGCCTTGATCAGAAAAACAGGTAGGTGGCGTAACCGGCAATCATCGCCATAGCAAAAATGACTGCTAAAAACGCCGCTAAAAGCTTCAGCGTGAACAAAGAGCGCAACAGAATGAGCTCAGTCAGGCTGGCTCCGGCACTGCCGATGATCAACGCTAGCACCGTCCCGGCACCCACGCCTTTGGCCATCAGAGCCGCTGCCAGAGGTATGACGGCTTCAGCGCGAATATACAACGGCACGCCGATGACAGCGGCAACTGGAATGGCAAAGGGATTATCTGGGCCTGCATACTGCTCCAATAAGTCAGTGGGCATGAAACCATAGATCACGCTGCCAATCGCAATACCGATGAGCAGGTAAGGCAACACATCGATAAAGTCCGACCAAGCTTCCCGCCACACACTGACGTGACCCCCTGATTTTCCTCCAAGTTGGATTAGAGTCCGGCCCTGACAGAAGGACGGACGAGATGAAGAGAACGAGGTTTTCAGAAGAGCAGATCATCGGCGTGCTCAAGGAGGCGGAGGCGGGAGCGAAGACCGCCGACCTGGCCCGGCGACACGGGGTTTCGGAAGCGACGATCTACAACTGGAAGTCGAAGTATGGTGGGCTGGAGGTGTCTGATGCCCGGCGGCTCAAGGAGCTCGAGAGCGAGAACGCCAAGCTCAAGCGCCTGCTGGCCGACACGATGCTGGACAAAGCGGCGTTGAAGGATCTTCTGGCAAAAAAGTTCTGACGCCCGCCGCGCAGCGGGAAGCTGTCGCTCATCTTCAGGCATGCCACGGGATGAGCGAGCGGCGGGCGTGCCGTGTCATCGATGCCGATCGCAAGAGCGTGCGTTACCGTTCCACCCGGGGCGATGACGCCGATCTGCGTGAGAAGCTGCGCGAGCTGGCCAACCAGCGACGGCGGTTCGGCTATCGCCGTCTGCACATCCTGCTGCGCCGGGAGGGGATCATGATCAACCGGAAGAAGACCCAGAGGCTCTACAAGGAGGAAGGCTTGGCGGTGAGGCGTCGACGCAGTCGCAGGCGCGCAGTCGGCACGAGGGCACCTGCTCCGGTGCTCGCCTTACCGAACCAGCGCTGGAGCCTGGACTTCGTGCACGACCAGATGGCGTCGGGCAGGAGGTTCCGGGTGCTCAACGTGGTCGATGACGTGACAAGGGAGTGTCTGGCAGCGGTGCCGGACACGTCGATCTCTGGTCGCCGTGTCGTTCGAGAGCTGACCGAGCTGATCGCCCAGCGTGGCAAGCCCGGCATGATCGTCAGCGACAACGGAACCGAGCTCACCAGCAACGCCGTGCTGGCATGGTGCGGCGAGATCGGCGTCGAGTGGCATTATATCGCGCCCGGAAGGCCGATGCAGAATGGCTATGTCGAGAGCTTCAACGGTCGCATGCGGGACGAACTGCTCAACGAGACGCTGTTCATGAGCATGGCCCATGCCCGTGTCGAGATCGCCGCCTGGGTGGATGATTACAACCGGGAGCGACCGCACTCATCGCTTGGCTACGCAACACCGGCGGCGTTCGCCGCCGAACTGGATAAGCAATGGCCTGCTTCGCTACGCCCTACGGGCTCCACTACGCAGCCCATTGCTTCAATCGCGCTTATGCGCAAAACAACCGCCCGGCTCTAATCCCAGCTGGGGGAAAGCTGGGGGTCACGTCAACACCACTGTACTTCCCTTCTTTCTTAACCGTGACAGTGGGTTGACTGTCACAGCATTCGCTAGACGTAGAGACTGTTGTCTTCCTATCAGCCCCGCAAGAAGCCGTCTTCGGAGTGGTGTCGCAGCTGTTGGTGCCGCAACTCGATGCGGTCGATGTAGCACTGCACGGGCTTGCTGATGAACTACATCCACTGCTCTCTTGTGTCGCCGTCCGGCGCACATAACGCTCGAAGCCAAGCGTGTGAAGCAGCCATCCGGCACCTACCGCGACCACCAAAGCGGCGAGCACATAGATAGCAGTAAGTGTCCATCCAAACGTGGCAACCAGCAGGCCGACGACGATAGGATTCAGCAACGGAGATGAGAAAAGAAACACCATCATCGGCCCAAAACCGGCCCGTGCCCGAATCAACCCTTTCAACATGGGGATAGTCGAGCAACTACAGAAGGGCGTTATAGCTCCTAAACCAGCAGCAAGAAAATAGCCTCGCTTCCCACTGGAAGTCAGTAACGCTTCCACCTTGGATGGTGGGATGTGACGTTGAAGAACTCCGACCAGCAAGCTAATGCCAATGAATAAAACCGATAGCTCGATAGCGAGAAAGGCGAACATGCCTAGAGCGTCTTGGAGTTGAGATGACATTCAATATTACTCCTATATTTCTAGTATTGTCGAAATGATGTACGCGGCCTACTTGCGTTTATCCGACCTGTCAACTATAATTCTAGAAACATCGAATTATTGGGGCGTGCTATGGATCACGAAAAGGTTGCAGCCAGCTTAGCTGAGCTAGGGAATAGTCACCGACTGTCCGTGTTCCGCTTTCTGGTCAAAGCTGGCCATGATGGGGCTTCGGTCGGAGATATCCAGAAGGGGCTGGGTATTCCTGCTTCGACGCTATCACATCACCTTGCGCGCATGGCCAAGGTAGGGCTGATCCGGCAGGAGAAACATAGCCGCACGATTGTCTGTATACCCGAGTATGGGCACCTAGAGAATTTGATCGGTTTCTTACAAGAGGAATGTTGTGCAGGTGTTCGGATTGCGCATGAACCAGAACCGCTTTGACGCTTGCCCAGCTCTCGCTGTCCTCCCTAGTCAGCATCGCTATGAAGACTCAGGCGAAGGTGGAAACAGAAAATTGGCAGTAGAGTAGGCTGAAGAGGATCAATCAGATAATCCGCTGAGAAAGATTTTCTTCTTTACATCTTTGGCATTTTATCAACCAGAAATTCCGGATACCCCAAATATTTAAATGAGATTCCCGAACAACGCGCACTCAACTCTGATGCGGATTCTCAGGCGCGCCAAAAGACCGCATTCGGACGGTCGAATCGGTCGATGACCGAAGCCCTCACGCCAGGACATTGGCCGTGGCCGCCGCAGTGGAAATCCCATCGGCGTCGTCACATCCGGGGCGAGCATTGATTTCAAGCGCCGAGCGAATCACGATGCGAACAACGTCCCGTGGACACGTCCGCAATCGCCGTTCCGGCGTGGCGTACAGGAATCATCGGATAGTTTGACGTGCCTGTGTGTCGTTGTCTCCTTTGATTTGAATGCAGCGAAGCGGAGCGTCGCATTGGTTCATAGTTATGAAATCACCGTTCGTGTCGGGCCGCTGGCCGCCCACCATGCCAACCGACTACTCGCAACAGTCGGTTCTGGCGGTAATCCCGCAGCGGTCCGGTTTGCTCCAGCCCCGCCGAATTGTACTCGGATCTTCATGATGCAGCGGGATCGGTCCGGGGATCGGTAGTGACGAGCCCGAAAAACGTGGCGCCGGCATTGCCTGAAGGATATTGTCGATCTCCCGATAGACGCCTCGCGCTGCCATATGAGGATGGCGCGCCGCTTCGTCCGGATCAAGCACGGGGGCAAAGCAGGCATCGCTGCCTTCCAGCAGTGCGCGCCATTCTTCCCGTGTCCGCATGGCGAATATCTCGCTAAAACGCTGCTTGAGCTCGGGCCAGGCATCACGATCATAGCCGTCGTCAAAACTGCTATCGCCGGCCAACCCCAGCTTTTTGCAAAGCAGCGCATAGAACTTGGGCTCGAGTGATCCGACTGAGATGAAATTCCCGTCGGCGCACCGATAGGTCGAGTACCAGTGAGGGCCGTCAAGGATGCTGCAGCCGCGTATGCTGGCAACCTGGCCGGCGGCCTTCAGGCTCAGGAGCAAGTTCATCATGTGAGCGCTCCCATCGACGATCGCGGCGTCAACCACTTGCCCATTCCCGGTATCCCGGGCGTGCATTGCCGCTGCGAGGACGCCGATGGCCAAATAAAGCGCTCCACCCCCAATATCGCCTACCAGGCTTGGCGGCGCCATTGGCGGTTCACCAGGATGCCCAGCATACCAAAGGGCTCCTGACAGCGCGATATAGTTGATGTCATGGCCGGCCGCTTGGGCGAGAGGTCCCTGCTGCCCCCAACCCGTCATGCGACCGAATACAAGGCGGGGGTTACGCGCTAGGCAAACCTCGGGACCAAGGCCGAGCCTCTCCATCACCCCAGGCCGCATGCCTTCGATCAGTACATCGCCCCTTTGGACGAGATCCAGGACATGCGCGACGCCTTCGGGGGACTTCAGATCCAAGGCAATTACACGTTTCCCGCGGTTCACAATGGCGCCGCTGCCAAGATCGATATTTTCGGAGTTAGGGCTTACGCGTTCAATGACGACGACATCGGCGCCAAGGTCGGCCAACAGCATTCCGCAAAACGGCGCCGGGCCGATGCCCGCAATTTCGAGTATTTTGAGGCCTGCAAGCGGACCAGTTTTCGTCATTCAGGCATACCTGCGTCTGAGACCTTGGCGCTTTGATCCAGGCCGTTTCGCCGCTCCAGATTTCGAGACGGGTTGCAGTCGTGCTGGGCGGCAGTGTCGAAAGTAAGATTGGCAAAATGACCTTGATTCGCCTAATTCATTCTCTGGAGCAATTATTCCTGTGGGGCATGTCCATGCTCGATTCTCGCCTCAAGCATGCCGTCGCGGTTGGTCAGCTTCGTTCCTTCTCCAGGGCAGCGGATGCGGTTGGTGTCACGCAGTCGGCGGTGACCAAGAGTGTCGCTGAACTCGAACGGTATCTTGGCTATTCCCTTTTCCATCGGACCTCACGGGGCGCGATGCCGACAGAGGAGGGACGCGAATTTATCGATCGCGCAGCGCGCTTGCTTGCCGACGCAGCTGAACTACTCGGAGATACAGCCCGCCGCGCCGACGCCTATGCGGGCCCGCTTCGAATCGGACTGTTCCCAGGGTCAATCGACTGGTTGCTCACCCAACCTCTGGTTTCTTTGCTGCGGCGCCATCCGGCAGTGCGCGTCGAAGTCGTTTCGGGCAACAGCGAAAGGGGCGTGCGACTCCTGTCGCGCGGCGATATCGATGTCGCCTTTGGACTTGAAGCGGCCTTTGCACGCTGGCCGGAATTCAAGTGCGAGCGGGTCGCCTCGATCGAAATACTGCCTTTTGTGCGGAACAATCATCCCATTCTGGGGATAAACCCGACCAGCAAGGAGCCGCTGGTCCAGTTCGAATTCGTAGTGCCCTCATCTTCCGAACCCTACACATCGATCATTCAGCAGATGTACGAAAAAAGCGGTAAGCGTCCCGCTGACTGGATCCACATGACAGACTATTTTCAATTGGTTCGACGGATCGTTGCCACATCCGATGCTATCGGGATGGTTGCAAAACAGTTCACCGAGAACTCATGGTTTCGCGCCAATTTCGTGGCCTTGGAGGGAATCGGTTTATTCGATCCATTGACGCTTTGTTATGCTGTGCGTAGCCGCTGGCAGGTAAAACCGGCTGGCCGTGCGCTCGTCAGCCTTGTTCGTCAGGCATGGCGCACCGCACCATCGGATTAACGGCAAGGGGGCGGGGTGCGATCGGAAATCCGCTGCATCCGTCGCGATCAGCTAGAGCATTTCGCGCAGAAGTGGGAACCGGCTTTCCGGCAGGAAATGCTCTAGCAAATTGATCTTGGGCATTTTCCGAGTTGGCGGGTGATTCCACTCGCCTCGAAAATGGCCTAGAAGCTAATCGCCACTTCTCCGCCGATGACGCGCCCCCTGTTTAGCGGTGAAAGGCTTGCACCCGTGCCCCCGAAGGCCGCCGGCAAAGGTGTATCGCCGCCAATCGTCACCTCATTCAGGAGGTTTCGGCCATAGATGGAGAAGCGCCAGTGCTTGTTGTCGGTCGCCAATGTGAGGCTCGCATCGAGCATATCGGCGCCCTGAAGGAAGCCGACGTTGTTGTCGGTGAATGCCGCCTTGTCGCGATGCGTGAAGCTGACACGCGCCGTTGCTGTCCCCAATTCGCCAAGCTGCTGATCATAAGTCAGCCCCACGCCATAGGTCCATGGCGACAGCCTTGGCAATTTGAGCGCACGATCCACATCGTTGATGACGCCATCACCGCTGAGGTCGAACTGGACGTTGCGATACTGGCCATTCACGTAGCCGAGCTGACCCGAAATCACGAGGTTGGACAAAAGAAAAAACTGCCCCTCGGCCTCGACGCCTTTGATTGTGGCGTCGGCGGTGTTCCGTATGACCTGGCTGACGCCAAGCGGTCCGGGCAGGTTGATCTCGCGCTGCAGGTCCTTCATGCGATTGTAGAAGGCCGCCAGGTTGATCCGGTGGCGCCCGAATTGCTTCTTGGCGCCGAGTTCGAAACTGTCCTGGGTCTCTTGATTGAATGGCCCCGGCGGCACAGCGGGATCGGTGTTGCGCAAATTATATCCGCCGCTGCGGAACCCGCGCGTGTAAAGGCCATAAATCTGCGTGTCGTCATCCGGCTTCCACTGAAGGCCGATTTTCGGCGTAAACCCTCGCCATTTTGCCGCGTCGGCGAAATTGGTTGCACAGATCAGCGTGTCTAGATTGCAACCATTTGCGCGTAAGGCCGAGACCCGAACGGCTTTGCGTTCCCAACTATACCGCGCGCCGAGATTCAAGGTCAGCGTATCGGTGAAATGCCAGTCGGTCGAAGCAAAAATGCCCCATGTTGTCTGGTCTTGCGTACCCCCACCGGAAACGATCCGAGCACCGCCCAAAAGATTCCGCAGCTCGGCGTAACGAAGATCCTGGGAAAAATAGTATAGACCGGTTGTCAATTCGACGTCACCGAACCTTCCGGCATAACGAAGTTCGTCGCTGAGTTGATCCTGGTCGATTTCGAAAAAGGCATGAAAGAAGGACTGTGGTGTTCCATCGATATCAGCGCCCGCGGAGGATCGGAATTTCCGATAGCCAGCGATGTTGGTGAAGACGCCTTCGCCCAGACCGACATCGATGTTGGTTTCCACGATCGCCTGGTCCCATTTGGCATCATAGAAACCTGGGAAATTGATCGAAAACCTGAAGCTGTCGCGGGAAACAGCGCGTGACTCTGGACAGGGGCTCCATCGCTTTCGACATCGCCATGCTCATAGCGGAGATCCATTCGGAAGCGGTCGCCACCCTTGAGCGAAAGTGCCGGGCGAATGATAAGGTCATGTGATTTACCGAAGCTGCGATTGTCGAAGCGGTTGCGAAACCAGCCATTGTCGTCGCTGTAGTAGACGGCCAATTTGGCAGCCAAAACGTCATCGACGATAGGTCCGGTAACCGTGCCGCTTACGGTCTTTTTCAGTCCCGTTTCAATGGATAGCTTGGCTTTGGCTCCAAAATCGAAGCTGGGCCGCGTGGTCCGCACAACCACGGCACCGCCGGTAACGTTGCGACCGAAAAGCAAGCCTTGCGGTCCACGCAGAACTTCGATCCCCTCAAGGTCGAAGTTGTCCAGCACGACACCAGCGTTGATGCCGAGGTAAATACCGTCAGTGAAAACGCCTACGGTGGGGTCGATCGATGGGATCGTGCTGTTGATGCCGAGGCCCCGGATAGTGAAATTGGCATAGCCCGGTGCCGTACCCACATCCTCGAGCTGGACGTTGGGAACGTCGTAGCTCAGACTTTGAAGATTCTGGACGAACTTGGCATCCAGCTGCGCTTCACCAAAAGCCGTGACCGCCATCGGTACTTTCTGCACGCTTTCGCCATAGCCCTTTTTGGTGGCGGTAACGACAATGTCCTCAGCCAGCGCTTCCGTGGCGCTCCCGGTTTGGTCGTTCGCCTGGGGCGTTGCTTCCTGGGCAAATGCTGTTCCCGAGCACAACAACGCGGCAGAAGCCAATAGACATCCTCTCATGGCTGATCCTCTCTTCCCAGGAGATATTGTGTAGTTCATGCCGTTTGGCGGCATTTGAGGGCCGTCGTCCAATTCAATTCGCTGCAGAACTATTCCTGCTGCTCATCGATATCTGGCGGCAGCACGACGCCATCGGCAGCCCGACGGCCGCTCAAAAATATCATGGTAATTCATCGGGTTGATTACGCTCTCAGCGCCCGTTCTACCGCCTCAAGGCTGTCATTCAGCCCGAGCGGGTGCTCGGCATCCGTGAAGTCGACAATTCTACCCCAGTGCCGGGCGACATCA
Source organism: Erythrobacter litoralis HTCC2594 (assembly GCF_000013005.1). GTDB lineage: Bacteria > Pseudomonadota > Alphaproteobacteria > Sphingomonadales > Sphingomonadaceae > Parerythrobacter > Parerythrobacter litoralis_A. Next base: position 2,176,227 of record NC_007722.1, on the reverse strand, counting down.
TCGAGCGTGAACGCCCTGTCCGCTCCGAAGGCGTGCCCAAGCGCGCGCTCCCACCTAAGCTTGGCGATATAGCCGGCTCCAACTTCAAAAAGCCCTTTGGTTTCGCTGCAATTCTCGTGCGCAAGCCAACCGACCAATGGACTGATCGCTTCCGCTCTGAGATTGGCGAGAAACTCTTGTGGAAAGGCAGTCGCGGTCATACGCGATGCGGCGATTGGGGCGATCGTATTAACCTGGATGTTTCTGGACCGCCCCTCCTCCGCCAGCGCGTTCGCAAGCCCCAATATTCCGAGCTTGGCTGCGGCATAGTTGGCCTGACCGAAGTTGCCGTAGATTGCGGCTGCAGACGTGGTCATGACGATGCGGCCATAGCCCTTGTCGCGCAGTATCGGCCATGCTGCCTGCGTCACTGCCCGCGTCCCATTCAGATGGACCCGCTGAAGCAGTGTCCAGTCTTCGTCGGTCATTTTGTGGAAGCTCACATCGCGCAGGATGCCGGCATTGTTGATGACGACGTCAACGGTTCCGAAGTTGTCAACCGCGGCTTGGATGATCAGCGCGCCCTCCTCGACCGACGCATAATTTGCCACCGCCTGACCGCCCGTGGCTCGAATTTCGTCGACCACATTGTCAGCGGCTGTGGAGCAGCTGCCGCTCCCTTTCTCGTCGCCACCCAGATCATTCACCACCACCTTGGCTCCGCGCCCGCCAAACATCAGCGCGTACTGGCGCCCAAGTCCGCCTCCGGCTCCGGTCACAACCACTACCCTGCCATCGAAACGAAGCTCTTCGTCCATCGCTTGTCTGCCTCTTTTACCTGAGCGACGCATCTGCGCATTTGATCCTGTGCGAGTCAGGCACGCGGCTCCATTTCCGTCGACGCTGTCGTTTTCGTCTGAGCCTTACCGAAAGGCTTGAATGCCGGTCAGGGCGCGCGAAACAACAAGCTTTTGAATCTCCGTCGTGCCATCGGGGATGGGGCAAATGATCGCCTCACGCACCAGCCGCTCGACGATGAATTCGCGGGTGACGCCGTTGCCGCCATGGATCTGAAGCGCATCGCGCGTCGCTTCGATCGCCATTTCGGTGGCGTACCACTTGGCCATCGAGCATTCCGTCTCTGCGCGCGTGCCCGCCTGGACGAGGGATATTGCCCGGTGCGTCAACAGACGGGCTGCGTCGATCTTGGTCGCCATGATGGCGATCTTGTCGGCGATCAGCTGATGGCCGGCGATCTTCTTGCCATGCTGCGCGCGATCGCGAGCGTACGCGATCGCCTCATCCATTGCTCGCCGTGCGATGCCGATACTCCACATCGCCATATGGCAGCGGGCAATCTCGAACACTTGCAACGTATTGCGCAATCCATCGCCGACCCGGCCGATCGTGTTTGCCACCGGTACGCGGCATTCGGTCAGGAATATCTGTGCAGTCGATTGGCCGTTGAGCGCCATCTTCTGGATATCGCGCACCTCATACTCACTCTCGTCACGATCGACCAGGATGTGAGTGACTTCATTTTCGCCAGTCTTGCACGTACAGATGAAGATGTCCGAGTAGGCTCCGTTGGTGATCCAGGTCTTTTCGCCATTGATGACCCAGAAATCGCCGTCTCGTACGGCGCGTGTCTTGATGGCGGCGACGTCCGAGCCGACATCGGGCTCCGAGATGCCGAGCGAAACGAACTTCTCGGCCGCGACGAGGTCGGCAAGATAGCGTTGCTTGATCGTCTCCGGGGCGAAGCGGCGGATGAGTTCTGCGCCAACCGCGTTGATGAAGCCGGGTATGGCCACATCGAGCGAGGAATAGGCGATCTCCTCGAAAATGAGCAGATGAGTGAGCCATCCCATATCAAGCCCGCCCCATTGCTCCTGATGCGGTGCGGTAATATGGCCATAGCCGGTCAGTGCTTGAGTCCATTCCTTCATGAGCGGTTTGGGGATGAATCGCTCCCCATGCCGGCGGATTTCCGGCTCAAGCTTGTTGTCGAGAAAGCGGCGGACGGTTTCCACCGCCATGCGTTGTTCATCGGACAGCTCAAAGTTCATATCGTGACCCCGTGTTTCCCTAGGCGCGCTCTGACAACTACCGGCCCAGGATCGTGACGGCGACCACCGCCTCTTCCACCCCGATGACACCTCCGCCGTTCTGCGCGATCGCGAACCGGGCATTCGGAACCTGTCGATCTTCCGCCTCGCCGCGCAATTGCAGCGCAAGCTCGTAGATTTGGCCGAGCCCGGTGGCGCCGATCGGATGTCCCTTGCATTCAAGCCCGCCCGACGTGTTTACCGGAATACGCCCACCCAGCGCCGTCTCACCGCGCTCTGCCGCGAGTCCGCCCTCGCCAGGCGGCGTCAGGCCGAGCGCCTCGATTTCAATGATCTCGCCAACCGCCGTGGCGTCATGCACCTCCGCGACGCCAATATCTTCTGGCCCCACGCCGGCCATCGCATAGGCCCGGTTCGCCGCAAGGCGGCTGACATGGTGGTCATAATCAAAGGGATCGCGCGCGGCGCCGGTTTGCAGCACAGACGCCAGGATTCTTAGCGCCCTGTCCGGGGCTGCCGACAGTTTGCGCCGACCGGCTTCGCTGCAGATGATCGCAGCGGCGGCGCCGTCGCTGATCGGGGAGCACATCGGCAGTGTGAACGGGTAAACGATCGGAGGCGCAGCGAGTACACTTTCGACGGTATATGGGAGGCGATACTGGGCAAGCAGATTGCGCGTCGAATGCATGTGATTTTTCGCCGAGACGGCCGCGATTTGCGCTTGCGTCGAGCCGTAGGTCTTCATGTGCGCGCGTGCCATCGCGGCGTATACATCCATGAAAACGCTGTAAGGCTGACTCGATGTCGTTCCTTCCGGAACATCGACGCCATTGCCCATGGCCAGCAGCTGCGCGCGGCCCGACTCGGTTTCATGCACGTCCCAAGCGCCATCGAATGCACTGAACATGAGCGCCTTGTCGGGCGAGTACATCTTCTCCGCGCCGAGCGCGAGTACGACATCCGCTGCCCCCGATCGAACATAGGCGGCGGCCATGTGCAAGGCCGTGGAAGCCGTCGCACATGCGTTTTCGACATTCACCACGGGAACGCTTGAGATGCCCATCGCTCGCGCCACGATTTCGCCGCGGATCATGTCCTGGCCCTCCATATGCCCCTGGACGCAATTGCCGAAGAAGATGGCTTCGACATCGCCGGCGGTGCATCCTGCGTCGGAAAAGGCCTGCGACGAAGCTTCGGCGCAGAGCATTTTCAGGCTCTTGTCGAACTGTTTTCCGAACGGGGTCATCCCAACCCCCATGACGAATATGTCGGTCATTCGTTGATCCATTCTTCCAATGTGTTCCGCATCCGATCAGGTCTCACCGGTCGGAAAAATCGGGCTTCCGCTTCTCCCGGAATGCCGCCAGTCCTTCGACAATGTCGTTGGACAAGGCGTAAGCAGCCATGGTTTCGAGTTCCTGACGCAGCCCGACTTCGAGCGAGCTATCCTGCGCAGCGCGGACTAGCTGCTTCATGTAGGCGAGCCCTGGCCGGCTCTTTTCTGCAAGAGATTCTACCAGCGCTTGCGCTGCCGCAATGAGATCCTCGGGAGCAACCAGTTGGGTCACGAGTCCGGCTTCCTTCATCTCGGCAGCCGAGATGGTCCCGCCGGTCATCATCAGATGTTTCGCACGCGCTTCGCCGATCTTCCTAGGGAGTCGAACCGACCCTCCACCGCCGGGCAACAGGCCGTAATTTGCATGGGCGTCGCCAAATCTGGCCGGGTGCGCGGCAATGACGAGATCACAGCACAACACCAGTTCCAAGCCGCCGGCGAGCGTAAGGCCGTTGACCGCCGCAATTATCGGAAGGCGCGACGTCTCGATCCTGTTAAAAGCCTGACCGAGCGGCGGCAGAAACAGATTTAAGCGTTCGGCGAGAGTTTGTCCGCCTGTTCCATCGCCAATTGCGAGCAGATCCGCGCCAGCGCAAAACGCCCGTCCGGCGCCGGTAAGAATGCAAGCGCGCACCGTCGCATCTGCTTCCGCTGCCTCGATCGCTGCGGCGAGTTCCTCGGCCAAAGCCAACGACAGACTGTTCAACGCTGCCGGCCGGTTGAGGGTCACCCAAAGCGCTGGGCCGCGTTGCTCAACCAGGATGTATTCATAATCCATTGCAGTCTCCCGCGCGCCGGCAGGCGGTCACCGGAATAGAGGATGTGGCTAGGATGGCTGCGTCGGTCATGCCCCCGAAATGCGCCGGTCCTGGCCCGCCCAATAGGGCTCTCGAAGCTTTGAACGAAGCACCTTTCCGACATTGCTCAACGGCAGTGGCTCGGCGGTAAAAACGACCTTGCTTGGCTTTTTTGCGGAGCCCAGACGCTGGCGCACCAAATCTATTATCTCGGTCTCCGTGATTTGTGCTCCGGGCTTGACACGCACCATTGCAAGCGGCGTTTCACCCCATTTTTCATGGGGCACGCCAAAGACCGCGACCTCGAGTACACCGGGATGGTCGGCAATTACGTTTTCGATTTCGGTGGGATAGATATTGAAGCCGCCTGACACGATCATGTCGTTGTTGCGATCGAGCAGATACAAAAATCCGTTTGTGTCGATCATGCCGACATCGCCGGTTTTGACCCAGCCATCTTCCATGCGCCGGGCGGTTTCCTCCGGATCGTTCCAGAATTCCTCCATCTGGCCATTTTCGAACCGTGCGACGATCTCGCCGGGCTCGTTTGGTCCCAGCACCTTTCCGTCCTCGTTACGGATTTCGATATCGGCGCCGCTCATGGGACGTCCGACCGCCCGAATTGGGGCAGAACCTTCAAATTCGCCGAACCACTCGTTGGGCCCCATAGACGCGATGGGCAGGATTTCGGTCTGTCCATAGCCCGAATGAAGAACATGATTCCCGAATATCTGGCACGACTTGCGAAGCGTCGGCTCGGAGATCGGCGCTGAAGCACTCAGCAGAAACTTCAAATTCGGAAAGTGGCGGCCATATGCCCCGTCGTGATGCACTATGGCATTGAGCATGGTGGGGGCTACAAAGGCATGGCTGATCCGTTCCTGCTCGAGAGTGTCAAGAAAGGACGCTGGATCGAAGCCGTCCATCATCACGTTGCGGGCGCCGCAATACCAGGCCGGCACGAACAGGAAGCCCGATGCATGGGACAACGGGCCGACATGCAGAATGGCATCCCCTGGAGCCACTTGGGGGCCGATGCTGAAAAATGCGGCGGAGATCGTCATCCATGAACGGTGCCGATAGGCAACGCCCTTGGGTTTGCCCGTCGTGCCGCCGGTGTGGCGGATGACACAATAGTCCTCCGGCGCGACGACGGGATCGGGATCCCGGTCCGAGGCTGTCGCCAACCAATTCTCATAGTTGTGATCGCGGATAATGATCCGCTCAAGCGTCGGAGCTTGGGCATCCAGCCCCGCCAACTCCGAAGCCAATGCCTCATCGACCAGCGCCAACCGAGATCCGGTACTCGCGATCATATGGGCGTGCGCTTCACATCGGTTGCGCGCATAGAGAGGAACACGCGTATAGTTTCCAATGGCAGCCGCCAGTATGATGTCGGCGGCCTCGATGGAGTTCTTCTCCAGCGTAGCAATCCGGTCACCCGGTTGAAGGCCGCACTCCGCAAGAGCATTTGCGAGCTTCACGCCGCGCAACCAGGCTTCCGAGAAAGTCAACCGCCTGTGGCCGTGAACGAGAGCCTCTTGCTGGGCGAAATAACGTGCGGCGCGACGTATTTGCGTACGGACGTCCATCAGCCGCGCTCCTCTAAGGCGCTCGCCCACAATGGCGCAGTCGACACATAATAAACTGACATGCGATAGGCCTCTCCGGACTTCTTTTCGTAAGCATCTGTGTCTGCAGCATTGATCCAATCGTCCAATTCAATATTCTGCGATGCTATTCTTGCTGCTCATATTATCGTGCCGGATCATGTCGGCGGCTTTCTCGCCGATCATGATGCAGGTTGCATTGGTGTTGCCGTTGACGACTGATGGCATGATCGAGGCATCGGCCACGCGGATATTTGCGAGGCCGTGAACGCGCAGGCGGTTGTCGACCACCGCCATCTCGTCGGTGCCCATCTTGCATGTTCCCACCGGATGATAAGCATGATTGGCTTCTGCCCGGATATAGGCGTCGATCTCTTCATCAGTTTCAAGGTAGCGGTCAGGATAGAGAGGCCGTTTCATCATCGCCTTCATGCGATCCGAATGCAGGATCTCCTGCACGACACGGAAGGCATTGCGCAACGTCTTGAGGTCGTCGGGATGACTCAAGAGATTGAGGTCCATCTTGGGATCGGATTCGGGGTTTGAGTCATGTAAGGCAACCCAGCCGCGGCTCTTTGGGCGCCCAATATTGAGAATGATCGTATAGCCCCATTTCGTCATCAGCTTGTAGTCGCGCGCATGGTCGCGATAGGCGAGCGGCACGACATGGACCTGGCAATCCGCCCGGTTCTGCCCCGGCGCGGATCGCAAGAAACCGCCTGCAGCCGTGGGCGGCGATGCCAGCCAGCTTTTCCTTTGCGTGAGATACTGGAATAGGTCTCGCACGGTCTTGAGCGCGCCAACGACATTGAGTGCGATCCCGAGCCGCTTCTTCGACTGGTAGCTCAGCATCAGGTCAGGATGGTCGTGAAGATTCTGGCCGACACCGGGAATATCATGAATCACTTCGATTCCATGCTTCTCCAACTCATCACGCGGTCCGATACCGGAAAGCATCAACAGTTGGGGCGAATTATAGGCGCCGCCGCTGACAATGACTTCCTTTTCGCACGGGATCGTCTTCAACTGCCCGTCCTGGGAATACTCGACTGCCACCGCGCGGTTGCCCTCAAACCTGATACGATGGACGCGGGCATGTACTTCGACGCGGAGGTTGCCGCGCCTGCCCATCACCGGATCAAGGTAACACGCCTTCACGCTGGCGCGCTTCCCGTCCTTCACGGTAAACTGATAGATGCCGACACCTTCCTGGCTGGCACCATTGAAGTCCGGATTGGCTTGATGGTCCAGTCCAGTCGCCGCCTCGATGAAAGCATCATAGACATCGAATTCGCGCTTGCCGTTGGATACGTGAAGCGGTCCCGACGAGCCGTGAAACTCATCCTCACCGCGCTCATTATTCTCAGCCTTGCGGAAATAGGGCAGGACATCGTTGTAACCCCAGCCGTCGTTGCCGAGTTCGGCCCAGTGGTCGAAATCCGACCGGTCGCCGCGGATATAGACCATCCCGTTCATACCGCTCGATCCACCCAGCATCTTCCCGCGCGGATTGTAGAGGCGGCGGTCGTTGAGCGCCTTTGAAGGGTCGGTGTTGAACCGCCAGTTGAGCGTATTGATCCGATAGTCTTGGATCAGCGCCGCAAAAGCGCCGGGCGTGGACACAAGCGGCGAGGTGCCTGGGCCGCCTGCCTCGAGCAGGCAAACGGTGACATCGGGGTCCTCGGACAACCGGCTGGCGATAACGCCGCCCGACGACCCACCTCCAATAATTACATAGTCAGCCATTTGCTTCCCTTGTCATTCGACCCATGCTGGCGACCCGGCGTCATGCAACATGCCAGCATCAACCGCCGCAGCCACGTCAGAGGATCTTTTCGAAGATGTTGAGTAGTCCTTCGGTCTTGCTCGAATAGGGTGGCAGAAGTTGACCAAGCAGGCTGAGTTTCGGCTGAGAGAACACCGGCTTGTAATGAGTGAAGCGCTCGAAACTGGCGACGCCGGTATAGGCACCGATGCCGCTCTGTCCGATGCCACCGAAAGGCAGCCGGCGCTGGAAGACGTGCATGACCGTGCCGTTGAGAGTCACGCCGCCAGCGTGCGTTTCGGAAATGATCTTGCGCCGTTCCTCACTTTCGTCGCCAAAATAATAGAGCGCCAGCGGGCGCTCATGCCGGTTTACGTAGCGAATGAGCTCGTCTTCGGAGCGATATGGCATGATCGGCAGGATCGGTCCGAAAATCTCCTCCTGCATCATCGCCATGTCATCGGTAACGTCGAGAACCGCCAACGGCACGATCCGATGCCGTTCAGGAAGCGTTCCATCGCCGTTGTCCGAGAGGTTGAGCACCGTCGCGCCCTTGGCTTCGGCATCATCGAGCAAACCTTGGAGCCGCGCGAACTGTCGGTCATTGATGATACTGGTGAAATCGGGGTTGCTTGCCGCGTTGGGGTAGCATTTGGCAACCTGAGCGCGGAGTGCGGCGACGAAGCTTTCCATCTGATCGACATGGACGAAGGCATAGTCAGCGGCGATGCAGGTCTGGCCGGCGTTGAGCAGCTTGCCGAACACTAAGCTTTCACAGACTTGTGCAAGCGATGCACCCTTGCCCACGATGGCAGGGCATTTGCCGCCAAGTTCCAGAGTAACAGGTGTAAGGTTGGCAGCCGCCGCTTCATAGACTTTGCGGCCAACCGCGGGTGAACCGGTGAAGAGAATATGGTCGAAAGGTAGGGCCGTCATCGCCTGTGCCATGTCGGGCCCGCCCTGGACAATCGCGAATTCCTCTTCGGCGAAATACCGGCGCACAAGCCGCTCGCTGGCTTCGGCGGCGTTGGCGGAAACTTCGCTCGGCTTTGCGATCACGCGGTTGCCGGCCGCCAATGCACCGGCCGCGCCAACGAATATGGTGCCGAGCGGATAGTTCCACGTGCCGAGAACGCCCACCACACCTAGGGGCTGGGGGACCAGGCGCGATGAACCGGGAAGGCCGAAGATGTCAGTCTTCACCCGCCGCGGCCTCAGCCACGTCTTCAGATTGCGGCGCGCAAATTTAATTTCCGATATGCCAAGCATCAGGTCGAGCAGGATAGTCTCGTAGCGGGATCGAATGCCGAAATCGGCGGCAACGGCATCGACCAATTCGTCTCTGTGCTGCTCAAATATCCGGCCAAGGCGCCCGAGCAGGTCCATGCGTTCTTCGTAGCTGCGCGAAACCTGCTCACGCGTCCCTTCGCGTTGGGTCGCGAAAATTCGTTCCAGCTCAGTTCTGTTCCAAGACGCATCCACGTTAAATCGTCCGGAGGCGCGCCGGCCGCTCGGCGCTGCTCGCCTGGGCGGTGCTTTCAGCTGCGCCGATCTCAGTGATCGCAGCGCGCTCGATTCTGTACGCCGTGCCGATGAATGAGGGACCGTTGCCGGTGGAACGCATCATGGATGCTCCTCGGTCTGAAAGTCAGGTCGAAAAATCGGGGGCAGCGGGCGGGAGAGGATGCCCGCCGCCCCCGTCGCAGCAGCGATCAGAACTTGACTGTCGCTTCGACGCCATAAGTGCGCGGCATGCCGCGGTTCAGATAATCGTAGCCGAACACGTTGAGGTTGAGGCCGTAGGTGTAGTAATATTTGTCGAACAGATTCTTCGCCCACAAGCTAACCGACATATTGTCGTGCGCATAGGTTAATCGCGCATTGGCGAGCCAGTAGCCCGGATTTGCGCATGTAATCGCCTTACCCGCGAGCGTTATGTTCGATCCCGCTGGGGGTGTATCGCACGGTGTCTGCCCATAATTCTTGAACGGATCAAAATAGTACTTGCCCATGTAGGACGCATCACCGCGCAAGGTCAGCTTGTTGGTGCCGTCATCGATCATATCCCAGTCGAATCCGGCCTGGAACGTAACCTCCGGCGCGTTCGGGAAGGGATTGCCGTTGACGTTCAATGTCGGGCTTGCCGGGTTTGCCGGATCGATCACATTGCCTTTGTACTTGCTGTTGAGATAGCCCAGCGAAGCATCGAAACGCAACGTATCGGCCACCTGCCAGGCGAGTTCGGCCTCGCCACCGAACAGGCGACCATTGGCGCTGCGCGTGAAGGTTGTAGCGCCAACCGCCTGCGTTACTTGGTGATTCGAATACTCGTAGTAGAAGCCCGCGAGGTTAAGTTGGACGCGGCGATCGAACAGCCGGGTTTTGAGCCCCGCCTCATATGCATTCACCTTTTCAGGCTGGATATAATAGACTTGATTGACGCCCTGATAGGCAAGCCCGTTGAAGCTGCCGCTGCGGTAACCGCGACTGTACTGGAGATAGCCCATGATATCATCGGCGAACTCATAGCTGACATTGATACGGCCGGTTAGCCTGTTTGCCTTTTCGCGCTGCTCAAGCGGCGCGAGATTGGGGTTGTATGGATTGCTGTAGGGGATCAGGTTGACAACCGGCGTCGTACCGTCGAGCGCATAGAGGAAAGTGCTGCCGTTAAGGTAATTGACCTTATCCTGGGTGTAGCGTGCACCCACCGCCACGGTCAGCCGCTCGGTCGTTTTCCAGGTTACGTCGCCGTAGATCGCCTTCGAGGGGCGCGACACGTCAAAACGCTGTTCGCCGAGGATCGGGGTGAACGGAGGCGCGCCTGCCCCGGCGCAGCCCGCCGAAAAGCTACCCCCCATGCCGCCATTGCCCGTATTATTGATCGCGATGTCGGTCTGGAGTGCAATCAGCGAGCGTGCATCAAGGAAGCCGTTGGGATTGATCTCGATCGCGTCGCAGAATCCGGCATCGCCAGGCCCCAACGCCGGATTGGCGGCAAAGGCTGGGATATAGCGGATCGCGTCGGGCGTTCCGATTGCGGCGTTATTGTAGCTGCCCGGAAGACCGGCGCCAAGCAGCAGCGGCCTCAGCGCCCCGAAAAAGTCCGGGTAGTTGACCGTCTTGACCTTGTCCCTGCCATAATAAAGGCCGGCAATGATATCGAGGCGGTCGTTCGAATAGCTGAAACGCAGATCCTGGTTGAAATTCTTGCTCGTCGACGTGAGGCCGATCGAGCAGAGATCGGCTGGGCCGCCATCGCAATCATCAGGATTGTTGATATAGTCGCCGGTGTCGTAGCCGGTAATCGAGGTGACGGAGAATTGGTCGCTGACATCCCATTTGATGTTGAGGGCTATCCCTTTCGACTTGCTGATGTTCTTACCTACCCGATCAACTGCGACCTCATTGTCACGCAGCAACCGCCCGCCTAGGAAAGGTTGCGGATCGTAACGCGAATAGCCGAGCGCATCCTGCCCGCCCGCGAGTTGACCACCTGCATAGGGCGCGGTGCCCCATGGATCGTCCTTCGCGGCATAGAGCTTCAAATTGATGTCGAGATCGGGATCGGGCCGGAAGCGGATCGAGATGCGACCGCCGATCGTATCGGTGGTCCCTAGGTCGCGCTCATTCCCAGGCAGTACATTGCGCTGCCAACCATCCCCTTTTGCAAAAGTACCGGCGACGCGGACGCCCAAGATGTCGGGAACCAGCGTCGCTTCAGCGGCGCCCTGCACCGTGAAAGTGTCGTAATTGGCATAGCCGGCGGTCAGATAGCCATTGGCCTCTCCCAGATCCGGCTTGCGCGTGAAGAAGCTGATCGCGCCACCCGTGGTGTTGCGACCGTAGAGTGTTCCTTGCGGTCCGCGCAGTACCTCGACCCGGTCGATGTCATAGAGTTGCAGGCCATGGCTCGCCCGGAAGCTCTGATAGACTTCATCGACATAGACGCCAACCGGCGACGCAGTGGAGGCGGAAAATTCGTTCGCCACTGAAATCCCGCGCAGCGAGAAATTCGGTTGGGTGCGACCATAGGGAGTGGTGACTTGCAGGCTGGGGATCGCGCCCATCAAGTCTGAGGTCTCCGTGATGCCGCGCGTGCGCAGCGTCTCGCCGCCTATGGCGGAAACGGCGGCCGGAACATCCTGCAAATTCTGTTCGCGCTTCTGCGCCGTGACGACGATTGTCTCAAGGTCACCTTCCTGCGCCTCGGGCTTTTCGCCCTGCGATGCAGCGTCCTGGGCATGTGCCGGCACTGCAAGCGCACACGCGATCGATAGCGCGGTGGCACAAAGCAAATTTGTCCTAAAGGCTGTGACCATGACTGTCCTCCCCACGGCATTTTTTGATTTGGCGCCATTTGCCGCGCCTTGGGGCTCATCGTCCAATTCAATTTGTTGGCGAACTATTCCTTCCACTCATTGATTGAGGATTGTTGAGCCTGCACCGGCGACGTCTCGTGGCGGAGCAAATGACCCCATACACTTCATTGGAATAGTCACGCTGAGCGCGCCCAGCGGGACGGATGCGCGCGCGCGAGGCGTTCCAATCCAGCTTTTCCAAACGGTGTATCGGTGTAATCGGCGGTGCCAACGGTTTTCCCTTGCCGAGTAGCAAAGGAAATCAGCTATTCGGGTGACCGTGAATGCACCATCTCTGTCGCCGTGAGCGGCGACAGCGCGCCTTGAAAGCAGCCCCGTCGACATCCGCGTATACGGGCTGTGCATTGTGCCGTTGTTGGATCATGAAGATGAGGTACGAATTCATCTGGCGATACGGATTCTCAGGCACGCCAAAGGGCCGTGTCTGGACGGCCGAATCGGTCGATGACCGAAGCCCTCATTCGCTTGCTTCCTGTGCACGGCTCAGAAGGCGACGCGGTCACTGCCCTTGAGACCGAGGATTTCCCTCGCTTCGGCGGGGCTCGCGGGTTCGTGACCCATTTCGGCGAGGATGCGCTTGATCTTCTCGACCTGCTGGGCATTCGAAGCCGCAAGGACGCCGCGTTCGATGAAAAGGCTGTCCTCGAGCCCGACGCGGACATAGCCGCCGAGCAACGCCGCCTGCGTCAGAAAGGGCATCTGGTGCCTACCCGCGGCGAGCACCGACCAGCGGTAATTGCCGCGTCCGAAGAGGCGATCGGCGGTTTCCTTCATATAATGAAGATTTTCGAGATCGGCACCGATGCCGCCCAATATGCCGAAGATCATCTGGACGAAGAAGGGTGGCTTCACCAGGCCGCGATCGACGAAATGGGCGAGATTGTAGAGATGGCCGACGTCATAGCATTCATGCTCAAATTTGGTACCCGCCTCCGCCATCGTCGTGAGGATCGTCTCGATATCGCGGAAGGTGTTGCGGAAGATATAGTCGTCGGAGCCGGTGACATAGTCCTTCTCCCACGCGTATTTCCAGTCGGCGATGCGCTTCGCGGCGGGGAAGAAGGCGAAATTGAGCGAGCCCATGTTGAGCGAGCAAAGCTCGGGCTTGAAACGCGCAGAGGCGGCGAGGCGCTCGGCGACCGGCATGGTGGCCGCACCGCCCGTCGTGATGTTGATGACGGCGTCGGTGCGCTGCCGGATCACGGGCAGGAAGCGGGCATAGACCTCGGGATCGCCGGTCGGCCTACCGTCCTCGGGGATGCGGGCATGGAGATGCAGGATCGCCGCGCCCGCTTCGGCGGCGGCGATCGACTGCTCGGCGATCTCCTCGGGCGTGACCGGGAGCGCGTCCGACATCGTCGGCGTGTGCGCCGATCCCGTCACCGCGCAGCTGATGATGACCTTGTTGCTCATGGCCAGACTCCATTCAATCGTCGAGGACGGCGACCGCGCGGGTCCAGCCTGCCGAAGCGCCTTTGATCTTGGTCGGGAAACACATCACGGTGAATCCGGAGGATGGAAGCGCTTCGAGATTATGCAGCTTCTCCAGATGGCAATAGCCGATTTCCCGACCCGCTTTGTGCCCCTCCCAGATCAGGTCGGCATTCCCGGTTTCGGCATATTTCTGCGCCGTGTAAGTGAACGGCGCGTCCCATGACCATGCATCGGTCCCTGTCACCCGGACACCGCGCTCAAGCAGGTGAAGCGTGGCTTCGCGGCCCATTCCACACCCCGCGTTGACATAGTCATCCGTGCCGTAGGCCGAACCGGCCCGCGTGTTGATGACCACGATGGTCAGCGGGCTGAGCTTGACGCCGATCCGATCGAGTTCAGCCCGAACATCCTCGGCGGTCACCACATAGCCATCGGGGAAATGCCGGAAATCGAGCTTGACGCCTGGTTGGCAGCACCAGTGGAGCGGAACCTCGTCGATCGTGATCGCCCGCTTGCCCCCATCCATCGTCGAATGAAAATGGTAAGGTGCGTCGAGATGCGTGCCGTTGTGCGTGATCAGCTCGACATGCTCGATCGCCCAGGCCTCGCCATCGGGCAGGTCGCTGGCCGTCATTCCGGGGAAGAAGGCCAGCATCTGTTCTCGTGTATCATCGTGCCCGAAATATCGGACCCGTGGACGAAAGGCCGCCGGATCCGATACGATATCATTCTCGATGGGCATCGAAATGTCGATGATGGACTCGGCGGTGGGAATCGTGATCATGAGAATATATTCCCGGCTAGAACTTATACCCGATGGTCACGCCATAGGTTCGCGGCTCCTCGAGGAAGCCGTTGACGCCAAATCCCACGATGCTGGAGCTGACAAAGGCGTTTGAGATGTACGTCTTGTTGGCGAGATTCTTGCCGTAGACGGTCACGCTCCAGCGATCGCCCGGATCGGTGTAGATCAGCGAGGCATTGAGCTTGGTCTTTGCCGGCTGCGACACCTGCGGAACGTTGAAGGCACTGAAATAGACCTTATCGACCCACAAGACCTCTCCGCGAAGGGCAAAGGATCCATGGTCCGAGCGCACGGTATATTGTGCCATGGCGTCGACCGTCCATTTGGGGGCTTGCGGCAGGCGGTTGCCGGCGTTGTTGAAAGCCGGTGCGCCGGTCGCCGGGTCGACGGTGCGCCCGTCACCTCCGGGTCGCGCGGGATCGATACTGATGAAACTGTCGAACTTGGCGTTGAGATAGGAGCCGGTCAGACCCAGTTCTAAGTCGGGCGTGGGGCGCGCGCGCAACTCGAGCTCGGCACCGTAGATCGTCGCTGTCGCCGCATTCTCCAGCGCGAGTGACGCGTTGACCACCTTGCCGACCTGGAGATCCTTGTAATCATAATAAAAGCCGGCAAGATTTATGCGGAGCCGCCGATCGAGGAATTCCGATTTCAGGCCCCCTTCATAGGCCGTGACCTTCTCCGGCTTCACGGGCGGCTGCACGCCGCCGACATTGTAGGTGCCGCTTTTGAAGCCTCGCGAAACCGAGGCGTAGAGCAAAGCGTCGGGCGTGATTTGATACTCGAGCGCCACTTTCGGCGTGAAGGATCGGAAGGTCTTGTGCGGTTGGCAGGTCGGGACCGATGGGATATCGGCTCCGCACTGGGCGAGCGGCGCGACGGGATTGGCGGGCGAATAGGGTCGCGCGAGGTCGAACTGAAGCTGTTCGGAAATGCCTTTTCGCTCGATGCTGTAACGGCCACCGACGACGAGGTGAATCTCCGGGGTCAGATTGTAGGTCGCTTGCCCGAAGATGGCGCCGGCATCAGTCTCGAGACGCCCGCCGGCATAATAGCCCTGGCGGATGACGCCGGGACCGCCGAAGCCAATATCATTGTAGGGAATGATGATCGCGCCGGCGTCATTTTCGTGGAAATAAAACTAAAAGGAAGATTCTGGCTGTCTCCCGTCAGCGCCTATGGCACAGATTTGAGGTTGTGATTTAAGGAGGATTTGGGCTTCGTCGTAGTGACGAAGGAACGAAGATGAAGCCCAAATCCTCAAGGTCCAAATCGCCTGCCGAGCAGGTGGTAAAAGACATTCGCCGCAAGACCCGCCGGCATTTCTCTGCTGAGGACAAGATCAGGATCGTCCTGGGTGGCCTGCGCGGCGATGACTCCATTGCCGAGCTGTGCCGCCGCGAGGGCATTGCGCAGAGCCTGTATTACACCTGGTCGAAGGAGTTCATGGAGGCTGGCAAGCGAAGGCTAGCTGGCGATACCGCCCGTGCTGCGACCACGGACGAGGTCAAGGACCTGCGGCGAGAAGCTCGCGATCTCAAGGAATGCGTGGCCGACCTCACCCTGGAAAACCGCCTGCTCAAAAAAAGCATGATCGCGGATGGGGGAGACGACGAATGAGGTATCCCGCATCCGAGAAGCTCGAGATCATCCGGATCGTCGAGCAGTCGCATCTGCCCGCCAAACGCACGCTGGACCAACTCGGTGTGGCACGGCGAACCTTCTACCGCTGGTATGACCGTTACCTCGAAGGCGGGCCGGAGGCGCTCCAGGACCGCCCTTCAGCGCCGAGCCGGGTGTGGAACCGCATCGGCGAGGATATCCAGGACCAGATCGTCGAGATGGCGCTGGAGCAGACCGATCTGTCCCCGCGCGAGCTGGCGGTGCGCTTCACCGACGAGCGGCGCTACTTCGTGTCGGAAGCCACGGTTTACCGGCTGCTCAGGGCTCATGATCTGATCACCAGCCCGGCCTACACCGTGATCAAGGCGGCAGATGCGTTCCACACACAAACCTCCCGCCCCAACGAGATGTGGCAGACCGACTTTACCTACTTCAAGATCATCGGATGGGGCTGGGTCTATCTATCGACCGTGCTCGATGATTACTCGCGCTACATCATTGCATGGAAGCTCTGCACCACCATGCGGGCCGAGGACGTCACCGAGACGCTGGACATGGCGCTGGCAGCCTCAGGCTGCGACCACGCCAACGTGCTGCACAGGCCCCGCCTTCTCAGCGACAACGGCCCCAGCTACATCGCCGGAGAACTGGCCGAATACATCGAAGCGAACCAGATGAGCCATGTGCGGGGCGCCCCCTTCCATCCGCAAACCCAAGGCAAGATCGAGCGCTGGCACCAGACCCTGAAGAACCGCGTGCTGCTAGAGAACTACTTCCTGCCCGGCGATCTCCACCAGCAGATCGAGGCCTTCGTCGAGCATTACAACCACTGCCGATACCACGAGAGCCTCGACAATGTGACACCTGCCGATACCTACTTCGGCAGGGCTCCTGCCATCATCAAACGAAGAGAAAGGATCAAGCGAAAGACACTCGAACATCGGCGCTTGCAACACCGCAGGCTCGCCGCCTAGCATCAAACCTCAGACGAGGCCCGCACTCCGCAAACCTACGCCGCGAGTTGTGCCAAATGTTCTGACGACGGACACATCCGACAAGGAGCGACTTGGGAGCTTACCTGGGCAGGCTCGCCCGAATTCGCTGTAGCTGAGGTTTGATGGAGGTCAGTCTGTTGATCGCCTCGCTCGGTCGCGACCTGCGGCTAGCTTGCTTGGTGAATTAGTAGCCGCACGATCGCATAAACGAGCACTGGCAGAACCAGGCAGCCAACCCAGTAATTGTGCAGATTTCTCCTTTCCCGCTCATCCACTGTGGCTATCCGAAAATTCGCGGTATGCTTGGTTGGCAAAAAAATGTCGGTCGGAGCGCGCAAGCTCGGTAAGTTATTGCTTTACGAAACTTATTGAGCTTGCCGCCGGTCACACGAAATGAGAATCTCGCTCTATGTGGCGCGGAATCCCGTTTTCCGAGGCTTTTGACACCGCCGCCGGTCAGCGCCGCCATGCTCGCCGAATGATGCGGCGCGCGGAACGGGCGCTGGCGGCTGATGCGCCCGCCCTCCAGCGTGCCCGCGACCGATTGCACCATGCTCACTTCCAGCGCCTCGCTGGCAGAGAGCGGCGGGAGAATCCCTGGCAAGCATGAGGCAAGCAGCGATTTCCCCGCGCCCGGCGGACCGTTCATCAGCAGATTGTGTCCCCCCGCCGCGGCGATCTCGAGCGCGCGCTTGGCGGTTTCCTGCCCCTTCACCTGCTTGAGGTCCGGGCCGTGATCGGGCGCTTCGACCTCGCCCGGCACCGGATCGGGCAGGCGCGCCGTGCCCTTCAGGTGATTGAGCAGCGCCAGCAGGTCGGGTGCGGCGATCACCGGCACTTCGCTCGCCCACTTGGCTTCGCTGCCCTGCGCGGCGGGGCAGATCAGCCCGCATTCCTGCTCGCTCGCATGGAGCGCCGCCAGCAGCACGCCGGGGGACGGCACCACGCGGCCGTCCAGCGCCAGCTCGCCCACTGCAATGAAGTCCGCCAGCTGCTCGGCATCGGTCACGCCCATCGCCGCCAGCAGCGCCAGTGCAATCGGCAGGTCGTAATGGCTGCCTTCCTTGGGCAGGTCGGCAGGCGACAGGTTGATAGTGATCCGCTTGGGCGGCAGCGCGAGGCCCATCGAGCTGAGCGACGCGCGCACCCGCTCCTTGCTTTCGCCCACGGCCTTGTCCGCCAGCCCGACGATGTTGAAATTGGGCAGGCCCGGCGCGATCGAGCACTGCACCTCCACGGCGCGCGCTTCCAGACCCAGATATGCCACGGTGCGAACCAGAGCGACCACGCAATTCCCCTATCTTGCGTGTCCTCTGCCGATCTGTCTGCCCGCTCGGACGGTGAATGTCGAGTAACCTTATGGAAACCTTCCTGATTGCCGATTGCGTAAGCGAGGGCGGGCCATACCCTCGGCATGCGCGGTCTGATCGCCCTGTTCCTGGCCACCCTGATGCTGCTGGCGCCGCCCGCCGCGGCGCAGGGCTATGTCGTGCAGGTCACGATCACCGAAGAATGGGTCGAAGCTCCGGCCGATGTGAGAGTGTCTGCCGAGCCCTTGGGAGAGACCGCAGACCGCGCCATCGCCTTTCGCCGGGCCCGCACGCCCACCGCCATCTCCGCCTATGGCCCGTTCCGCGTCATCGACGAGGAGCGCGCCGCTCTGGTGGGCGTTACGGGTCCGGCGACCCCCTGGCAGTTCCAGCAGATGATGACCGACTTCCCCGGGCTGACGCGGCTCGATTTCATCGAATGCCCCGGCACCGACGACGATCGCGCCAACCTCGCCACCGGCCGGATGATTCGCGCAGCCGGGCTCGAAACGCATGTTCCGGATGGCGGCTCGGTCCGCTCGGGCGCGGTCGAGCTGTTCCTTGCCGGGGCCAGGCGCACGCTTGCCGATGGCGCGGAATTCGCCGTTCACAGCTGGCTCGACGATTACGGGAAGCAAGCCGACGATTATGGCGCCGATTCGCCCGAACACCGCGCCTATCTCGCCTACTACCGCGAGATGGGCATGGACGAGGGGCAGGCGCGCGCCTTTTATGATATGACCAATTCGGTCCCGCACGAACAGGCGCTGTGGCTGACCGCACAGGACATGCGCGAATGGCTGGGCAACGACGCGCCTGCGGGCGATGTTACGGTGAAAGAACCCCAGAGCGATCCAAAGCTGGCTTATCTTGACTTCGCGCCCGCAAGCTTCTAACCGCGCGGCCATACGGCGGTCGCTCGGCTCGGGCGGCCCTTTTTATTCGCGCAAGCAGCGCACCACACATTTTTCGAGGACGATCCGATGAAGCGGACTTTCCAGCCTTCCAATCTCGTGCGCAAGCGTCGCCACGGATTCTTCGCCCGCAAGGCCACCGTCGGAGGCCGCAAGGTTCTTCGCGCGCGGCGGCGTCGCGGAAGGAAAAGCCTCACTGCGTGAGGTTTTTCCTCATTTTGTTTAGCCTCAAGCGTCGGCGCTCGGGTGGGGCCTCGCCCCGTCTTCGACTCCCGCTCGCTTAGGCTATCCTCCGCGCAAAGCGCTCCGGGCGGGCAGTCGCCCTTGCGGGCTCCCTGATCGGGAGCCCGTTCCCATTCCAGGCCATGAAGTTTGGTCGCGGAGCACGGTCGGCGACCAGCCGACCGCAAGGCCGACCGGCCGCCCGCAGCGATTGGGGCCGCAAGGACCCCTTGAGCGAGGAAACCGCACCCCGAATGGGGTGCGAAACACACAGACTCTTTCTGATCTTGGCGCTAGACCTGCGACCGTGACCGACAAACCCGCCGTCATCCGCAAGCGCGCCGATTTCCTCGCGGCGAATCGCGGGCTTCGAGTCGCCCGGCCGGGCTTCGTCCTTTTGGCGCACCCTAACCAGGGACAAGGCCAGCGCTACGGCATCACCGTCACGAAGAAGATCGGCAATGCCGTCGTCCGCAACCGGATGAAACGGCGATTTCGCGAGCTGCTGTGGGAGCTGCTCCCACAGCAGGGACTCGCCGATCACGATCACATCCTGATCGGACGCGAAGGTGGGATCGAGCGGGATTTTGGCAAGCTGCGTGAGGAGCTTATGTTGGCGCTTCGGCGGGCGCGCGAAGGCAAGGGCGATCCGCGTCGCAGGCGCAGGCGCTAGCCGCGCCCCGTTCGTATCGAGCGCAGGCGCCGAGCTTGTCGAGGAGCCGTAGTCGAGATAGCGCCAGGCGATGTCTCGACAGCGATTCTCGGCTGAGCTCGAAGCGCGCTCGACACGAGCGGAGGTTTTGTGAAGCAAATTCTGATCTGGATCGCGCGGGGCTGGCAGCTTGGCCCGTCGCGCATCCTGCCGCCCTCGTGCCGCTACCAGCCGACCTGCTCGCAATACGCCATCGAAGCGGTCGAGAAGCATGGGGCAATCAAGGGTGGATGGATGGCGGTGAAACGTATAGGGCGCTGCCACCCTTGGGGCGGGCATGGCTTTGATCCCGTGCCGTAGTACCTATATAATACACCTCACGAGTTCGATACGGGGCCTTTCACCTTGGACAACCAGCGCAACCTCCTCCTTGCCGTAGTGCTGTGCGGCGTGCTGATCATCGGCTGGGATGCGGCGATGAATTACTTCTATCCGCAGCCGGCCGAGCCGATCGAAGCGGTGGAAGGCAGCCCGACTGTAGCGAGCGCACCGGTTGCAGGTAGCTCGACGGCGGCGACGCTCGACAACGGGGCGGCAGCACAAGGTCCGGTCGAACTGTCCGATGCTCTCGCCACGCCCGAGCGCATCCGCATCGACGCTCCGCGCGTCGAAGGCTCGATCAACCTCGTCGGCGCGCGGATCGACGATATCGAGCTGAAGGATCACCGCGCCACTGTCGACGAGGACAGCGGCCCGGTCCAGATGTTCGCGCCTCAGAATACCGATGCGCAGTACTTCGCCCAGTTCGGCTGGGTCGGCGAGGGCGTTTCGCTGCCCACCAGCGACACCGTCTGGTCCGCCGATGGCGAGACTCTGACCCAGGGCAATCCGGTCACGCTGAGCTGGGACAACGGCGCCGGGCAGCAGTTCCGCATCCGGTTCTCGATCGACGACAATTACATGATCACCGCCGAGCAGACCGCCGCCAATACCGGCGGCGGCCCGGTCGTGGCGCGGCCCTTCGCTACGATCACGCGCACCAGCGAAACGGCCAGCACCGACACCTGGATCGCGCATTCCGGCCCGATGGGCGTGTTCGGCGATTCGGCGGATTACGGCCCGGATTACGACGACCTCGCCGACGACGGGCCCTATAGCGGCGAGGGCAAGGCGCGCTGGCTCGGCTTTTCCGACATCTATTTCCTCGGCGCGCTGGTGCCGCAGGCCGATGCCGATCCGCAGACCGGCTTCCGCCCGATCGGCGAAAACCTGTTTCGCGCCGACGTGATCTACCAGCCCGCGACCGTTGCGCCCGGCAACGAGGTGAGCCGCACGACGCAGCTTTTTGCGGGAGCGAAAGAAAGCGAGATCCTCGACCAGTACGAAGATGCCGGGATCGACAAGTTCGGCCTCGCCATCGACTGGGGCTGGTTCCGCTGGTTCGAAAAGCCGCTGCTGTGGCTGCTGAACCAGTTGTTCGACCTGGTCGGCAATTTCGGCGTCGCCATCATCCTGCTGACGGTAATCATCCGCGGCCTGCTGTTCCCGATCGCCCAGAAGCAATTCGGTAGCATGGCCGCGATGAAGGCCGTCCAGCCGAAGATGAAGGCGATCCAGGAGAAGTACAAGGACGACAAGCAGAAGCAGCAGCAGGAGATCATGGCGCTCTACAAGGAGGAGAAGGTCAATCCGCTGGCCGGCTGCCTGCCCTTGCTGATCCAGATCCCGATCTTCTTCGCGCTCTACAAGGTGCTGATCCTCGCCATCGAGATGCGCCACCAGCCTTTCGCACTGTGGATCGAGGATCTCTCCGCGCCCGATCCGGCGCATATCTTCAACCTGTTCGGCCTGCTGCCGTTCGAAGTGCCCGGCCTGATCGCCATCGGCCCGCTTGCGGTGCTGCTGGGTGTGACGATGTGGCTGACCTTCCAGATGAATCCGGTGACCGATCCGATCCAGCGGCAGATCTTCAACATCATGCCATGGGTGCTGATGTTCATCATGGCGCCGTTCGCCGCCGGCCTGCTGCTGTACTGGAACACGTCCAACGTGCTGACGCTGGCGCAGCAGCGCTATCTCTATTCCAAGCACCCGCAATTGAAGGCGCAGGCCGATGCGGAGAGGGCTGCCAAGGCGAAGGCGGAAGGGTAGGCGGCGCGTGATCGGCACACCCGAAACGCCCGAGGAGAAGGACGCGGCGAAGCTGTTTTCCGGCCGCGTCGACTTCCTTCTGTCGGCGCCGCAGCTCAAATTCCTGCCCGAGCCGACCGTACCCGAGATCGCTTTCTGCGGGCGCAGCAATGTCGGCAAGAGCTCGCTGCTCAACGCCCTGACCGGGCGCAGGAGCATCGCGCGCACGTCGGTCACGCCGGGCCGCACCCAGGAACTCAATTTCTTCGAGGTGGGCGAGCCGACGCAATTCCGGCTGGTCGATATGCCCGGCTACGGCTTCGCCAAGGCACCGGTGAAGGTGGTCGAGCGCTGGAAGAACTTGGTGCGCACCTATCTCAAGGGTCGCCAGGTGCTGGCGCGTACGCTGGTGCTGGTCGACGCGCGGCACGGCCTGAAGGATGTCGACCGCGAGATGATGACAATGCTCGACGAGACCGCCGTGAGCTACCGCGTGGTCCTGACGAAGGCCGACAAGATCAAGGCCAGCGAACTCGAAGCCACCGCCGCCAAGGTCGCAGAAGAAGCGCGCAAACATCCCGCCGCCTTCCCCGAACTCCACATCACCAGCAGTGAAAAGGGTCTCGGCATTGCCGCCCTGCGCGCCGCCGTGGTGGCGGATGCTTCATGAACCGGCAAGCCATCGGCAGTGTGTTTGCTTTAGCGCTCCTGCTCGGCACGGGTGCAGCCTGTTCGCCGCTCAAGACCTTCAACGCCATCATCCCCAAGGATGGCGCTTCGAGCCAGACAGCCAAGGCGGTCGCCTATGGCACCGACGAGCGGCAAAGGCTCGATATCTTCACGCCCGACGCTCCGCTTGCCGCGGGCGAGGCCCGCCCCGTGGTGGTGTTCTTCTACGGCGGCAGCTGGAACAGCGGCACGCGCACCGGGTATGACTTTGTCGGGCGGGCGCTGGCGGCGCGGGGCTATGTCACGCTGGTGCCCGATTACCGGCTGGTGCCGGATGTGCGCTACCCCGCCTTCGTCGAAGACGGCGCGGCCGCGGTGCGCTGGGCGCGCGAGAATGCGGCGCAATATGGCGGTGATGCGGACCGGATCGTCCTCGTCGGCCATTCCGCCGGGGCCTACATCGCTGCCATGCTGGCGCTCGACGAGCGCTGGCTCGGGCCGGATCGCGCGGCGGTAAGAGGCTGGGCAGGGCTGGCAGGGCCATACGATTTCGCGCCGTTCGACGGTGAGGTCACGCGCGCAGCCTTCGGCAACTGGCCCGATCCCGCCGAGACCCAGCCGATCACCTGGGCGGGCGCGGGCGACCCGTCGACGCTGCTGCTGACCGGCGGTGACGATACCACGGTGGAACCGCGCAATAGCTACGAGCTGGCGCAGAAACTGCGCGCGAGCGGGGTGCCAGCGCAAGTGAAGGTTTATGACGGCGTCGGCCATATCGGTATCGTCACATCCATCGCCAAGCCGCTGCGCGGCAATTCTCCTGCGCTGGACGATATCGCGACGTTTGTCGAAACGGTCGCCCGGTGATCCGTTCAGGCTCGACACTCACAGGCTGAACGCCTAACGCCGCGACACAATGCAGAGTTCGGCAAGGTGGAGCCACGCATGAAACTGATTATCGGCAACAAGAACTATTCCAGCTGGTCGCTGCGCGGCTGGCTCGCGGCCAAGCAGTCGGGGCTGCATTTCGAAGAGATCATCGTGCCGATGTTCGGCGAGGAATGGCAGCAGAAGAAGCTGCAGGAAGAAGGCGGGATGATGCCCTCTTCCGGCAAGGTCCCGATCCTGTGGGACGGCGAAACCGTGGTGTGGGACAGTCTCGCGATCATGGAATATCTCGCCGACAAGGTCGGGCGCGACCGCTTCTGGCCCAAGGACGACACCGCGCGCGGCATGGCGCGCAGCATGGTGGCGGAGATGCACAGCTCCTACCAGTCGCTGCGCAGCGAGTGCCCGATGAACATCCGCCAGCGCTTCGATGGAGCGAAAATCAGCGAGGATACGCGGCAAGACGTCGTGCGCATCCTCGGCCTGTGGGCGGAAGCGCGCGCGCGTTTCGGCGGTGGCGGGCCGTTCCTGTTCGGAACTTTCGGCGCGGCGGATATCTACTACGCCCCGATCGTGACCCGCTTCCTGACCTACGGTTTCGGGGTTCCGGGCTTTGCCGAAGCCTATATGCAGGCGATGTGGGAACACGAATGGATGCAGGCCTGGGTCGCGGCCGCAGAGGACGAAGAATGGGTACTCGAACAATACGAAGGCGTGGCTTCCGCATAGCCGGCGGCGCAGTCGCAGCCGCTCTCGCTTTCCTGACGATCGCATTGCCGGCCCCGGCGCAAGCCTGGGGATTCTTCGCGCACACCGTAACGGGCGATATCGCGGAGGCGAATATCCGCCCCGACACCCGCGCGGCGATGCAGCGCCTGTTTCGCGCCGAGGGATTGCTCGGCACGCCGGAATGCGAGCTGAAGACCCTGCAGGACGCGACCGTCTGGCCCGATTGCGTGCGCCGGATGCGCTGGCGCTGGGGGCACACCGCGGCCTGGCATTATCGCACGACGCCGATCTGCGAGCCCTACGAGCCGTGGAAGAACTGCCCCGGCGGCAATTGCATCCTCGCCCAGATCGACCGCAACCAGCGCATCCTCGCCGACGAAAGCCTGCCCGCCAATGTCCGGCTGCAGGCGCTCGCCTTCATGGTCCATTTCGTCGGTGACGTGCACATGCCGCTCCATTCCGGCGACAAGGACGATCGCGGCGGCAACGACCGCGAGACCGATTACGGCATCGCGCCGGGCCTCAACCTGCACTGGATCTGGGACGGGCCGCTGGCGGAGCGGGCGATCACCTCGGCGCGGCCGTCGCTGGTGCGGCGCTACAGCGCGGCCGAGCGCGCCGAGCTGGCGGGTGGCATCTCGGCCGACTGGGGCCGCGAGAGTTGGGCGATCAGCCGCGACTTCGTCTATCCCAACGCTTTCGATACCGACGCAGTGTGCGAAACCGACCTGCCGGGCGAAACCGCGCTGACGCAGGAAGACATCGTCGCTGCGATCCCGGTCAGCCAGCGGCGGGTGACGCAAGCGGGTCTGCGGATAGCGCGCTTGCTGGACGAGGCGTTTGCGCCGGGGCCGTTGGTGGAGAAAACCAATTGACGTCATCCCAGCGAAAGCTGGGATCTGTCTCGACATCGCGCCAAGTGGACAGAGATCCCAGCTTCCGCTGGGATGACGGCTTTAGGAGAGGTTCACGGTATCCGGTCCGTCTCGTACCGCGTCCCATCCTTCCGCGCATAGCCGTCGGGATCGAACACCATGTCGATATCGGGATACTCGCCGCCATCGCTCTCGTAGTCACCCGCCGCCGCAACCACGAAAACGCAATCCTCGTCGGAGCGGTTCTGCAGATGATGGCCGTTCTCCACTCCGGCCGGCCAGGCAATGATATCGCCGGGATGGATCACCTGCTCGCCTGCGTCATCCACCAGCACCGCCTCGCCGGAAACCATCACCAGCAGCTCGTCGATGTCGCGGTGCCAGTGCCGCTGGCTCGACCACGCGCCGGGTTTGAGGACGACATGGCTGGCCTTGAGCTGCGTCATCCCCGCGGCAGGCGCGAGTCGCCGGTACCAGCGACCCTGCACCGGCGCGTCGAACGGCGCGGGGTAGCCGGTCGCGTTGGTCTGGGGGATCGCGGCGAGATCGAGCTTGGGCATGGGGCACACTCCTGATAGCGACAGCCGGTATGAGCCAAGCCCTCGACTACGCCAAGCGCCTGATTGCCGCGCCCAGCGTCACGCCCGCCACCGGCGCGGTGTTCGACGAAATGCAGGCGATGCTGGAGCCGCTCGGCTTCGCAGTGCATCGCTTCACGCGCGGTGAGGGCGAAGAGGGCAGCGACGAGGCACCGGTCGAAAACCTGTTCGCGATCCGCCATGGGCCGGAAGGCAGCAAGCATTTCGCCTTTGCCGGGCATCTCGACGTGGTGCCGCCGGGCGAGGGCTGGACCAGCGCGCCGTTCGAACCGGAAGAGCGCGGCGAGCTGCTCTATGGGCGCGGCGCGGTCGATATGAAAGGGGCGATCGCTTGCATGGTCGATGCGGTGGCGAACGTGCCGCAAGAAGCGGGAACGATCAGCTTCATCATCACCGGCGACGAGGAAGGCCCCGCGTTGCACGGCACCCGTGCGCTGATCGACTATATGCGGTCGGAGGGTATCAAGCCCGACCTGTGCCTCGTCGGCGAGCCGACCAGCGTCAACCGGCTGGGCGACATGATGAAAATCGGGCGGCGCGGCTCGGTCAATATCTGGCTCGAGGTCGAAGGGACGCAAGGCCACGTCGCCTACCCGCACCTCGCCGGCAATCCGCTGCCCGCAATGGTCGAAATCCTGCGCGAGCTCAACAATCTCCCCCTAGACGAAGGCACCGACTGGTTCCAGCCGAGCAATCTCGAGATTACCGAGATCGATGTGCCCAACCGCGCGCATAACGTGATCCCGGCCAAGGCCAAGGCGCGGATCTCGATCCGTTTCAACGACACGCATTCGGGGGCGTCGCTGTCCAAGCAAGTGATCGAGATCGCCGAGAAGCATGGCGGCACCGCGCGCCCGGTCATCAGCGGCGAACCGTTCCTGACCGAGCCGGGCGCGTTCTCGAGCATGATTGCCGCTGCCGTGAAGGCGGAAACCGCTATCGATCCCGAGCCGTCGACCACCGGCGGCACCTCGGACGCACGCTTCCTGCGCAGCGTGTGTCCGGTGATCGAATTCGGCCTCTGCAACGCCACGATGCACAAGCGCGACGAGGCCGTAGCCATGGCGGACCTCGATACGCTAAGCCGCATTTACGCGCGGGTGGCGCAGGCGGCGCTCTCCTCCTGATCTCCCTCGTCACCCCGGACTTGATCCGGGGTCCCGCTTTCTAGCGTTTCAACACCAGGTTTCAAAAAGCGGGACCCCGGCTCGTGGGCCGGGGCGACGAAATTGGGGTGCGATACGAGCATGCTTCCAATCGATGCCCGAATTGCCTAGCGTCCGCCCGACTGATTTGAGGGGGTCTCACCGCATGCTTCGCACCTGGTTCGCAATTCCGCTGTGGCAGCGGGTCATCACCGCGCTCATCCTGGGCGTGCTGACCGGCTGGGCCTGGGGGCCGGATGCGGAGAGCATCAAGTGGATCGGCGACTTTTTCATCAAGGCGATCAAGATGCTGGTCGTGCCGCTGATCTTCTTCAGCCTGGTCAGCGGGGTCGCCGCCATCGGCGACTTGCGCAAGCTGGGTGCGGTCGGCGGACGGGCGATGATCCTGTTCGTCGTCACGGGCCAGATCGCGGTGTGGATGGGGCTGGGCCTCGGCACCTTTTTCGCGCCCGGCAGCGGAGTCGATACCAGCGCGATCGAGATGGGCGACGTGCCGGAGCCGAATGAAACCACCTTCGTCGACATGATCCTCTCCATCGTGCCGGAAAGCCCGGTGCAGGTGATGGCGGACGTCGCGGTGCTGCCGCTGATCGTCTTTTCGTTGCTGATCGGCGCCGGCATCCTGATGGCGGAGAAGGACGGCGAACCCGTCCAGCGCGTGTTCGATAGCGGCGCGGTCATCATGCAGAAGGTCACGATGGTGGTGATGGAGCTCACCCCGTTCGGCGTTTTCGCGCTGATGGCGTGGGTCGCGGGCACGCTGGGGCTGGACGCGTTGGTCAGCTTGGCGCAGCTCGTCGCGCTCAATTATCTCGGCTGCCTGCTGATCATCTTCGTGATGTATTCGGCGATGATAAAATTCCTCGCCCGCCTGCCGGTGCGGCATTTCTTCCGCGGCATCATCGACGCGATGGCGGTGAGCTATTCCACCGCCAGCTCCAACGCGACGCTGCCGGTGACCCTACGCTGCGCCGAGCGCAACTTGGGCGTGTCCAATTCGGTCGCCAGCTTCGTGATCGCCCTGGGCGCGACGGTGAACATGAACGGCACCGCGATGTATCTCGGCCTCGCCACCCTGTTCGGCGCGCAAATCTTCGGCGTCGACCTCAGCATGGGCGACTATTTCCTGATCTCGATCCTCGCCACGCTCGGCGCGATCGGCGCGGCGGGCATACCGGGCGCGGGCCTGATCATGATGGCGCTGGTCTTCGGCGCAGTCGGCGTGCCGCTCGAAACCATCGCTTTCGTCGCCGGTGTGGACCGGATAATGGACATGATGCGCACTACAACGAATGTTTCGGGCGATGCGGCAGTGGCGACGACGGTGGCGGTGATGACGGGCGAGATCGACCGCGAGGAAATGATCTCGGCGGATGATGTTTAGGCCGAACCTATGGAGAGCTCTTCACCTCCCAACATTCTTGCGATTTTCGAAGAGTTGGATGCACGAGTTGATAAGGAAGGATACACGTTTGCGAGTGAAGAAGACGTGGATCGCTGGGCCGGGCAGCTCGATGTCGATTGGCTCAGCTGCCTTGATCTTATTGGAGCGGAGCTGGCCAAAAAATATCATGCAAACGAGGTGAGTTATGAATTTGGCGACTCGCTAGCCAACGATCTGAATTCTACGCTGATGTTCCGGCACGAACAGGTTCCGGAAGGTAGCTGGCCGTCCCTTTTTTGGGAGGTTCATGAGGCATTCGATGCAGGTGAGTGGCCGCCCAAAACTGACGAGCTCGATCCGATTGAGCAATATACCAAGCCCGAAATCGCAAGAATCGTAGCCAGACTCGCCTAACGCCCCTTCGGCTTCTCCAGCACCTTCTTCCGGTAGCTGCACAAATCCACGACCTTGCACCGCCAGCACTCCGGCGTTCGCGCCTTGCAAACATAGCGGCCATGCAGGATCAGCCAGTGATGCGCATGCAGGCGGAAGGGCTGGGGGACGCGCTTTTCCAGCTTCGCCTCGACCTGCTCGGGCGTCTTGCCCTTGGCGAGGCCGGTGCGGTTGCCGACCCTGAGGATATGGGTGTCGACCGCGAAGGTTTCCTGCCTGAACCAGCAGTTCAAGACCACATTGGCGGTCTTGCGGCCCACTCCCGGCAGCCGCACGAGGTCCTCGCGCGTGTCCGGCACCTCGCCGCCATAATCGTCGATCAGCAACTGGCTCAGCGCGATCACGTTTTTGGCCTTGGAATTGAACAGGCCGATGGTCTTGATGTGCTCGATCAGCCCGTCGAGGCCGAGTTCAATCATTTGTGCGGGCGTTTCGACCTTCGCAAACAGCGCGCGGGTGGCCTTGTTGACCCCCACATCGGTCGCCTGCGCGGAGAGCGCGACGGCCACCACCAGCTGGTAGCAATTGCCATATTCCAGCTCGGTCTCCGGCTCGGGATTGTCTTCCGCCAGCCGCCGGAAGAATTCGAAAATCTGGTCCTTGGTCATGGCAGCTTGCTCAGAGCCCCAGCACGTCCGCCATCGCATAGCGACCGGCCTGCTTGCCGATCAGCCACTCCGCCGCCTTCACCGCACCGCGAGCGAAGATCAGGCGGTTCTCGGCGCTGTGCGAGAACGTCAGGCGCTCCTGCTCGCCGGCGAGGATGACGCTGTGCTCCCCCGCCACTGTGCCGCCACGCAGCGCGGCGAAGCCGATTGCGCCCTCGGCCCGCTCCACGGTGTGGCCGTCCCGCCCGCTTTCGGTGTTGTCGGCAAGCTCGATACCACGCCCCTGCGCCGCCGCTTCGCCGAGCAGCAGGGCCGTGCCGCTCGGCGCATCGACCTTGTGGCGGTGGTGCATTTCGACGATCTCGATATCCCAGTCAGGGCCGAGCTTACTCGCGGCTTCTCGCACCAGATGCGCCAGCAGCGTGACGCCGAGCGATGTGTTGCCCGTCTGCAGGATCGGCACGGCGCGTGCGGCGTTGTTGATCGCGGTGTGGTGGCTCTCGCCGAGCCCGGTTGTGCCGATCACCAGCGGGATGCCTGCGCCGATGGCGGCGTGAAGATTGCCCTGCAGCGCGCCCGGCGCGGAGAAGTCGACCAGCACTTCGCTCTTGTCGGCGAGGCTAGCGACATCGCCGCCGGCATCGACCCCGCCGCCGAGATCGTGGCCGGTATCGGCCAGCACCTCCGCGATCGCCTTGCCCATGCGCCCTGCGCTGCCGATGATGCCTATTCTCGCCACGTCGCTTCCCCGTTCGGGCTGAGCTTGTCGAAGCCCCGCACTTCCTTCATGCCCTGAGCTAGAAGAAAAGACAGCCCTTCGACAAGCTCAGGGCGAACGGAGGTGGGGTTTGACCCAAGAAATCCGCAACATCGTCATCCTTACCGGGGCCGGGATATCCGCAGAGAGCGGCATCGATACCTTCCGCAGCGCAGGGGGATTGTGGGAGCAGCACAATGTCGAGGACGTCGCGACGCCCGAAGGCTTTACCCGCAGCCCGGAGCTGGTGCTGAACTTCTACGACATGCGGCGCGAGGCTCTCGGAAAGGTGCAGCCCAATCCGGCGCACGACGCACTCGCGCGGCTCGATGCGGAGTTCGGGGGCGAGTTGCTGATCGTCACGCAGAATGTCGACGACCTGCATGAGCGGGCCGGGGCGAAGCGCGTGCTGCACATGCATGGCGAGCTGAAGAGCGCGCTGTGCCTCGCCTGCGAGATGCGCTCGCCTTGGGATGCGACTCTGTCCGACCGCCCGGCGTGCCCGGTATGTCAGGCGCCGAGCCTGCGCCCCGACGTGGTGTGGTTCGGCGAGATGCCCTACCAGATGGACCGCATCTACCGCGCCATTCGCGAGGCGGACCTGTTCGTTAGCATCGGTACCTCCGGCGCGGTCTATCCGGCGGCGGGGTTCGTGCAGGACGCCCGCAATCTTGGCGTGCAGACGCTGGAGCTGAATTTGGAGCGCAGCGAGGGCTCGCATTGGTTTCATGAGTCGCGACTGGGGTCGGCGGGGGAATTGGTGCCGGAATGGGTGGGGGAGGTGTTGGGGTGAGTCGTCTGGTGAAATTGGATTTGTTTGCAGACTTTTTCCAAGTCTACATTGCGGACGGGAAGTTCCGCACTGACACATCGGACATCTGGAATAACAAAGCGTCGGACCGAATGTTGGCGATCGCAGAAAACCTGATAGCCATCGGTACGGCGCGGAATATGACGGTTCCGGTCTCTCTCGAACTATTGTCCGGACGACCAAGACCCGATTTCGAGGTTTGGGAACAGGTTATCGAGGCTTCTTTCAACGTTCCCAGCGGCGAGATAGTTGCTCTCGGCTGCACTGACTATCTACCTGACGCCAAGCGCTTACAGGTAAGCCCCGGAAGCTATAGGGCACTTGTGAGCTATCGAGGGCTCGATAGCCTGTCAGACGACGGTCTCGACGGCGAAGATGAGTACCGGGTTCAGCTTTGGCCTGATGCTAAGTGCGATGTGCGAGCTATGAAGCGACGACCGGACACAGTCCTGCCGCGGATTTAACGTCCCTCGCCGCATCCCTTACACCCCGGATCCTTCGGGATTGCAATCGCCCGCATCCCCGGCTTGAGGCCATCCATCAACTGCAGCTTGCCCCATTGCGGGTCGCCGAAGCGGCTCACACCCGCCAGCAGCACCCGCACGGCCTGCATGGCGGCGAAGGTCCCGACCCAGCCGACCATTGCGCCGAGCACGCCGTCTTCGGCGCAGGTGTCGCAATCCTCGGCATCGAAGGCATCGCCGACGAAGCAGCGGTAGCAGGGCTGGTTGGGCAGATGCCCGGCAAAGGCCGCGACCTGGCCTTGGAAACGCCCCACCGCGGCGGTGAGGAGCGGTACTTGCGCAGCGACGCAGGCATCGGAGACCGCGAGGCGTGTGGCGAAGTTGTCCGTCCCGTCGAGCACGAGATCGGCGGAGGTCATCAGGTCAGGCGCATTATCGGCGGTGATCCGCTTGTCGCTGATGGTCACCCGCAGCGAGCGGTCGAAATTCTGCACCCAGCGACGCGCCGATACAGCTTTGCCGTGGCCGACATCGCGCTCCGAAAAGAGCGTCTGGCGCTGGAGGTTGCTGGCGTCGACGGTGTCGCTATCGACCAGCGTCAGCCGCCCGATCCCCGCGCCTGCAAGATATTGCAGCGCTGGCGAACCGATGCCGCCGAGGCCCACAAGGACGATGTGCTTGTCGATCAATGCCGCCTGTCCCGCACCGCCAATCTCAGGCAGTACGATATGGCGGGCGAAGCGCTCCAGTCTCTCGGGGGACAGGCTCATGGAGAAGCTGTTGACGGAATGCGCACTGGCTGTCGAGAACTCTCTCGACACGCCATCTCGACGGCGCGGCTATGCCGCTTGCTCGATAGCTGCTCGAGACGAACGGACGACTTTAGGAACGACCGTTCGTCTCGAGCGGTCGTCGAGCACCTTCGAGACGACCAGTCGAGAGGTCAGCTCTCCAATTGCCGCAGCAGGCTGCGGACATCGCCATCCATATCGGCATCGCGCTGGCGCAGGTCTTCGATCAGCCGCACGGCGTGGATAACCGTCGAATGATCGCGGCCGCCGAACTTGCGCCCGATTTCCGGATAGCTGCGCGGCGTCAGCACCTTGGAGAGATACATCGCCACCTGGCGCGGGCGCACGACGGCGCGGGCGCGGCGCTTGGACGACATTTCGCTGCGGTCGATGCGATAGAACTGGCACACCGTGCGTTGAATCTCGTCGATGGTGATGCGGCGACGGTTGGCCGAGAGGATATCGGTCAGCTGCTCTTCGGCGAGCTGGAGCGATACGACCTGCCCGGTCAGCTGGGCATAGGCGATCAGCTTGTTCAGGCCCCCGACCAGTTCGCGAACATTACGTGTGATGGTGCGGGCGAGGAACTCGATCACGTCCTCCGGCACGTCGAGCGGTGCAAAGCGCGTCAGCTTGCTTTCGAGGATTTTCTTACGAAGCTCGATATCGGCGGCCTGGATATCGGCGACGAGGCCCATCGACAGGCGCGAGAGCAGGCGCGGTTCGACACCGTCCAGGGCCTGCGGCGCCCGGTCGGCGGCGAAGACCAGTCGCTTGCCTTCGGCCAGCAGGTGGTCGATCGTGTAGAGCAGTTCTTCTTGGGCGCTGGCCTTGCCGATGATGAACTGAATATCGTCCACCAGCAGCAGGTCGAAGCTGCGCAGCCGCGCCTTGAACTCGATCATCTGGTTGGCTTTGAGCGCCTGGACGAACTCGACCATGAAGCGCTCGGCGCTGCAATAGAAGATGCGCGCTCGTGGATGCGAAGCGAGATACTGGTGCCCGATCGCGTGCAGCAGGTGGGTCTTGCCCTGACCCGTGCCGGCCTTGATGTAGAGCGGGCTGAACTGCGGCTGCTCGGTCGCGGCCATGCGCTGCGCGGCATTGCAGGCGAGGATGTTGGTCTCACCCGTAATGAAGGCTGCGAATGTCAGCGAAGCGTCGAGGCCGACCGACGAAGTGAACCCGGCATCGTTGATGACGCCAGGGCCATTGACCATGATCCCCATGTCGCCGCCATCGTTGGCCGGACGACGACCGTCGCCAAGCGCGATGTCGGGAACCTTGCGGCGGCCCGGATGGACCTGGATGTTGACGTTGCGGATATTGCCGCGGGCGATCTTCCACGCCAGCGTCAGGCGATCGGCGAAGCGATCCTTGACCCAGTTGGCGGAAAACTCCGTCGGCAAGAACAGGTCGAGCGTGCCCGTCTCGTCGTCGAAAGCGCCGAGTTGGATCGGTTTGATCCACTGGCTGTGCAATTGGTGACCGAGATCCTTTCGCAGGCCCTGACTGATATCTGCCCAATCCGCCGCCAGGTTCACCGCTTCGAGATCTTCCATCAAATCTTCTTTCTTATTGCGCTTCGCCGCTCCCGCACGGCCATCCGTCCTCGCCATCGTATTCCCGCTTTCTTGTCGGGCCTCCCCAAGTGGCCCATGGCTTCCCCGTTTCGACAGGCAAGGCTTCGCCGTGGCCCGAAACCTGTACGGTCGGACTGCCCCCCTCTCGGATCGATTTGCGTGTGCTGAGGTCTGTCCCGTCCCTCGGCGTGGGGGCCATATAAATCCCTCCAGCCGATTCTGTGCAAGGGGGGATAACGCAATAAATTTGAAATAAATTTCTTGACTCGATGAAAGCCGCAGCCTTGCGTTTAAGCAATTGTAAAACATGATTTTTGCACTGCAGCACGACGCGAATCGCAGGAATTCCAAGGCTTAAGTCGCGCGCTGGATGTCAGATCGGTGACATAGCAAAACGGGCCGGCACATCTAAGCGCCAGCCCGGTGGATAAGTGATCGGGAGAGAGGCCTCTCGGCCGCCGATTTTTAGAGCGATGCAACCCGCTTAGTCAGGCGCGAGAACTTCCGCGCGGCCGTATTCTTGTGAATCACGCCGCGCGCAACACCGCGAGCCATTTCGGGCTGGGCTTCCTTCAGCGCAGCTTCGGCTGCCTTCTTGTCGCCTTCGGCAACAGCTGTCTCGACCTTCTTCACGAAGGAGCGGATGCGGCTCATGCGGGCGGTGTTGACTTCCGCGCGACGATCATTGCGGCGGATGCGCTTCTTGGCTTGCGGCGAATTGGCCATAGTCGTTCTAAACTCTCGCTATCTCGTGTCCGCCCGATACGACCGGGCGCTGTCTGTCTGGTATTTCAGAAAACGGCGGAGGTCCGCCGGAAAGCGGCGCACATAGGCGGGGGGACCCGAATCGTCAATGTTTGTTTTGCCTCAGGCGCCGGCGCCGACATCCGTCGGCTTAGGCTATCCTCCGGGGCCCCGACGCCTTCGGCGCCACCCCTCCGGTCGCGCAGTCGCGCTCTGGCTAGACTTCGGCGCGCGGCAACCAGGGCCGGGGGGCTCGGCAAGGGCGTGGGCTCAAGTAGCCGTCAGGCGGTAGCTTGACCGAGGCGCTCGCCCGCAGCGGCCGCAGCTTGCTGCACGTCTAGCGAGGACGCTCCCATGGATGTTGGTGCGGAAGGCTAACGTTGGCAGCGCGGACAATACCACGTGCTGCGGCCGCCTTGAGCGAAGCGGCGGATCGTGCCGCCGTCGTCGCGGTGGCAGGGCTGGCCGTCGCGGCCATAGACTTGGAAGCGGGTAGCGAAATAGCCGAGTTCGCCATCGGGCTGGGCATAGTCGCGCAGGCTCGAGCCACCGTCGCGGATCGATTGTTCGAGCACGTCGCGGATCGCGGTGATCAAGAGAGAAAGCGCCTGTTTCGAGACTCGCCCGCCGGCCTTGCGAGGATGAATGCGCGCGTGCCAGAGCGCTTCGCAGACATAGATATTGCCGAGGCCCGCCACGATCGCTTGGTCGAGCAGGCAAAGCTTGATCGCCTGCTTGCGTCCGGAGAGCGCGGCACGGAGATGCTCGATTGTCAGCGCATCGCCGAGCGGCTCCGGCCCCATTGCGGCGAAGCCCGGCCATTGATCGAGCGCCTGTGTACCGACCAGGTCGACCCAGCCGAAACGGCGCGGATCGCAGAGCGCGAAGCGATGATCCGCCGTTTCGATCAGCAGGTGATCGTGCTTGTCGGTTTCGTCCGGATCGATCCTCCACCGCCCGCTCATCCCGAGATGGAAGATCATCGTCTGGTCTCTGTCGGTATGGATCAGCCCGTATTTGGCTCGCCGCCCGAGCGAAACGACGGTCGCACCGGTGAGCGCCTGCCCCAGACCATCGGGGAAGGGAAAACGCATGTCGGGCCTGTTGGTGACGGTGCGGGTGATCCGCTCGCCTTGGAGGAACCGCGCGAGCCCGCGAACCGTTGTTTCGACTTCAGGTAACTCAGGCATTGCCGAACCTCCTAACACCCTTTGCCGGGGTAGCAATTGCCTCTAAGGCCGCACGCGATGACCGATACCGTATCCTTCGGCTATGAAGAGGTAGCCCCCGAAGAAAAGACCGAGCGCGTGGGCGCGGTCTTCTCCAATGTCGCGGCGAAATACGACATCATGAACGACGCCATGTCGGGCGGCATGCACCGGCTGTGGAAGGATCGCTTCGTGCGCCGGGTCAAGCCGCAACCGGGCGAAGCGGTGCTCGACATGGCGGGCGGCACGGGCGATATCGCTTTCCGCATGGCCGCGCGCGGGGCGGAGGTCACCGTGGCCGACATCAACCAGGACATGCTCGACATCGGCGTCGAACGCGCGATGGATAAGGGGCTGACCGGCCTCGTCTGGTCGTGCCAGAACGCCGAGCAGCTCGACTATCTCGACCGGCAGTTCGATGCCTACACCATCGTTTTCGGCATCCGCAACGTGACCCATATCGACAAGGCGCTGCGCGAGGCGCACCGCGTGCTCAAGCACGGCGGGCGCTTCTATTGTATGGAATTCAGCACCACGGAGTGGCCGGGCTTCAAGGAAATCTACGACCTCTACTCGCATGAGGTCATGCCGAAGATCGGCAAGGCGATCGCCGATGACGAGGATAGCTATCGCTATCTCGCCGAGTCGATCCGTCGCTTCCCCAAGCCGGCGGAATTCGAAGCGATGATCCGGGCGGCAGGATTCGCAAACACGCGCGTGGAGAAAATTCTGGGCGGCGCCGTGAACATTCATTCCGGCTGGAAGATCTGACGCGCTCCCATGACGCGTCCCGTCACCCATATCTGGCGGCTCCTCAAATGGGGCCGCACTGCCGCCAAGCATGGGGCGCTGCGCGGGATCGAGCGCGACCCAAATACGCCTGCACCCGTCAAGCGGCTGGCAAGACTGGCGCGCCTCGGAACATTTCCACCGGCGACGCCGGACTATGCCGGGGCGTTCCGCGATATCGGTCCAGCGGCCATCAAGCTCGGTCAATCGCTGGCGACGCGGCCGGATCTGGTCGGCGAAGAGGCGGCGCACAACCTGCTCACCTTGCAGGATGATCTGCCGCCGATCCCGTTCGAGCGGATCGAGGCGGCCGTTGCGGCGACTTTCGAACAGCCGCTCGACACATTGTTCAGCGATATCGATCCCGTTCCCGTCGGCGCCGCGTCGATTGCGCAGGTCCATCGTGCGGTCACCGCGGAGGGAAGCGAGGTGGCGCTCAAGGTCTTGCGCCCCGGCATTCGCGAGCAATTCGCCCGCGATATTCAGACCTACGAATGGGCTGCCGCGCATGTCGAGGCGATGGGCGGCGAGGCCGCGCGGCTGCGTCCGCGCCAGACCATCGCCAATTTCAAGCGCTGGACCAATTCGGAGCTCGATCTGCGGCGTGAAGCGGCATCGGCCAGCGAGCTCGCCGATGCGATGAGCGGCTTTCACGGCTATCGCATCCCAGCCATCGACTGGGACCGTACCAACGGCCGGGTGATGACGGTCGAATGGATCGACGGGATCAAGATTTCCAAGCGCGACGAGTTGATCGCGGCGGGCCACGACCTGGAGGAGGTGGCCGAACGGCTGGTGCTCGCTTTCCTCCACCAGGCGATCAGCGGTGGATTCTTCCACGCCGATATGCATCAGGGAAACCTGTTCGTGGAGCCGGACGGCACCATCGTGGCGATCGATTTCGGCATCATGGGCCGGATCGACCGCCGCGCGCGGCAATGGCTGGCGGAAATCCTCTACGGCCTGACCACGGGCAATTACCAACGCGTCGCCGAAATCCATTTCGAAGCGCAGTATGTGCCGAGCTATCATTCGGTCGGCGAGTTCGCGACCGCCTTGCGCGCCGTGGGCGAGCCGATGCGCGGCAAACCGGTGAGCGAGTTGAGCGTCGGCCAGATGCTCGACGGGCTGTTCGCCATCACGCGCGATTTCGACATGGCGACCCAGCCGCACCTTCTGCTGCTGCAGAAGACCATGGTAATGGTCGAAGGTATCGCCACTCAGCTCAATCCTCAGATCAATATGTGGGATGTCAGCGCTCCCTATGTCCGCAGCTGGATCCGCGACGAGCTGGGCCCCGAAGCCGCGTTGGCGGATTCGCTCAAGGAAAACGTTTCGACCCTGCTGCGCCTGCCGGACCTCGTGCGCCGGATCGAAGAAACATATCCGCCCAAGGGCGGCGCGCCCGAGCCGCAGCCGCTGCCCGATATCGAACTGGTGTGGGAACGCCGCCAGCGCGAAGGGCGCGGCTGGCTCGGTTATGTCCTCAGCGCGGCGCTCGGTGCAGCGACTATCGCAGGGGCATTCGCGCTCGGCTGGATCGGTTAGCTTTCCGGGGGCGGTCGCAGCGCGCCGTCGTCGGGTTTGCTGCCCATCGTCTTGAGCCGCCACACGATCGCCGAAACGACGCCAAGCATTGCCAGTATCGCCAGTAGCAGGATGCGCAGCCCGCCCACGCTTTCCGTCATCTCGCGCACCCAGATATTGAACTTGGTGAACCCGCTCGCATTGACTGCAATCTGCAAGGTCTCGCTGTCGCGCTGGTCGATCGGTCGCCCGCCTTCGGTGTCGTAGGTGATGGCCTTGGCCTGCAGCGTCAGCGGCCTGTCGGTGTTCGGGGCGACATGCCAGGTGAAGCTCACTTCGGGCGAGCGACCCCGATCCTGGCATTGGCGCATCTCCTCCTCCACGACGAACCCGGGCGCGGTGAGGATGCCGCAGATGTAGGGGGCCAGCTCGAGCTCACCGCTTTGAGTCATGTCGCCGATGGATTGCGCAGCCGCAGACATGTCCTCGAGACGTTCTTTCTCGCCGACGAGCAATTTGACCGGATAGCGTTCGTCCACCTCCATCTCGGGCTTGGCAGCAAGCAGAGCGTACCCGGCGTCCGGCTCTTCGGCGTCGTCTCCGGCGTTTTCGGAAGGTTGCGGAGCATGGGTGACAGGCGCTTCGGACCTGCGCAGTTCGGGGTCCGGACTGGCCAAGGCCTCGCCATTGCTGTCGGACTCGGGCCTGTCAGTGCGAACCGTCCGACGGTTCGACGGGTCGATCGATGCCGGAGCACGCCTCGCTACCCGCCTCACGACGGGCTGGTCGGACGCATCGTCGGATACGGCAATGTCCGGCGGAAGCGCATCATACGCAGTATCTTCGCCGGCGTCCGCTGCGGCCTCTTCCATTCCGGCATCAGCCTCGGCGAAACCACCATCGTCCATTGCATCTTCGACGGCTTCTGCCGCATCTTCCATAGCCTCCGCGTCGGCAGACATGCTGTCCGTGTATTCTTCAGCAGAGTCTTCGGTCTCAGCACATGACGCGCACAGTAGCCCAACTGCCGATACCAGCAAGATTTTGAGATATCTGCGATTCATACCGCCTCCCACCCTGCCTCGCAGCTTTCGCGGAGGCACTTCATCCGGCGATCGATGGACGGACAATACAGCTTGGCGGCACGATCCGCAAATTGCCCTGGTGAAAGCTAATTCATCCTTCTTGGGTCAGATCGTGGTGCGGCAGCATCTGCCAGCCGACGAGACACACTATCACCGTGATCGCCTCGACCGCCATGGGCAGCCACCAGCCCTCGTATGGACCATCGGCGATCATGGACACCGCACGCCCCAGCAAGGCGATGGCGAAAAGGGCCGCGCTGGCGATCAGCGGATCGCCGTTGCGCTTCCACGCGCCCCAGATCATGCAGCCGCCCCCGACCCAGAAGAAGGCGGTCAGGTCCGCGCGGAGCGAGGACAGGCCGCGCGCGCCGTTCGCTTCCAGACCGAAGTCGGCACCGGTGACGGAGGGATCGAGCAGGAACCCCGTTCCGGTGAACAGGAAGAACAATCCCCCGACGAACAGAAGCGCCGTTATAACCAGCCGCATCACAATCCCCTTCTCGCGTCCAACCCGTTTTCGTGGGTTAGCCTAGGCGCGGTAACCACGCTTCGCTAGGCAAATCGTAACCATTACCTAGGAGGACTTTCGCGCGATTGCGCGCGCGGCTAGGCTGCGAGCGGTTAGGCAAGGCTGCATGAAGGGGAAAACTATGGCGAGCGAAGCGGGGCCGAAGATCCTGCTCGTCATCGGAGGCGGTATCGCGGCGTACAAGTCGTGCGAACTCGTGCGCCTGATCCGCAAGCAGGGGGGCTCGGTCACGTGCGTGCTGACCGGAGGCGGGGCGAAGTTCGTGACCCCCATGGCGCTAGCTGCCCTCAGCGAGAACGAGGTGCATACGACGCTGTGGGATCTCAGGAACGAGGTCGAGATGGGCCATATCCAGCTCAGCCGCGAGGCGGACCTGGTGGTGGTGTGCCCGGCGACGGCCAATATGCTTGCCAAGATGGCTGCCGGGATCGCCGACGATCTCGCGACTACGCTGCTGCTTGCGACCGACAAGCCGGTGATGGTTGCGCCTGCGATGAACGTGAAGATGTGGCAGCACGATGCCACGCAGATGAATGTCGAACGCCTGCGCGCGGCGGGCGTGCATGTGATCGATCCCGATGAAGGCGCGATGGCCTGCGGCGAATTCGGCCCCGGACGTTTGCGCGAGCCGGAAGCGATCTGGAACGCCATGGCCGAGATGTTCGGCGCCGAGGCGGTGGAAGAGAAAGAACCTGCGGCGCTCGCCCCGGTGCCGGAAATCGAAGTTTTGGAACCGGAGCCCGAGCCGGAGCCGGAGAGCAGGGGTATGCTCGGCGGCCTTCTGTCCTCGATCATTCCGCGCACAACACCCAAGCGCAGCGTCGAAGAAATCGAAGCGCAGTGGGAAGAGCCAGAAGAGTTCGAAACCGAACCGGACACGGAAGTCGCCGAGGAAGAGGAGGCGAACCAAGGCGCGACAGACGATGCGCCGATTGCCGGTGCGGGCCCGCTCCTTGCCACCAAGGGCAAGGCCAATTCCGCCCCGCCGACCGATGCCGAGGCGATAAATCACACGGTAGCAACCGGCACCGGGGCACAAAAGCCGGAGCCGATCGACGAGGACGGCCCGCTAGTCGAGGAAGAGCCGCTGGAAGGGAATCCGCTCGACGGGCAACCCGCTTTCGACACCGAGCCGGAACACCGTCCACTATTCGGCAAGCACGTGCTCGTCACCGCCGGGCCGACGCATGAACCGATCGACCCGGTGCGCTATATCGCCAACCGGTCGAGCGGAAAGCAGGGCTTTGCCATTGCCGCCGCCGCTGCCGCAGCCGGTGCGCGGGTCACGCTGGTAGCAGGACCGGTCCATTTGCAAACGCCGCGCGGGGTCGACCGCATCAATGTCGAAAGCGCGCGGGAAATGGCGGACGAAGTGCGCAATGCCTTGCCTGCCGATATCGCTGTGATGGTTGCAGCCGTCGCCGACTGGCGCACCAAGGACTTCGCCGACCAGAAGATGAAAAAACGCGGCTCCGCCCCACCGGCGCTGCTGCTGGAAGAGAACCCCGACATTCTCACCAACCTGTCAGCGGGCAAGAAGCGGCCAACGCTGGTGATCGGCTTTGCCGCTGAAACGCAGGACGTGATCGAGAATGCCCGGTCCAAGCGCAAGCGCAAGGGCGCGGACTGGATCGTGGCCAACGATGTGTCGGGCGATGTCATGGGCGGCGATCTCAACGATGTGCACATCGTCACGTCGCGCGGAGTGGAGGACCTGCCGGAAATGCCCAAGGATCAGGTCGCCTATGCACTGGTCGAACGGATGGCCGAGGCGCTGGAGAAAGTGCACGAGGATGACTGACACAAGCGCTCAAGTGGCCGCAGGCGGTAGCGCGCACGAAGTCCCCGTGCAGTTGAAACGCCTGCCGAACGGCCATGGCTTGCCGCTCCCCGAATACGCCACCGATGGTGCGGCAGGAATGGACGTGGTCTCGGCCGAAGACATTACCCTCGCACCGGGTGCGCGCCATGCGGTCTCGACCGGCCTCGCGATGGCGATTCCGCCGGGCTTTGAAATCCAGGTCCGTCCGCGCTCGGGCCTTGCGCTCAAGCACGGCATCACCGTGCCCAACACGCCGGGCACGATTGACAGCGATTATCGGGGCGAGCTGAAAGCAATCCTGATCAACCACGGCAGCGAACCCTTCGCCATCCATCGCGGCGACCGTATCGCGCAGCTGGTCATCGCGCCGGTTACGCGCGCGACATGGCAAGAAGTCGACGACCTCGATGCGACGGAGCGCGGGGCGGGCGGCTTCGGTTCTACCGGCGGACACGCCGAGCTCTAGCGCTTCAGCCGAAAATCCCGACTGCGAGTTCGGCCCAGACCAGCAGGAAAGCGAACACTGCGCCGGCCATCAAGAGGCTGCGAGCGCGGATGGTCTTGCCGATCCTTGCCGCGCCTTCGAGCAGCAGCCCGAGGATCGCGAGCATCACGCCGAAGACAAGAAAATCGCTCGCCGTCCAGAACACTTCGGAGGTAAACTGCATGGCCACCAGCGGGGTGGCGAGCAGGAGCAAGGCGAAGAGCCAATAGGTCTTGCGCCATAGCTGTGCCGGATTGGGGGCTGCCTGGATGGTAGTCATCACTCACTCCTCACCGACAAACATATGACATGCATACGAAAAAGGCGAGCCTGCCTGTGCAGACCCGCCTTTTCGCGTCACCGGGAGCGGTCGATCAATTGATCCGGCGGACCCTGGTCTCTTCCGGCTTGATCGAGATGCGCAGCGTTTCGCCCGAATTGCCGGGGAAATCGGTGAACATCGCTTCGACAAGGTTCGGAACGAGATATTGCAGGCGATTGCTGGTCGACAAAGCCTCGGCCTTGCCTTCGAACAGGCGCTCACCGCTGGTGCGGTCGTCGATCTTCATGTCGATCCCGCTGGTGTAGACGGTGTAGCTCCGCACCTCAGGCCCGCCGAACCACGGATCGTAGAAGCCGTAACCCCATGCGCCATGGAAACGCGCAGGGTGCAGGCGGCTGCGATAGAACAGGCGGCTGCGTGGGTAGAAGCCGTACCATGGGCGATAGAACGGGTCGTAGAACCCGGTCGTCCGCACACGCTCGCGGCCATTGTCTACGCCGTAGTCGAAGCGGACGAGCAGGTTGGCGGTCTCCGGCGTGCCCTCGGTATAGCCCAGCTTCGCCATCTCTTCCTCGACGAGGTCGGCATATTGCGAAAACTCCAGACCCCCCGCGAGCGACGGATCGTCGGCGACCACGGCGAAAGTCTGCCCCTGCGGTGCGGGGAGCTGGGTCGAATAGCGGGTCACGTCGGAGTTGAAGGCCGTCGCACAGCCCGCAAGGCCGACCAGCATTAGCGGTGCGGCCACGGCCTTGAGCAAGCGGTTGAAAATCGGTTGGTCGGTCATCGGTGCGCCCTGTTTTTGTAAGTTCGGGTCCGGGCGAGCCGCAAGGGGACGCGGCCCGCATCCGGGCAACAATGCACGAACTATGTCGATTCGGCTATGAACCGAGGTTGAATGCGCACGAATACAGTGGCTTAGCGCGGGCCGCGCAGCAGCCCGAGCGCCTCGTATGTCGCATCGAGCGTCGGCAGGCCGCGTTCTCGAGCCTTGGCCGCGCCGCGCGCCAGGATCGCTTCGATAGCCTCGCGGTCTTCCAGCAGCTCGGTAAAGCGCGCGGAAGTCGGTGCCAGCGTTTCGACCATCAATTCACCCAGCGCCGGCTTGAACTTTCCGAAGCCCTCGCCGCCGAAATCGCCGAGCACACTATCGACAGTGCTTTCGGCCAGCGCAGCATAGATCGTCACGAGATTGAGCGCCTCGGGGCGATCCGCGAGACCCTCGGCCTCGCTCGGCAGCGGCTCGGGATCGGTTTTGGCCTTCTTGACCTTCTTCATGATCGTATCGGCATCATCGGTCAGGTTGATGCGGCTCATTTCGGAGAGATCGGATTTGCTCATCTTGGCCGAACCGTCGCGCAGGCTCATGATCCGCGCGGCCTGCGGCGGAATGTAGGGATCGGGCAGGGTGAAAACCGGTGCATCTTCGGACGCGAAATCGTTGTTGAATTTCTGCGCGATGTCGCGGGCCAGCTCCAGATGCTGCTTCTGGTCTTCGCCCACGGGTACGTGCGTCGCTTGGTAGAGCAGCACATCGGCGGCCTGCAGCACCGGATAGGCGAACAGCGCGACGGACTGGCCTTCGCGGTTTTTGCCCGCCTTGTCCTTCCACTGCGTCATCCGGTTGAGCCAACCCATGCGTCCGGTGCCCATCAGCAGCCACTGCAACTCCGCATGCGCCGGGACCTGGGCCTGGTTGAACATCACCG
The DNA here is from genome assembly GCF_000013005.1 of Erythrobacter litoralis HTCC2594. Taxonomy (GTDB): domain Bacteria; phylum Pseudomonadota; class Alphaproteobacteria; order Sphingomonadales; family Sphingomonadaceae; genus Parerythrobacter; species Parerythrobacter litoralis_A. The sequence continues at coordinate 2,132,247 of NC_007722.1, read as the reverse complement.
ATCTGTCGGGATCGATCCCGCAAGCGACCAGGGCGGCCGCCATCTCCAGCGTGTTCCGGCGCAGTTCCGCCGGATCGTGTGGCTGCGAGATGGCGTGCAAATCGGCGAGGAAGAAAAGGCACTCGCTGGCTTCTTCTGCGCTACCGCCTTCGGCTGCTTGAGCGGGGGCACCCATCTCATCCTGCATCTTCACCCAGTTACGGATCGCGCCGAGATAATTGCCGAGATGAAGATTACCGGTGGGCTGGATGCCCGAGACGACACGCATGGATCAGTCGGCCTTTTTCTTGGTGAAGGAGAGGAGGCGCTGCTTGTCGACGGCGCCGATCAGGTAGGCGACGCCGAAATAGACCACGGCGGCGCACAAGACGAGTCCCGCCAACGCGAAGAGCCGCTCGAACAGTCCGGCGGCGTAGAAGCCTTCGAGCAGGTCGCGGGTATAGAACAAGGCTGCGCCCATCGCGGCGGCGGCGACCAGCTGGCGGCCGACTCTCAGCAGCAGCGCCAGCGGCAAGCGATAATGGTCGCGCAGGCGCATGACGACGTAGAGATAGCACACGTTGATCCACGCGCCGATCACGCTGGCGAAAGCGACGCCGATGACGCCGTATCGCTGCAGGAACGCCATGTTGAACGCGACGAATACACCGAGCGAGATAAAGGCAGCATAGACCGGCGTCCTCGTATCGGCCCGGGCGTAGAAATTGGGCACCAGCACCTTGACCAGCACATAGGCGGGAAGGCCCATGACCAGCGCGGCCAGCACGCTGCCGGTCACTTCGGCATCGGCGATGTCGAACCGGCCACCCTGGAAAATCATGGTCACGAAGGGCGTCGCGCAGATCGCCAGGGCGACGGCCGCCGGGATCGTGAGCAGCATGGAAAGCTCGATCGCGTCGGACTGGATCCGGTCGGCCCCTTCGCGGTTCTCGCTACCGACGAATTTCGACAGCGTCGGCAGGATCGCGGTCGACAGCGCGATACCGATGATGCCGAGCGGCAACTGGTTGAGGCGGTCGGCATAGTTCATGTAGCTGACGGAGCCGCTTTCCAGCTGGTTCAGGAAGTAGAGCTGCACCAGCGTATTGATCTGGTAGGCCCCGCCACCGATCGCGGCGGGCAGCGCGATGATGCCCAGCCGCTTCACTTCCGGCGTCAGGCGCGGCAGGCGCATTTTCACTTCGAAGCCTTCGACGCGGACCCAGTAATAGAGCCAGAGCAACTGGATCACTCCGCCACCGGTGACGGCCCAGGCGATGCCGTAGGCGACCTGCTCGACCGTCGCGCCCGTGGCAATGAAGCGCTCGCCGATCAGCAGCGCAGCGATCAGTACCGCATTGAGGATGATCGGGAAGCTCGCCCCCGGCGCGAAGCGCGAAACCGAATTGAGCATGCCGGTGAACAGCGTCACCAGGCTGACGAGCAGGATGTAGGGGAACATGATGCGGGCGAAATCGACCGCCATGTCGAAATTCTGCGGATCGACCGGCTTGTCCGCCAGCACCCAGATCACCGCCGGCATGGCCAGCTCGAGTAGCGCGACCAGTGCGATCAGCACCGGCAGGAACACACTCAGCACATCGGCGCTGAAGCTGCGCGCCGCCTCCATGCCGCCACCTTCCTCTTCCGGCTTGTGCAGCCGCTTGGAAAACATCGGCACGAAAGCGGCAGAGAACGCGCCCTCGGCAAACAGGCGCCGGAAAACGTTCGGGATGATGAAGGCCTGAAACCACGCATCGGTCACGTCGCTTGCGCCGAGCACGCGCGAGAAAATCATCTCGCGCGCCATCCCGGCGATGCGGCTGACCATCGTTAGCCCGCCGATCGTTCCGACATTCTTGAGCAGGCTCATGGCGTCAGGCCCGCAGGCGCATCGGGCCTAGGCGTCGCCGGCAGGCGTTTCGCCGCCTTCGCCTTGCGCTTCTTCGGCGGCTTTCTGCTGCAGGCGCTGCATGTAGAGGCCGTTGAAGTCGATCGGGTCGAGCATCAGCGGCTGGAAACCCAAGTCCCGCGTGGCATCGGCAATGACGCGGCGCGCGAAGGGGAACAGGATCCGCGGCGCTTCGGCATAGACGAACATATGCGCCTGGTCGTCGCCCAGATTGCGGATGCCGACGAGCCCGGCATAGACGAGCTCGATGATGTAGAGCGCGCCCTGGTCGGTCTTGGCTTCGACATTGATCTTGAGCTCGACCTCGGTGACTTCCTCGTTCACGGCATTGGCGCCGATATTGAACTGCAGGTCGATCTGCGGCTGTTCCTGCCACTGGTAGACGCCCGGCGCGTTCGGGTTTTCGACCGACATGTCCTTGATATACTGGGTGATGAAACCGGCGGTGGGGCGGTTGTCCGCGCCGTTGCCGCCAGCTGCCGGATCCATGTCGAGATCGGTGAGAACGTCGCCTTCGTCGGCCATGATGATACGTCTTTCGTCTGTCTTGCGTGAATAGGTGAGGCAACCCATGTGCCGTGTCAGGGCGCGCGCCTAGCACCGTGCGGGGCTTGCCGCAACGCCGCTGGACGGGTTGCGACGAACCGGCTGGATCGAAGGACCGGCTCCGTGTTGTGAATTTGTAATGGACCCCTATGTAAGTTAGGGCGTTAAGCATGAGACGCGCGCTGCGAAATATGCTATTTCCGCAGCGCAGAAAAGGTGAAACCACACGTGATTTTCGAGATTGTCATCCTTGCCATGATTGCTGCCTTTCTGGGCATGCGGCTGTACTCCGTGCTGGGCCAGCGGGCCGAGCAGGAAGAGGAAGTGATCCCGAATCGCTACGATGCGGGCGACCAGCCGCAGCAGGCCGCGCCCAAACCGGCCACGCAGGTGGTCGAACTGCAGCCCAATCCGAACCTGCACCCGTCGGTCGAGCAGGGCGTGCGTGCCATTGCCGCCGCCGACCGCGGTTTCGATGTCTCGTCCTTCCTCGAAGGGGCCAAGGGCGCCTACGGGATGGTCCTCGAAGCGTACTGGAAGGGTGACAAGGAAACTCTGCGCGAACTTTGCGACGACGATGTCTACGCGAGTTTTGCCGGCGCTATCGACGCGCGCGAGGAAGCGGGCGAAGCGCTCGACAACACATTGATCCGGATCGAGGACGCGGTGATCCGCGATGCCGAGATGGATGGCCGCACCGCGCGTGTCACCGTTCGCTTCGTGGCGGACATCGCTGCGGTTACCCGCGACAAGGACGGAAACGTCATCGCCGGTTCGCTCGACGATGCGATCGAAAGCCGCGACATCTGGACCTTCAGCCGCAATGTCGATGCCGCCGGGCCCGATTGGGTGCTCGACGAAACCGACGAAGGCTAAGCGCCGGATCGATATGAGGGAGCGGGGCATGCGTCGCGGGATTGTTGTCGCAGCCTTGGCAAGCGCCCTTGCAGTACTGGCCGGCTGTTCGGTCATCCCCGAGAGCAAGCCGCCCAGCCCCGTCATAGAGCAGCCTCCGCCGACCGTCTCTGTCGAAAGCGCCGCCTTCGCCAATGTCGTTCGCGGCCCCAGCGTAGGCGCACTGCCGATTACCACCACGGATGCCAATTTCGCGCTCTCCGCCTTTCGCGAAAGTTGCGACTGGGCGACGCGCAAGGAGGACCGTAGCGGTCTGACCTTCCCTGCCGACTGGGCACCGGCCTGCGCGGCGGCGCGCACTTGGTCCGCCACGCGCGGGCGCGAGTTCTTCATCGAACACTTCGAAACCGCGCGGGTCGGCGACGGCTCGGCATTCGCGACCGGCTATTTCGAGCCCGAAATCGAAGGCAGCCGGACCAGGCGGCCCGGATACGATGTGCCGGTCTATCGCGTGCCGGACGATCTCGTGCGCGCCTGGCCGCGCGACATGCCGGCCAGCGAGCGCACCGGCCGCGCCCCGCTCGGGCGCACCGATGCCAATGGCGATCACGTGCCGTACTACACCCGCGCAGAGATCGAGGAGGGCGCGCTCGCGGGGCGCGGCCTGGAAATCGCCTGGGCCAAGGATCCGATCGAGATGTTCTTCCTGCAGATCCAGGGTTCGGGCCTGCTGCGACTGCCCGACGGTTCGCTGATGCGGATCGGCTATGCCGGACAGAACGGACACGGCTATACCGCGATCGGCCGCCCGATGCGCGAACAGGGGCTGATCGGCGACGGCACGCCATACGCGGTCAGCATGCAGGGCATCGTCGACTGGCTCCGCGCCAATCCCGACCGCGCGTCGGAGCTCATGCGGCTCAACGAAAGCTGGATATTTTTCCGCGAACTCACCACCGACGGTCCGCTCGGCTCGATCGGCGTCCCGGTGCGGCGCGAGAGCAGCGTCGCGGTCGATCCGCGTTTCGTGCCCTACGGCGCGCCCGTTTTCCTCGACATGGATCGCAATGTCGCCGACGGCCTGTGGATTGCGCAGGATACCGGCGGCGCGATCAAGGGCGCGAACCGGTTCGACACCTTCTGGGGTAACGGCGGCGACGCGCGCGAGATTGCCGGCAGCATGTCCAGCAGCGGAACCGCGCTGGTGTTGCTACCAAAAGGGGTGGTCGACCGCCTCAAGCGCGCCCAGCCGGGGCAGTGAACCATCCGCGAGGTCTGAGCGATGCGGAAGCCGCCGCGTGGGAGAAACTCGCCGCGACGGTCGAGCCGCTGTCCGGCTCGACAGCCAAAGCGGGGGCGGAACAGCCTTTACCCAAGCGATCCGTGCCAGCGCCCTCTCCCAAGCCGCAGCGATTTCCCACTCGGGTGTCAGCGCCGGAAGCGCCGCTGCCGCCGATGGCTCGCCGCGTCCCCACTCCCGGCAATCTCGATTCCCACTGGGACCGCCGCCTCAAATCGGGCGAGATCATGCCCGACCTCACGCTCGACCTGCACGATCACGGTCTGGACGCTGCCTACACCCGACTGATGGGCGGGATGGAGCAGGCGCGCAGCGTAGGCGCGCGGGTGGTGCTGGTGGTGACGGGGCGCCCGCGCCCGGTCGATGCGGCCGACCGCGCGACCCGGCGCGGCGCGATCCGGGCCAAGATCCTCGACTGGCTGGCGGCGAGCGGCCACGGCGAAAACATCGCTGCCATCCGCAAGGCGCACCGCCGCCACGGGGGTGACGGCGCGCTCTATGTCGTCTTGCGCCGACAGCGCTGACCGCGTCGTTCAACCCAACAGCAGAACATTCATCAACCGCCCCGGCACCGCGAAGGATGCAATGCCCGGGATCATCAGCGCCGTGAGATAGGTCAGCACCAGGTGCTTCTTGTGCCCGGCAATGTCGCCCTTGCGCGCCGTCGCAACGACTTTCCAGGCGGCGTGGAAGGTGATCGGCACGAAAATGTGGATGGGGCTGAAGCCGCCGCTGCTCTGGATGAAGATTGCCGAAGTAGCGGTGACAAGCATCAGAACCAGCCACAGCTTGCCCAGCCTCTTGTGCAATTTCGTCCCTTTGGGAGCGAGCAGCAGATATCCGCCCAATGGCACCGCCGGGACCACGCTGGCCACATGAATGATGACCGGCAATTTGTCGTAATGGTGCAGGTTCGGGACGAGGCCCAGCGCGCCTTTGGCCAATGCCAGCAACAGGAAAAAGGTCATCGTGAAGCAGGCGATGCTGACCGCGGTCCTTGCGACCGGGCCGATGTCGAATCCGGCCGGCCCGGGTCCACCGGAGGCCGGGCGCGACAAGGGAAAGGGCAGGGAATATGTGGTCATGAGAGCCTCCGTTGTTCGGGTCGGAAACCCTTTTGAGGCCAGACCACTGGCGGGCAACACCGGTTGCGCCAGCGGGCTCTGCTGTGCGTGAATTGCGCGGTTTTGTGCCGCCCTGCCACTTTACGAAGCGCGAATGGGCGCTAGGTCTGCAATTCATGGTTCGGGACAAACAGGCAGATCGCGTGCGTATGGTGCGGCAGATCATCATCGATCTGGCGGTGTTGGCGACGATCGGTATCGTGCTGGGGCTATTGGCTCCCCTCGGGACCGGGTACATGGCGTTACCCGGCCGGATTACATACTGGGTTCTGCTCGCCTGGATGGGCTATCTCTTCTACAAGCCGATCGGAGGGGTCATCGTCCGGCTCGCGCCCAGGCTCGACCTGCCGGAATGGTCGATGTGGCTGGCAAGCGTTCTTATCGCGTCGGTGCCGATGGCCACGCTGGTATGGATTGTAAACGGCCTGTTCGGCCAGTTGCGCATGCCTTCGCCGGAGGTGGCGCTGGTTCATTACCTGGCTGTCTGCCTCGTTGGCGCGGTCATTACCCTTCTGTTCAACCTTATCCCGGCGACCCGCGATGCGTCGCCTGGACAGGTCGCATCGCGGCCCGAGCGGGCGGCTCCGTCCAGCGAATCCCCTCGTGCAGACATGCCTCGCTTCCTCGATCGTCTTCCGCCCGAACTGGGCACTGAGCTGATCGCGCTGGAAATGGAGGATCATTATGTCCGCGCGCATAGCGTGCTCGGCTCCGAACTGATCCTCATGCGCTTGCGCGATGCCATGGCCGAACTGGACGGAATCGAAGGCTTGCAGGTGCATCGCAGCTGGTGGGTCGCGCGCGGCGCAGTCAGCGATGTGAAGCGGCAGGGGCGCAATGTACGGCTGGTTCTGGACACCGGGCTGGAGGCGCCGGTGAGCCGCGCCAATGTGCAGGTGCTCAAGGACGCAGGGTGGATATAGGTACGATGGGAATGGTGCCCTTCGTGACCGCGGCGATCGCGCTGGCATTCGTTGGCATCCATCTCACTATTGGCCGGTTCCGCAAGCTGGACCGCAAACCGCGCAGCGCCTGGTTGTCGATCGGCGGCGGCATCGCGGTTGCCTATGTATTCCTGCACATCATGCCGCAACTGGCGCTGCACCAGCGCCAATTCGAAGCCGGTCTCGACACCGGGTTCTGGGGCGTGGAGCTGTTCGTGTTCGGCCTCGCTCTCTTGGGACTGGTGCTGTTCTACGCAATCGAGGTCTGGGCGCGGCACCACGCCGGGCGCACAGCCCGGGACCGGGCAGCAGAGGTCCCGCGCGAAGTGGTCTGGACCCACACCGGGGCATTTGCGCTCTACAACCTGTTGATCGGCTACCTGCTGGTGCATGGGGAGCAGGAAGGGGGATGGGCGCTCGGCACCTATGCGGTTGCGCTGGGGGTCCATTTTGTCACCACCGACCACGCCATGCGGCGCGAGGGTCTCGACTTCTACGATTCTGTGAGCCGCTGGGTGCTGAGCGCATCGGTCGTCACAGGCTGGCTGCTCGGACAGATCGCAATGCTTCCCGAACTCATGGTGGGGTGCCTTTTTGCCTTCCTTGGCGGAGGCATCGTGCTCAATGTGCTGAAAGAAGAATTGCCCGAGGAGCGGGAAAGCCGTGTCCTGCCTTTCATGGCCGGGGCGCTGGCCTATTCCGCACTGCTGCTGGCTGAAAGCATCGCACTGCATGGCGGATAGGCGACACCTCCCATAGCCGCGCGGCTATCGCCATTTTCGTGAGGCCTCGCACAACCAAGGTCCTGAACCAAAGAAAAACCCCCGACATTTCTGCCGGGGGTCTTCGCATTCAGCCGAGCAATTTGACTCAGTTGTATTTCGCGTAAGTCACGTCGAACCGGTCGGCGTCCATGACCTTGGTCCAGGCCTTCACGAAGGTGTCGAGGAACAGCTGCTCGTTGCCGCTTTCCGCGAACACTTCGGCCTGCGCGCGGAGCTGCGAGTTGGAGCCGAAGACGAGGTCGGTGCGGGTCGCGCGCCATTTTTCGTCGCCGGACTTGCGGTCCTTGCCGACGAATTCCTCGTCGCCGCTTTCGTCGACCACTTCCCACTTCGTGCCCATGTCGAGCAGGTTGACGAAGAAGTCGTTGGTGAGCTGGCCGGGGCGATCGGTGAGGACACCGATCCGGTCGCCATGATCGGCATGACGACTGACCGCGCCGAGCGCCCGCATGCCACCGACGAGAGCGGTCATTTCCGGGATCGACAGGCCGAGCAAATGCGCCTTGTCGATCAGCATTTCCTCGGTCTTCACGCTCGCCTTGGTCTTCAGGTAGTTACGGAAACCGTCGGCGAACGGTTCGAGCGGCTCGAAGCTTTCCGCATCGGTATGCTCGTCTGTCGCGTCGCCACGGCCGGTGGTGACATCGACGCTTACCGAATGGCCGGCATCCCTGGCCGCCTTTTCGATAGCCGCGCTGCCCGCCAGTACGATGGCATCGGCCATCGACAGGTTGCCGCGAAGCTCGTCCAGTTTGGACAGGACCTTGCCGAGCTCTTCCGGGTCATTGGCGGCCCAGTCCTTCTGCGGAGCGAGGCGCACGCGCGCGCCATTGGCACCGCCGCGATGGTCCGAATTGCGATAGGTCGAAGCCGATGCCCAGGCCGCCTTGACCAACTCGCTGACGGTCAGGCCGCTATCGAGCACGGCCGACTTGAAGGACGAGACGTCGCTGTCGGAGGGAGCGGTGCCTGAAGGAACCGGATCCTGCCAGATCAGGTCTTCGCTCGGGACTTCCGGGCCCTGGTAGCGGACCTTGGGGCCCATGTCGCGGTGGCACAGCTTGAACCATGCGCGCGCGAAGGCATCGTCGAGCGCCGCTTGGTCGTCGCGGAAGCGCTCGGAAATCTTGCGATAGTCCGGGTCGCGCTTCAGAGCCATATCGGCCGTCGTCATGATGGTCGGCACCTTCTTGGACGGATCGCGGGCGTCGGGAGCCATATCGGCCTCCTCGGGATCGACCGGCGTCCACTGATAAGCGCCAGCAGGCGACTGGGTAAGCTCGTATTCGTATTTGAACAGCAGGCGGAAATAGTCGTTGCCCCACTGCGTCGGGTTCGGCGTCCACGGGCCTTCGATGCCGCTGGTGGTGACGTGACCATTCCGAATTTCTTCCTCGTCGGTCAGCCAGCCCATGCCCATCAGGTGCAGGTTCTCGCCTTCGGGCGCGGTGCCGAATGTATCGGCGGGCTTGGCGCCATGGCACTTGCCGAAAGCATGTCCGCCGGCAGTGAGTGCAACGGTTTCCTCGTCGTTCATCGCCATGCGGGCGAAGGTTTCGCGCATGTCGCGCGCCATGCCCTCGGGATCGTGCGGGTCACCGCCCGGGCCTTCGGGATTGACGTAGATCAGGCCCATCTGGATCGCCGCGAGCGGGTTTTCGAGCGCGCGGCCTTCATCCGGGTGGATACGTGTTTCCGCGCCGGTATCGACCCATTGCTCTTCGGTGCCCCAATAGACCATTTCGGGTTCGTAGACGTCCTTGCGACCGCCGCCGAAGCCGAACACCGGGCCGCCCATGCTTTCGATGGCGACGTTGCCGGTCAGGATGAACAGGTCGGCCCAGCTGATGTGCTTGCCGTATTTCTGCTTGATCGGCCACAGCAGGCGGCGTGCCTTGTCCAAGTTGCCGTTGTCGGGCCAGCTGTTGAGCGGGGCGAAGCGTTGCTGCCCGCTCGACGAGCCGCCGCGACCGTCGCCGGTGCGATAGGTGCCGGCTGCGTGCCACGCCATGCGGATGAAGAAGGGGCCGTAGTGGCCGTAGTCCGCCGGCCACCATTCCTGGCTGTCGGTCATCAGGTCGGTCAGGTCCTGCTTCAGCGCAGTGTAGTCGATGGCGTTGAAGGCTTCGACATAGTCGAAATCCTCGCCCATCGGGTCGGGGTTCCTGCCGCCTTCCTTGAGGATCTCGAGCTGCAGCTGGTCGGGCCACCAGTCCCGGTTGGTGCGGCCCAAAAGGGACCGGGTGCCGCCGTCGCCGTGAAACGGGCAACCGCCGCTGATATCTCCAGTCTTCGCGTCCATCTGCATCTCTCCTGCTTGTTCTTGTGAGGGGGACTCGGGGAGGTCCCAAGTACGCAGGCAAGATGACGCTTTCGCGGTAATCCGTCCAATCGATTAAATATCAATTATTGATCGATTTTGTGATCGATGGGCGATGCGCGACCGGCCTCAATGAAAATGCGCCGCCACCCGAAGGCGATGGCGCATGAATTCTCGCGAAATCAGGGGCTTCCAGCGATCACGCCGCCTCGGCAATCTCCTCCGCCGGTGCGGTGCGGATGAGGTAATCGAACGCCGACAGCCCGGCCTTCGATCCTTCACCCATGGCGACGACGATCTGCTTGTAGGGGACGGTGGTACAGTCTCCCGCGGCGAAGATGCCGGGCAGGTTGGTCGCGCCTTCTTCGTCGATCTCGATCTCGCCATACTCGCTAAGGGCGATGCCGCTGTCCTTGAGCCATTCGGTATTGGGCACGAGGCCGATCTGGACGAAGACGCCAGCCAGTTCGACCGTGTGGCTCTCGCCGCTTGCGCGGTCTTCGTAGACCAGACCGTTCATGCGGCCGTTAGTGCCGGTGATTTCCGTGGTCTTGGCGTTCTTGATAAGCTCGACATTGCCCAGGCTGGCGAGCTTGGCCTGCAACACCTCGTCGGCGCGCAATTTGCTGTCGAATTCGATCAGTGTGACATGCTCGACGATCTTGGCGAGGTCGATGGCCGCTTCGACGCCGGAATTGCCGCCACCGATCACGGCGACACGCTTGCCCTTGAACAGCGGACCGTCGCAGTGCGGGCAATAGGCGACGCCCTTGTTGCGATATTCGGCCTCGCCCGGGACGCCCAGCTCGCGCCAGCGTGCACCGGTGGCGAGGATCAGGCTGCGAGCCTTGAGCGTCGCGCCATTGGCGAGTTCGACCTTGTGCAAGCCGCCCTTGCTTTCAGCTGGTACCAGCTTGCGCGCTTCGGCCAGATTCATCAGGTCGATTGCGTTTTCGCCGACCTGCTTCTCGAGCTCATTGGCGAGCTTGGGGCCTTCGGTATAAGCCGTGCCGGGCAGGTTCTCGATGCCGAGCGTATCCTGCAACTGCCCGCCGAACCGCTCGGCGGCGATGCCGGTCGTGAAGCCCTTGCGCGCGGTGTAGATGCCGGCCGCGACGCCCGCCGGGCCGCCGCCGACGATCAGGACCTCGAAAGGCTCCTTCGCGTCGAGTCTGGCTGCGGCCTTGTCGTCGGCGCCGCTATCGACCTTGGCCAGCACCTCTTCCAGGCTCATCTTGCCGTTGAAGAACGGCTCGCCATTGAGGAAGGTCGCAGGCACCGCCATCACGTCGCGGCGGTCGACTTCGTCCTGAAAGGTGCCGCCTTCGATCAGCGTGGCGGAAATGTTCGGATTCTCCAGCGCCATAAGCGTCAATGCCTGCACCACGTCGGGGCAGTTGTGGCAGCTCAGGGAAAAGAACATCTCGAAATCGAGCGGGCCTTCGAGCGCGCGGATCTGCTCCAGCACGTCCTGCTCGACCTTGGGCGGATGACCGCCACCCCAGAGCAGCGCCAACACCAGCGAGGTGAACTCGTGGCCCATCGGCAGGCCTGCGAAGGTGACTGCGCGGCTAGTGTCATCGGCGCGCTGGATCGTGAAGCTCGGCGTGCGCGCAGCATCACCGTCGAAGCGCGCGCCGACGAGATCGTGCAGGTCGGCGATCTCTTCCAGCAGTTCGCGCGTCTGGCGCGACTTGTCGTCTTCGCCAAGCGTGGCGACGAGCTCGATCGGCTCGCGCAGATTGGCGAAATAGGTCTGCAACTGCTGCTTCATCGATGCGTCGAGCATGGGGGCGAGGGTCTCCGATTGATGAACTTTGAAAAGGGGGAAGGCCCGGGACGGGGAGGGAGGGGGAGGATCGCCCCGGGCCTTCAGGCCGCCCGCGCCGGAGGACAGGCGCGCGGCGGTCAGGGGGTGTCGGCGCTTAAATCTTGCCGACGAGATCGAGCGACGGTGCGAGAGTTTCGCTGCCTTCTTCCCATGCGGCCGGACAAACCTGGCCGGGGTTGGCGCGGACATACTGGGCCGCCTTGATCTTGCGGGTCAGCTCGTTGGCATTGCGGCCGACGCCTTCGCAGGTCTGCTCGACCAGCTGGATCACGCCGTCCGGATCGACCACGAAGGTGGCGCGATCGGCGAGGCCGACGCCTTCGCGCAGCACGTCGAAATTGCGCGCGAGTTGGTGATTCTGGTCGCCGAGGAACGGGAAGGTCAGCTTGCCGATGCGCTCGCTGGTGTCGTGCCAGGCCTTGTGGCTGAAATGCGTGTCGGTGCTGACGGCATAGACTTCGACGTCCATGTCCTGCAGCATCGCATACTTCTCGCCGAGGTCTTCCAGCTCGGTCGGGCACACGAAGGTGAAGTCGGCCGGATAGAAGAAGAACACGGCCCACTTGCCCTTCACGTCCTCGTCGGTGACGTCGCAAAAGTCTTCGCCGGCCTTGAATGCGGTCGCCTTGAAGGGTTTGATGGTGCTTCCGATGATACCCATGATGTCTCCGTTGTGTGGGATGAAATTGGTGCGCTGCACATAGGAATTGATGCGGCGCAGCAAAGCGGAGTGTTTCGATTCCGAAAATCGAAAAACTCAATCAGAAATCGGGCTTTCCGGGGAAAGCGATTAGCGGGGCTTGACGGTTATTGCCCGCACTGGGCGCGGTGGAGCAGCATGTGATCGGCCAGTACCAGCGCCATCATCGCTTCGACCACAGGGGTGCCCCGGATACCGACGCACGGGTCGTGGCGGCCCTTGGTGCGGATTTCGGTGGCATTGCCCTCGGTGTCGATGGTTTCGACCGGGGTCAGGATAGAACTTGTCGGCTTGAAGGCGACCTTGCACGTGACCGGCTGGCCGGTGCTGATTCCGCCCGAGATGCCGCCCGCATGGTTGGCCTCGAAGCGGGGGCCGGCATCGCTTCCCTCCGCGGCAGGACGCATCGGATCGGCATTCTGCTCGCCGCTCAGCCGCGCGGCGTCGAATCCGTCGCCGATCTCCACGCCTTTCACCGCATTGATGCTCATCATCGCGCCGCCGAGGTCTCCGTCGAGCTTGGCATAGATCGGCGCGCCCCAACCGGCCGGCACGCCTTCGGCGACGCATTCGACGACTGCACCGAGCGAAGATCCGGCCTTGCGCGCCTCGTCGACCAGTGTTTCCCACCGCTTCGCTGCATCCGCGTCGGGACACCAGAAGGGGTTCTCGCCGATGGCGTCACTGTCGAACCGGGCGGCATCGATCGCATCTCCGCCGATCTCGCGAACATAGCCGGTGATGGTCACGTCGGGAATGATCAACCGCGCCACCGCGCCTGCCGCGACCCGCATGGCGGTCTCGCGCGCGCTCGACCGCCCGCCGCCACGATAGTCGCGGAACCCGTATTTGGCGTCATAGGCATAATCGGCATGGCCGGGGCGATAGGCCTTGGCGACTTCGGAATAGTCCTTCGAGCGCTGGTCAACATTCTCGATCATCAGGCTGATCGGCGTGCCGGTGGTGCGTTGAACTCCGTCTTGACCATCGAATACGCCGGACAGAATGCGGACCTGATCCGGTTCCTTGCGCTGCGTCGTGAACTTGTTCTGCCCCGGGCGGCGCGCGTCGAGAAAAGGCTGGATGTCGCTCTCGCTCAGCGCGATCCCCGGCGGGCATCCGTCGAGCACGCAACCGATCGCCGGGCCGTGGCTCTCGCCCCAGGTGGTCATGCGCAGCACGCGTCCGAAAGTGTTCCAGCTCATGCCGCGTGCATAGCGCAAAGCGGGCACCTGTCGAGAATGTGAAAGTGAGGCTGCGCGCAATTTTCCTACTTCGGAACCTCGCACTAGGGTGGCGAGGCCGTGACTTGCCGCCACACACTTTTAGCTTATCGACAAATCCGATCACACGATGGCGGCGTGATCGATCCGATTTCCGCGCTTGGACAGTGGTCCATGCGGTCCATGTGTTCCTCACCGTCGATGAACCGTGCAGCAGAAGGGGTGACGATAACGACTCGCTCGCTACTGGCGTTTGGCCGGCAAATGGGGGAGAAGCCGCAGTCATGATTGCCAAGCTGAAAGGCCTGCTCGACGAAACCGGCACCGACTGGGCTGTGATCGACGTCTCGGGCGTCGGATATCTCGTCCATTGCTCCTCGAAATCGCTCGCCGCGTTGGGCGAAGTCGGGGAGGCTTGCACGGTCTATACCGACCTGCAGGTGAGCGAGAACGACATGCGGTTGCTGGGCTTTGCCGAAGCGAGCGAGCGCGACTGGTTCCGCCTGCTGACGCAGGTGCAGGGCGTCGGCAGCAAGGTCGCGCTGGCGATCCTGTCGGCGCTGTCGACCGAGGAAGTGCAGACCGCCTGCGCCAATGGCGATGCCGCGATGGTGGCCCGCGCGCAGGGTGTCGGGCCGAAGCTCGCCGGGCGGATCGTCAACGAACTGAAGGACAAGGCCGGTGCCTTGCCGAGCGCACCGGGCGGGGCGGCAATGGCTGCAAACCCGGCTGGAGGCGCGAGCGCGGATGCGGTCAGCGCGCTGGAGAACCTCGGTTTCAAACCCGCCATCGCCGCCCGCGCCGTCGCCACTGCGCAGGGTGAATTGGGCGAAGGTGCGAGCGAGAGCGAACTGATCCGCGTGGCGCTGAAGCGGGCGGCGGGCTGATGGAGAGGACAATGAGAGCTGTTGTGGCAGTCGGGATGATGGCGTTGGCTTTGCCAGCGAGCGCGCAGGACATGGCGGCCTTCAGGAGCGGACCGGTTTTCGAAGGCTTCGCCCCGCACGCGCCAGTCGAAGCGGCGGCCGAGCTGCCGGACGGCACGACATTCGCCGTCGCCTTCGACGTTGCGGAGGCGGCCGATGCAGACAAGCGCAACCGCCAAATCGAAAGCGCGGCGCGGTTCTTGAACATGCACGTCGCCAATGGCGTCGAGCGCGAGGACATCCGCCTCGCCGTCGTCGTCCATGGCGGCGCGTCGATGGACCTGCTGACCGATGCCGCATGGCAGGCCGACGGGCGCGGCGCCACCAACCCCTCCGCCGCGATGATCCGCGCCATGCTCGATGCCGGCATCCGCGTGATCCTGTGCGGCCAGAGCGGCGCGGCGCATGGGCTCGTTGCTAGCGACCTGATCCCCGGCGTGGAAACGGCGCTCAGCGCGATGACCGCGCATGCCGTATTGCAGGGCGAGGGCTATACGGTGAACCCGTTTTGAAGGCGCTCGCTACCACCCTTCGAGCCCGTCATCCTGAACTCGTTTCAGGATCCATCTCGCGTATCGCTCGGCTTGATCGGGTCGAATCCGAGGTTGACCCCCAGATCGAGCCACTGCGGGTTATCGCCTTCGATCAGGTTGATCTTCCATTGCCGACGCCAGCGCTTGAGTTGCTTCTCTCGCAGGATCGCGGCTTCCATGTCGCCGAACATTTCAAAGCGGACGAGGCGGAAAACTCCGTATCGGGATGTGAACCCGCCGGTCTCACCCGACCGATGCTGGGCCAGCCGCTGCATAAGGTCGGATGTTACGCCGATGTAGAGCGTGCCGCGAGGTTGGCTCGCAACAATATAGACGCAAGGATTTCGCTCGATCGGCATGCTTCGGTGATTGCCGCACCATGGATGCTGAAACAAGTTCAGCATGACGATATGGGGGTGGTGTGACCGACCCCATCCCCCTCCACACGCCCGATCGCCAGCCGGAAGACCCGGACGTGGCATTGCGGCCCAAGTCGCTGGCCGAATTCGTCGGGCAGGCGGCGGCGAAGGACAATCTTGCTGTCTTCATCGAAGCCGCCAGGTCGCGCGGCGAGGCGATGGATCATACGCTGTTCTTCGGTCCGCCGGGGCTGGGCAAGACGACGCTGGCGCAGATCATCGCGCGCGAGCTGGGCGTGGGGTTTCGCGCCACGTCGGGGCCGGTGATCGCCAAGGCGGGCGACCTCGCGGCGCTGCTGACCAATCTCGAGCCGCATGACGTGCTCTTCATCGACGAGATTCACCGTCTAAACCCTGTGGTAGAGGAAGTGCTCTATCCGGCGATGGAGGACCGCGCGCTCGACCTCATCATCGGCGAAGGACCGGCGGCACGCAGCGTGCGGATCGACCTGCCGCCCTTTACCCTGATCGGCGCCACGACCCGGCAGGGCCTGCTGACGACGCCCCTGCGCGATCGCTTCGGCATCCCGGTGCGGTTGAACTTCTATACCGAGGAGGAGTTGGAGAAAGTCGTCACCCGCGGAGCCGGGCTGATGGGGCTCGCTATCGATGCCGCGGGCGCGCGCGAGATCGCGCGGCGCAGCCGGGGGACGCCGCGCGTTGCCGGACGCCTGCTGCGCCGGGTGCGCGACTTTGCCGAGGTACAAAAGGCTGGAACCGTAACCTCACCGATCGCCGATGCCGCGCTCACGCGGCTCGAGGTCGACGGGCTCGGGCTGGATGCGATGGATCGCCGTTACCTCACCATGATCGCGGACATCTACAAGGGCGGGCCGGTCGGTGTCGAAACGCTGGCGGCGGGCCTGGCCGAGCCGCGCGACACGATCGAGGACGTGGTCGAGCCATACCTGATCCAGCTCGGCCTCGTCGCCCGCACGGCGCGCGGGCGCTGCCTCAACGATCGCGGTTGGGAACATCTCGAACGCCAGCCGCCAGCCGGCTCGCAAACGGGCTTATTCGACGGAAAGTCTTAACGCCGCAGAAAGGAATTCAACGATTTCGGTGCCATAGCGGGACAAGTCGTTGGCTAACGGGGCTTTCGGCTGAAAAATGTCGCCACGCCATGTCGCTTTCATGGTTAACGCGATTGCCGCTTCAAGGGTGCGAATGTTCCAAGGGCAACACGGGGATACACCCACGCCGGACCCGCCGGATGTGAGGAAAGCCCCAGCAGGAACAGAAGAGTTTGCCCATGTCGGTAAAGATGGCCCTGGCGAAATTGTCCGCAACCGCTGCTGGCGGTGCGTTGCTTGCAGGGGGCGCGGTGCATGTCGCTGAACCCCAGGCTGCGAATGTGACCTACAAGTCCGCCAAATCGGTGAAGGCGCAGCCGGTCAAGTATATCAAGAAGCAGCGCGTCGTGAAAAGCGCGCCCAAGAAGATCAAGCGCAAGCGCCGGATCGTGAAGCAGGTCGTGGATTGCGTCCCGGCTTACGGAGCGGGAGCTGGCGCGGCTGCAGCCGGTGCGGCGACGCATGGCGGCGGTGCGATGGCGCATGGGGCCGGTCCTCACGGTGCCGGAGCGGCGGGCGCACACGGTGCTTATGGTGCCGGTGCGGCAGGAGCACATGGCGCTTACGGCGCAGGCGCAGATTATGCCGGGGCAGCGGGTGCCCGGGGCGGCTACGCAGGCGGCAGCTATGCCGGTGGCTCCTATGCTGGCGGATCTTACGCTGGCGGCGGCGCCTATGCGGGCGGTGCCTATCCCGGCGGTCCGGTCTATCCGGGCGTGGCGGGCGCCTCGCGTACGATCTATGCCGGTGGCGGCTCGAGCTATTGCGGCGGTGGAACCACCGTCGTCTCGGTCGCTCCTGCGGTGTTCCCGGTCGGCGGCGGCTTCGTCGGCGGTAGCGGCGGCGATGGCGGCGTGACCGTGATCGGCGGCAGCGGCGGCTTCGGCGGCTTCGGCGGCGGCTTCTTCGGGGGCTTCTTCGGCGGCGGCGGATCGAGCGGCGGCAGCGTCGCGATCACGTCGACTACCACTACTTCGGGCGGCGAAGTCGGCTCCAGCGGTATCGTCATCGACATCGACAACAGCAACCAGAACACCAGTGGCGGGTCTTCGACCTCGACCTCGACGGGCGGCGTAACGAGCACCACTGGCGGTTCATCGACTTCGACCGGTGGCGTGACAAGCACCACGGGTGGAGTCACCAGCACGACGGGGGGCGTCACAAGCACGTCCAGTTCGGGCAATGTGGACGTCAGCAGCACGTCGGGCAATGTCAGCTCGAGCAGCGGCAACGTGTCCTCAAGTTCGGGTAACGTGTCGTCGAGCTCGGGCAATGTCTCTTCGAGCTCTGGCAACGTGTCGTCGAGCTCGGGCAATGTCTCTTCGAGCTCTGGCAACGTGTCGACGAGCAGCGGCAACGTCACCAGCTCGTCGTCGAGCAGCAGTTCGAGCTCATCGTCATCCTCCAGCTCCTCAAGCTCCAGCTCGTCGAGCTCGGGTGGAGGAACGAGCGGAATGAGTTCGAATGGCGGCACCAGCGGCCACCCGGGCACTACGACCGGTGGGTCGTCGGGCGGAAGCTCATCTTCGAGCAGCTCATCGAGTTCCTCGTCTAGCTCCAGCTCGTCGAGCGGCGGCATTTCGACCTCTGGATCGACCTCGGGCAACATGACCAGCTCGACCGGTTCGTCCTCTTCGAGCAGCAGCTCCAGCTCCTCGTCGAGCAGCAGTTCGAGTTCGTCTTCGTCGTCGGGTTCGACCGGCGGCACCAGCAGCGGCACGCCGGTTCCGGCCCCGCCGATGACGATCCTGTTCGGCCTTGGCGCGGCAGCGATCTTCGGTCGCCGCAAGTGGATGATCAAGAAGGCAGCCTGACAAGACTGCCGTTCCAAAGCAGGGGCGCGATTCCATCGGGATCGCGCCCCCTTTTTATGTTTGGCTGGAAGACGTGACCCACTCGACCTCGGCGATCTTCACCACATCGGCCAGCTCCCAGATATTGGTGTAGCCATAGCCGTAGAGGTTGATGAAGGTCGGGATGTTGAGCGCAAGCGGTGCGCGCTTCGTCGCGACGGGTGCAACACCGTCGGAAAAGTTGTTGTTGCAATAGATCAGGATGGGCCTGGAGGTATTTGCACCGAGAACCTTGGCAAGCTTCTCTTCGGTGAAGTCAGAGAACGGCAAGTTGATCGCGCCTTTCAGATGACCTTGGCTGAAGGCCTCCGCACTGCGCGTATCGAGAATGATGGCCCCCTCATCGCCTGCCTTGCCCATAAAATCGTCGAGCGATACGCGCCGCGTCTCGCGATAGGGAGCCACCTCCAGCGTCAATTGCATGAAGCCGGAGTAATCGATCTGCGGGTTGACAGGCGCGCCTTGCGCGAATGCCGGTGTCGCGCCGAGAATGGCAATGGCCATCGCGGTGACGATGAGACTGCGCATCGGTCCTCTCCTCTCCTGCACTATTGTGCGCAGGAGAGGATGGATCGTGCGTTAACGGTGTCGGTCAGGCAGTCGCTAGGTTGCGGATCACGTATTGAAGGATACCGCCATTGCGGAAATATTCCAGTTCGTTTTCGGTATCGATCCGCGACTGGGCGGTGAATTCGGCCGTCGATCCGTCTGCGTGGGTCACTTCGACCGTCACGTCCTGACCCGGCGTCATGTCGGCGAGACCCTTGATCGTGAACGTATCCGCGCCGTCGAGGCCAAGCGTCTCGCGCGTATCGCCATCCTTGAACTGCAGCGGAAGCACGCCCATGCCGATCAGGTTGGAGCGGTGGATGCGCTCGTAGCTTTCCACGATCACGGCGCGCACACCGAGCAGGATGGTGCCCTTGGCGGCCCAGTCGCGGCTGGAGCCGGTGCCGTATTCCTTGCCGCCGATGACGACCAGCGGGGTGCCGTCTTCCTTGTGCTTCATCGCCGCATCGTAGATCGGCATCTGCTCGCCGTTATAGACGGTGTAGCCGCCCTCGACGCCCGGAACCATTTCGTTCTTGATGCGGATATTGGCGAAGGTGCCGCGCATCATGACCTCGTGGTTGCCGCGGCGCGAGCCATAGGAATTGAAGTCCTGCTTCGCGACCTGGTGGCTCTTCAGATACTCACCGGCGGGCGAGTCTTCCTTGATCGAACCCGCGGGCGAGATGTGATCGGTTGTGACGGAGTCGCCGAGGATCGCCAGCGGTTTGGCATCGGTGATGTCCTGCACCGGCGCGGGCGTCATTTCCATGCCATCGAAGAAGGGCGGGCTGGCGACATAAGTGCTGCCCGGCTGCCACTGATAGGTGTCGGAGGCCTCGACCTTGATCGCCTGCCAGTGCTCGTCGCCCTTGTAGACGTCGGCATAGCGCTTTTCGAACATTTCGCGGTCGATATTGGCGACGCGATGCTCGTAGATTTCCTGGTTGCTCGGCCACAGGTCGGCGAGCATCACGTCGTTGCCGTCCTGGTCCTGCCCGATCGGGGTGGTGGTGATGTCCTCGGTAACGGTGCCCTTCAGCGCATAGGCCACCACCAGCGGCGGCGAAGCGAGGAAGTTGGCGCGCACGTCGGGCGAGACGCGCCCTTCGAAATTGCGGTTGCCGGAGAGGACGGAGGCAGCAACGATGTCGTTCCCGTTGATCGCCTTGCTGATCGGCGGGGCGAGCGGCCCGCTATTGCCGATGCAGGTGGTGCAGCCATAGCCGACCAGATCGAAGCCGAGATCGTCGAGATCGTCCTGCAGGCCGGATTTCTCGAGATAGTCGGTGACGACTTGAGAACCCGGCGCGAGCGAGGTCTTGACCCATGGCTTGGGTCTGAGACCTTTTTCATTGGCTTTCTTCGCGACCAGTCCTGCGGCGATGAGTACGTCAGGGTTGGAGGTGTTGGTGCAACTGGTGATAGCCGCGATCACAACGTCGCCGTCACCGATGTCGTGGTCCTTTCCATCGACATCGACGCGGACCGCGCCTTCCTTGTTGTAGACCGACTTCAGTTCGCCGTTGAACAGCTCGTCCACCTCGGGGAGGATGACCTTGTCCTGCGGACGCTTGGGCCCGGCGAGGCTGGGGACGACAGCGGCGAGATCGAGTTCGAGTGTCTTGGTGAAGACCGGCTCGTTGTCGGGCTCGAACCACATGCCCTGCTCTTTCGAATAGGCTTCGACGAGCGCGATCGCTTCCTCGCTGCGACCGGTCAGGCGCAGATATTCGATGGTCTTGTCGTCGACGCCGAAGAAGCCGCAGGTCGCGCCATATTCGGGGGCCATGTTGGCGATGGTGGCACGGTCGGCAAGCGAGAGGTGCGAGACGCCTTCGCCGTAGAATTCGACGAAGCGCCCGACCACGCCGACTTCGCGCAGCATCTGGACGCAGGTCAGCACGAGGTCGGTGGCGGTCACGCCTTCGGCCATCTTGCCGGTCAGCTTGAAGCCCACGACTTCGGGGATCAGCATGGAGATCGGCTGGCCCAGCATCGCCGCCTCGGCTTCGATCCCGCCGACGCCCCAGCCCAGCACGCCCAGGCCATTGATCATGGTGGTGTGGCTGTCGGTGCCGACGCAGGTGTCGGGATAGGCGGTCAAATTGCCGTCCTGGTCCTCGCTCGACCACACCCCGCGGCCGATATGTTCGAGGTTGACCTGGTGGCAGATGCCGGTGCCCGGAGGCACGGCGGAGAAATTCTCGAAGCTCTTCGATCCCCATTTGAGGAAGTCGTAACGCTCGGCATTGCGGGCGTATTCGAGCTCCATATTCGCTTCCATCGCCTTGGGGTGCCCGAATTCGTCGACCATGACGGAGTGATCGATCACGAGGTTGACCGGCACCTGCGGATTGATCTTGGCGGTATCGCCGCCGAGCGCCTTGATTGCATCGCGCATGGCGGCAAGGTCGACCACGCAGGGCACGCCGGTAAAGTCCTGAAGAAGGACGCGGGCCGGGCGATACTGGATCTCGCTGCCGGTGACCGGATTGTTCTGCCAGTCGGCAATCGCCTGGATATCGTCGGTCGAGACGGTGAACCCACCGTCTTCGAAGCGCAGCATGTTTTCCAGCAGGACCTTCATGCTGAAGGGCAGCTTCGAAACGCCACCGATTTTTTCCGCCGCCTTGGCGAAGGAATAATAGGCGTAGTCCTTGCCACCGACCTTGAGAGTGCTGCGCGTGCCGAGCGTGTCCTTACCGACCTGGGTCATCCGGGGGTCCTTTCATCGAGCTTTTGAAAAGGCGGCGCGAGGCTGCGCGCTTCGCCCTTGAATTTCCTCGCGCACCTGCGCTTTTGCGCGGCTCAGGTCAAGGGGCGGACCATGCGAATATGGCCTCAGATTGCCGCCTGTTCGGTCGGCGCGCGCGCCGCGATCCAGCACCCGGCGACGATCAGCAGCGTGCCCGCAACGGTCGGCAATGTCACTTGCTCGGCGAAGAACAGCCAGCCGAACAGAGCCGCCCACAGGAATCCGGAATATTCGATCGGCACGAGCGCCTGCGCTTCGGCGCGGGCATAGGCCCAGGCGAGGGCCATGGCCGCCGTAACCGTCAGAAGCGCCGCCCAGCCGATGTCGGCCAGCACTTCGGTTCCAGGCAGAATGAGAAACCAGGGTGCGGCCAATCCCAGCACGACGGCGGAAACACCGCTATGGAAACTGGCAATTTCCAGCGGTTTAGCCAGCTGCGATTGCTGGCGGATGATGATGAAGTTCCAGGCATAGAGCATGGCCGAGAACAGCAATGCGCCGAGGCCGAGCCACATGTCTTCGCTTGCCTGCTCACGCCCGATCTTGCCGCCGACGATCACCAGCGTGCCCGCAAATCCCAGCACCGACGCAAAGATCGCCTTGCGCCTGATCTGCTCGCCCAGCAGGATCGCGGCGAGGTACAGTGCGATCAGCGGGGCGACGAAGGAAATCGCGATCGCCTCCGCAATCGGCAGCTTGGTCAGCGCATAGAAAAAGCTCAGCGCCATAATGCCCGAGACTGTGCCGCGGAGCAGGTGAAACTTGAGGACGAAGTTGGACGGCCATTTCCCACCGGCAATCAACCAGATGGGCGCAATGAGCGCCGTTCCCATGACCGCTCTCAGCACCGCCGCGCTGTAGGCCCCCGCCGCCAGCGACGCGCTCTTCATGAAGGCGTCCATCAGCGACAGCATGCCGACGCCCGCGAACGTCAACAGAAACGGCAGCAGCGGATGGTCGCGGTCCATCACTGCGCTCTAGTGCGGCGTGGCGACCGCGTCACGCCGCTCCTGCAATTCAGGCTGCGGAAAGCGTGTGTGCTTGATGCAGCATCGGTATTGCGGCAAAATCGCCGCTGGCCGCACCGGATATGGATGTGCGGCGACTTGGGTGGACTTGGACTATGCATGCGACTGCTTTGAAATCTCTCCTTTTGCTCGGCGCGGGCCTGGCCCTGCCGACGAGCCTCGGCGCACAGCAGGCCGAGCCCGAGAACCTTCTGCCGAGCACTCCGGCACAAGAACAGCCGGCGGAAGTCGGATCGCAGCCGCAGCAAGCGGGCGATCCCGAATACGATGCGCCTACGCAGGGATCTGTCGAAGAGGCCTTCGACGGCGAATTCCAGACGATCCAGCAGATCGATCCCGAGATGCAGAGCTGGACGGCGGCGCAGGCCGAGCAGCTGGCCGCATTGATCGAAGGGATCGGGGCCCACGGCCTCGACCCGCAGGATTACGACCTGCCCGGACTTCGCGCCGCGCTCGCGCAGGGTGAAGGCATCGCGCTGAGCGCGGAAGCCAGCAAGCGCTTCGTGTGGCTTGTCGAGGACATGCGCGATGGCCGCACGCCGATGGACGGCCGCAAGCAATGGTTCGTGATGGACCCGGATGCCGATCGGTATCGTTCCGGTACGGTGATGAAAGCGGCGCTCGAAAGCGGTGACCTCACCGCAGCGCTCGAAAGCGTAGCGCCGCTGCATCCCGACTATGCCGCGCTCAAGCAGGCTCTAGCCAAGGCCGAGAAGGGGTCCGAACGTTTCAAACTGATCCGGGCCAATATGGATCGATGGCGCTGGCTCCCGCGCGATCTTGGCGGGCAGTACCTGATGACCAATGTGCCGGAATATCAGCTGCGTCTGACCGTCAACGACAAGATCGTGCGCACCTACAAGACGATCGTCGGCAAGCCGGGGCGCACGGCGACCCCGCAGCTTGCCGAAGTGGTGGAGGGCGTGATCCTCAATCCGACCTGGACGGTACCGCAAAGCATCGTGAAGGGTGAAGGGCTGGGCGCGAAAGTGCTCAACAATCCCGGCTGGGCGCGGGCCAAGGGCTACAAGGCGACCAAGGGTGCCAATGGCTGGGTCACCGTGGTCCAGCAGCCCGGGCCGACCAATTCGCTCGGCCGGATGAAGCTCGACATGCCGAACAGGCACGCGATCTTCCTGCACGACACGCCGAGCCGCAATTTGTTCGGCACCAGCAACCGGGCGCTCAGCCACGGCTGCATCCGCACCGAGCGGGCGACCGAACTGGCGCTGACGCTCTCGATCCTTCAGGCGGGCCTGACGGCGGACGAGGGCGTGGAACTGCTCAACAGCGGTGAATATACGCGGGTCGGGTTCGAGAAGAAGATGCCGGTCTATATCACCTATTTCACCATGGCGACGGACATCGACGGCAAGCTCTCGACGTTCAAGGACCTTTACGGACGCGACGATGCGGTGAAGGCGGCGTTCGATGCGCCGCGCGTTGCCAATCGCAGCCGCGTGACCGACGAACAGGTGATCGTGATCGAAGACGACCCGCGCGTTTCCGCGCCTTAGTACGCGCTAGTAGACGCCGGGATTGAGGCGATCCTCGCCGGTCGCGCGCTCCGGCGTGAGCAGTTCCAGATCCTTTGGCGGTTCGGGCTTCGTCACCGTGTTGCCGTCTTCCGCGAAACCAAGGCTGTCGGCGTAAAGCAGTCGCCCGCCCGACAGGTTGAGCAAGGCGATGCGGAATTGCTCCTCGCCCATGGCGAAGCAGCCGTTGGAGCGACCGAGGCGCCCCCAGCGTTCGATATGCTCGGGCTCGGCATAGGACGCGCGGTGCATCACGATATACCGGCGCAGCGCGTTGTCGTTGGTCGGGTCGAGGCCGCCCAGGCGCACCGAGGTGCCGTAGCGGCCCTTGTACCATTCCCACGTGATGTAAGCGCCCTTGCTGGTAGCGTTGGAGCCTTCGACGTTGGAGTAGGAATTGAGCCAGCCATCGTGTTCCGGGTCCGAGCCGGTGCCGTGACTGACGAGGTAGCTCTTCACTTCCTGCCGGTCGAGATTGACGAAGTGGAAACGCGGCACGTCGGAACGTAGCCCGAAATCGGCGATCCCGACGATGTCCTTCTTCCAAATGACGTCGCCGGCCTTGTCGAGCTGCTCCTTGGCGAGCGCGAACAGCTTGCGTTCGCGCACAGTTCCGGCCGCGGGCTGCGCAAAGATGCGCGCCGGCATTGCGGCGAGTGCGCCGGTCGCGAGCGTGGTCTTCAGGAGGGTTCGGCGGTCCATGGTCGGCCTATACTACAATAATGCTGGCAACAGTGTGAATAGGGCTTGGTTCCGGCCGCTAGGTTTGCTCGTGGATCGCCTTGGCAGCCACACCAAGCTTTATCAGCGCTGGCATGCATTCCTGCGCAGCCTCGCGAAACTCCTGCAATTTGGCGAGCTTCGGGCTGTTCTCGGCCATCAGTTTCGCAATCGTTCCGCTGGCGACATCGAGCCGCGACGTCGCGAGGAACTTCATCACGTCGGGATTTTGCGACCATGCCCCGCGGTTCATGAAGTTGACCATCTGGCTCGCCGGGAAGGTTGTGGGGGTATCGGTCAGCGGGCCCGGCGCGCCCATCAGGTTCTTCGTGTCGTCGTCGTCGAAATGAACCTCGAAGAATGCCGTCAGTGCGGCGCTCAGCGTGACCAGCGGCACGAAGATCGGCTGCAGCACGATGGTGTCGCCGCGGAACTGCGGCCCGGTGTTCTTGCGCTGCTCGAACGGCACGGCCGAGGCGGTGCAGTCGATGAAGAGCGTGTTCTCGGGCACTTCGACGCTAGCGTCGCCGAATGATATCGTGCCCGGTGCGATCCTTGTGACGCGTCCCTTGCGGATCACGTTGGTGATCTGCCGCAGGATATCGATCTCGCCCTGGCTGATTGTGGCGAAGTGCATCATTTCCGGCTCGATGCTCTCGTCGATACGCAGGTAATAGCCATCTTCGCCCATGATCCGCATCAGGTCCGGACCGTCCGTGGCCTTCGTCGCGGCACGCAGCATGGCGATCTGCATGTCCATCGCATCTTCGATGAACTGCTCGCCGGGCTGGGTATATTTCCGGTTCCACAGCCAGCTTTCGCGCGGGCGGACCCAGCTGATGGCATCGGGCTTCACGCCGGCTTCGATCAGCCAGACGCCGGTATCCATCGCCGTCTTGCCCGCGCCGAGGATGACGTAGTGTTCTGGCAGGTCGGCACCGCGCTTCCAGAGCTTCGGCAGGTCGCCGGGCGGGACGACCTCGACGCCGTCGGCCTCGCTGAAATTGCGCCTGTGGGTCGACGGCACCGAGGTCTGGTAGAAGGTCGCATCGACCAGTTTCCTGCGGATCCCGACCCGGGTTTCCTCGCCGTTGAGGATCGAGACGATCGTCGCCACGCCGTCCTCGTCCGTGCCCTGATACTCGCTCAGGCGGTGGTAGGCGACGCGTCCCGTCGGCAGCAGCCTGGTGTTCATCACCGCTTCGAAATAGGCCAGCACCTCGGTCCCGCTGGCGAGCGCGAACAGGCCCTTGTTGGGCCCATGTTCGTCGATCCGCTCGTTCGGGAATTCCATCGAATTGACGCCATAGGTCGCACTCGGCTGGTGCAGGGCCACAAAGCTGTAGGCGTCGTTCCAGTGCCCGCCTGGCTTGGCGTGCTTGTCCACGAAAGTGACATGGCAATCCGGATCGAGCGCGATCAGGCTGTCGGCAAAGGCGAGGCCGACCGCACCCGCGCCGACGATCAAATAATCCGTTTCCATTTGCTCGCTCATGACGCTGTCTCCTGCGATTGCGATCTCGCCCTAGCAGTCTGCGGCCGTGGATGCTTGCGGTTTTCCGCCGCCATGGCGAGCATCGACCGGGCATGGCGCGCGCCGACCTCGCGCTGGTCCTCGCCATAGCCACCGCCAAGCGCGCTGGCGATGGGCAGACCACGCCGGCGCACCTCACGCACGACAAAACGATCACGTTCGTCCAGGCCTTCGCTGGTGAGATTGAGGCGACCGAGCTTGTCGTCCTCGTGCGGATCGACCCCGGCCTGGTAGAGCACGATATCGGGCGCGACATCATCCAGCAGCCGAGGCAGGTGCTCGGCCAGCGTCTCCAGATACGCCACATCCTCCATCCCGTCCGGCAATGCCACGTCATGGTTCGAGCGGGCCTTGCGGACGGGGAAGTTCTTTTCCGCATGCATGGAGAAGGTGACGATATCGTCGCGCAAGGCGGTGAGGCTGGCGGTGCCATCGCCCTGGTGGACGTCGAGATCGACGACCAGCACGCGCTTCGCATCGCCCTCGGCGATCAGGCGGTTGGCGGCAACGGCGAGATCGTTGAACACGCAGTAACCCGCCCCGGTATCGAACAGCGCATGATGGCTTCCCGCCGCGCTGTTGGCGGCATAGCCGTGCTCCATCGCCAGCTGCGCTGCCAGCCAGGTACCGCCATTGGTGTGGCGCACACGGCTGGCGATATGCGCGGTGACGGGAAACCCGATCCGCCGCTCCTTTTCGCGGGGCACGCTGGCGGTGAAGACTTGCTCGACATATTCCGGGCAATGCACTGCCTCCAGCCATTGGCGCGGCATCGGCTCGGGCGCGTGTTCGGTGATCGGCTCGCCGCTCGCCCGCAGCGCTTCCATAACGAGGAAATATTTGTCGAACTTGAAGGTGCCGCGTTCGGGGCGCGGCGCCATGTAATCTGCGTGGTGGACGACGTGGAGCAGGGCTTACTCCGTCGCGATCTCGGTCGTGGCGAGCATCGCCAGCTCGTCGTAGATCTCGTCCTCGCTGCGGCTAGCAGTGTTGCGCCAGCTTTGCGCGGTGTCGCGGTTGAGCAGGGTCCCGTCGGGGGTTACGACCAGTATCATCGGCGTGCCCGTCTGCTCTTCTATCCGGAAGCGCCGCATGATGTGGGCGTTATGGCCGTCGCCCGATTGCGGCATGCCGACATTGACGAAGACGAGCTCGAACCTATCGCGGATCAACCCGCCGATGCGGTCAGTCTCGGTCCAACCCGCAAAGGCCCGACTGTCATGGCACCAGTTGGCACCGAGTACGATCAGGACATTGACCTGTCGCTCGGCCGCGCGCGCCATGGCGACATTGACTGCGTCGGTCGCATCGATCGAAGCATCGTAGAGCCGTGCTTCGGGATGATCCGAGGTGTCGCCCTCTTCCGCCGAAACCGTGACTGAGACGGATGTCAGCGCCAGCGCCGCCGCGAAAATCGCTCCGCGCTTCACTCGGCAGCTTCGGCTTGATGCGGATCGAAAGCGATATCATCGCCGGCCTCGATCCTGGCGGCTTTCTCCTCGACCAGCTTGACGATGTGGTCGAGCATATCGGTGTCCTCGACATGATGGTCGGTCACGCCGGAGAGGTAAACCATGTGCTTGCCCTTGCCGCCGCCGGTGATGCCGATATCGGTCTCGCGCGCTTCGCCGGGGCCGTTGACGACGCAGCCGAGGACGGAGAGGCTCATCGGCGTCTTGATGTGTTCGAGCCGCTTTTCCAGCGCTTCGACCGTGCGGATCACATCGAACCCTTGGCGCGAACAGCTGGGGCAGGAGACGACGCGCACGCCGCGCGTCCGCAGGCCGAGCGCCTTGAGCATTTCGTAGCCGACCTTCACTTCCTGCTCCGGCTCGGCGCTGAGCGACACGCGTATCGTGTCGCCGATCCCGGCCCACAGCAGCGAGCCCATGCCGATGGAAGATTTGACCGTACCACCGATCAGTCCGCCAGCCTCGGTGATGCCCAAGTGCAAAGGGCAGTCCACGGCCTCGGCCAGCCCATGGTAGGCGGCGACCGCGAGAAACACGTCGGAGGCCTTCACCGCCACTTTGTATTCGTGAAAATCGTGGTCCTGCAGCAGCTTGATATGGTCGAGCGCGCTTTCGATGAGCGCCTCGGGGCAGGGCTCGCCGTATTTCTCCAGCAGGTCTTTCTCGAGGCTGCCCGCATTTACGCCGATGCGTATCGCGCAGCCATTGGCTTTCGCGGCCCGAACGACTTCGGCCACGCGCTCGCTGCTGCCGATATTGCCGGGGTTGATGCGGAGGCAGGCAGCACCGGCATCGGCGGCTTCGAGCGCGCGCTTGTAGTGGAAATGGATGTCGGCGACGATCGGTACGCGCGCCGCCTTGGTGATCTTGCCGAACGCCTGGCTGGCCTCGACCGTCGGCACAGAAACGCGAATGATGTCCGCGCCGGCATCCTCGCAGCGGCGGATCTGGTCGATGGTGGCGACGGCGTCTTCGGTCGGCGTGTTGGTCATGGTCTGCACCGTGATCGGCGCGCCGCCGCCCACGGGCACATCGCCGACCATGATCTGGCGGCACTCGCGACGCTCGATATCGCGCCAAGGTCTTACGGAGGACATGCGCCATCCTATAGGGACGAACTGCGACAGGTTAAAGGCGCTTGCGCATGCTCGCAATTGCGCGTTGAAAGGGTGCGATGCCTGAAAAACGCCTTGCCGACGATGAAGCCACGACGACCCCGCTGCTGTTCGCCCGCGTCCTCGATGGAAAGGGTGGTGGCCGGGCGATAGACTGGGACGGGGTGCAGGATTGGCAGCCAGCCGAGGATGGCGAAGTGCTCTGGATGCACCTCTGCCGCAACAAGCGGGGTGTCTACGAATGGCTACAGAAGCGGATGGCGATTCCCGAGCCGACCGCCGAATTGCTCACCAGCGATGCCACCCGGCCGCGCGCCTTTCGCGAAGGCAATACGCTGGTCGCGACCCTGCGCGGGATCAACTTCAATCCCGGCGCGGAGCCGGAGGACATGGTCTCGATGCAGGTCTGGAGCGATGGCAGACACCTGATCACGCTGCGCAAGGACCCGCTTCAGACCCCGCGCGACACACTTGCGCGGATCGACCGCGGGCGCGGGCCGGGCGATGCGGGCGCCCTTATCACGTCGCTGACGGAACACATGATCACCCGCATGAACCAGTCGATCGTCGACATGAATGCCCATATCGACGAGTGCGAGGAGGCCGATCTGGACGAGGAAGCGGAGGAAACGCTCGAGCATATCGCGCAGATCCGCCGCAACTGCCTCGCGCTCAAACGCCATATGGGTCCGCAGCACGTGGCGCTGGAATCGATCAGCCGCGATGCGCCGGCCTGGTTCGAGGATCACGACAGGCGCGAAATCGCCGAAACGATCGACCGCTTGCGCCGCTATCTCGACGATATCGATGTCAGCAAGGAAAGCGCGGTGGTGCTGATGGACGAATTGCGCGCCCGCGCGCTCGCCCGGTCGGACCGTACCAATTACGTGCTGACCATAGTCGCCGCGATCTTTCTGCCGCTCGGCTTCCTGACCGGCCTGCTCGGCATCAATGTCGGCGGTATGCCGGGGGTACAAGATGGCGACGCCTTCTGGATCGTGGTCTCCCTGTGCGGAGCGATCCTGACTTTGCAGGTGTTCTTCTTCTGGAAATGGAAGTGGCTGTGACCGCCCGCCTCACCACCGGATGAGGGGGGGCAAAACAGTGCGGCCGATCAGTCCGGCGATGGCGACGGGGAGGACATGCCACAGGCCGAGATGGGCGACGCCGTCGATCGGGCAGGAAAGGCCGTAGGCAAAGCTGCCGATCGCGCCCGACGCGATCCCGGCGAAGAAGCCAGCGGTCTCGACAGACACCGGAGCCCCGCGCCGCAACCAATAGGTCAGTGCGACGAAAGTCAGCGCCGAAGCTCCCGTGGCGGCGGTGAGACAGTGCAGGCTGTAGGGATCGACCAGCGCCGCCGGGCCGGAGCCCGCAGCGAAGACGGTTGCGACGGCGGTGAAGGGCAGGATCGCAACCATAGCCAGCGCCCATCTGGGTGCATCCTGGCGATTGCCGACCGAAGGACTGGCAAGCGCCACCGTAGCGGTCACGGCGGCGAGGCCAAGCACCAGCAGCAGGCCGTTGGTCACGAAGAAGAACGCCGAAGCCTCGCCATGCGCGATACCTTCCCACAGGTCTGCGGCGAGCCAGACGGCAAGCACGGTAATCGCGCCCGCCAGCGCGGCGAGCAGCAAACCGTCGCGCGCCTTCATGGCGCGCACGGGCTGCAGGTCTTCGGTCAGTTCTGCGATCAGTGCAGCATTGGGCCGGTTCATCTTCATTCTGCCTTTTCGATCAGGGTGCCGAGTTTCTTCAGCCCGCGATGGATGTTCACTTTGACCAGGCTCTCGCTCTGGCCGGATTTTGCGGAGGCTTCCTTGATGCTCAGACCTTCGATCTTGACCATCTCGATGACTTCCGCCTGTTTTTCGGGCAGCTTGACGAAGAGGCGCTCCAGGCTCAGCCGTGCGAGCACCGCTTCTTCGCTGCTTTCCTCGGGCGCGTCCCAGTCTTCCAACTGGTCGGCTTCCGTGCGGTAGACCTTGCGCAGATGGTCGACCCACCGATAGCGCGCGATCGCCGCCAGCCAGGGGAGGAATGCGCGGCTCGCATCCCAGGTGTCGCGCTTGTTGTGGACCGCCATCAGCACTTCCTGGACGAGATCGTCCTGCTGATGCGGCGGCACACGGCGCGAATAATAGCGCGACAGCCAATTGGCGGCTTCGTCCAGCAGCACAGTATAGGCGCGCTTGTCGCCTCCCTGTGATTGGCGCATCAGCTGCGCCAGTGTGGCCTCGTCCGCAATCATCTGCTTCGCTCCCCTTGGCAGGTGTCGCACGGCTTTTCGCGGCCAGGGCTCCGGCGGTTACATGGCGGCAGAATTTTTCGTCAGCGCCTAGCCATCAGGGGTTGTCGAAGCTTTCGCCGACCATCTTTTCGGATAGCGCCCACAGCGCATCAGCGCGGGCAGGATCGACGGCATAGCTTCTCACACCGCCGTCGCTGCTTTCGTCATCGACCTCGGCAACGTGACAATCCTCGCAATAGACCCCGCCGTGGCCCTGCAGGCTCTGTTCCGTCGCGGCATAGCAGGTGGTGGCGGCGCCTTGCGGGATCGACTTGAACGCCTTGGCCATCTCCTCGTCGCTGTCCGCCTTCATCCGCTTGCGCATCCAGACCCTGTCTTCGTCGGTCATATGCCGGCCCAGATTGGTCTGGATCCCGCCTGGATGGACCGCGATCGACGTGATCCCCTTATGTCCGAAGCGGTTCTCCAGCCCGACGCTGAACAGGATATTGGCGGTCTTCGACTGGCCGTAGCTCGCCCATTTCTGGTATTCGCGATTCTCGAAATTCGGGTCGTCCAGATGGACGTCGTCGATGTGGTGGCCGCGGCTGGAAAGGTTGACGATGCGCGCGCCATCGCCTTCGCCCGCGCCCTTTTCCACGAGCGGCATCAGTTCTTTGGTCAGCAGGAAATGGCCGAGATGGTTGGTGCCGAACTGCATTTCGAAACCATCGGCGGTCTCGTTTTGCGGACAGGCCATGACCCCGGCATTGTTGATCAGCAGGTCGATGCTGTCGAACCGCTCGCGTGCTTCGGCGCCGCACGCCCGGACGGAATCCAGCGAGGCGAGATCGCATTGGATGGTATCCACCTGCGCGCCCTCTACCTGCCCGCGAATTTCCTCTGCGGCGGCGTTGGCTTTTTCCATATCGCGCCCGGCGATGATGACATGGGCACCCTTGGCCGCCATCGCGCGTGCTGTTTCCTGCCCGAGGCCGGAATAGCCGCCGGTGATGAAGGCGGTCTTCCCGCTCAGGTCCTTGTCAGCCAGCACGTCGTCGGCAGTACTCTTGAAACCGAATTCGCTCATGGTCGTCTCTCCCTCTTGGCGGGCCGCCGGGGGCGACGCGCTCGACCCAATCGTAGTTCGTACAGGAATTCTTCGTCCCGATGTTCTCCGACGTAGAAATCGATATCGGCGACCTTTGCGAAGCCGTAGCGCTGGTAGAAACGCTGGCCGGCGACATTCTCGCTCCATACCGATAGCTGGATGGCATCATGGCCGCGCGCGCGGGCTTCGGCAATGGCCCATTCCATCAGCGCCGCGCCGATCCCGCGGCCGGTCTGGTCCGGCTGGGTGTAAAGCTGGCCCAGCGCGATCGGGTTAATCACATCGCTTGGCGAGTCTTCGGCATACCAGCTTGGGGCGCGCAGTTTGACATAGCCCAGCATTCGCTCGCCATCGTCGGCCACCTGATGGATGCATTCCGGGCCTTCGACTTCCTGGCGCACGGCGTGATCGGAATAGACCATCTCGAGAAAATCGTTGAGGTCGCTCGCGGAGTAGAGATGGCCGAAAGCCGCGACGAAGCTCTCGCGCCCCAATTTCGCCAAGGCAGGAACATCGTCCAAGGAAACGGGGCGCAGGATCATGACCCTGCGCCCCGTAACGTGTTTGTGCTTCGCTATGAAGGCTTAAGCGCCCGGTGGCAGCGGATCGTTGTCCTTGCCCGCGCCGGTACCGGTCCGCCCGTCCCACTCCTCGAGCTTGCGCCCGGCCCAATCGCGGCCGCCGATCCCGAAGGCCAGCGCGGCGGCAACGGCACCGCCGATGACAAGCGATCCGAAGGCGAGCTGCACGATCTCCTCGCCGACGCCCATGAAGGTGAGGCCCATGAAGGTGAAGAGGATCATTGTCGCCCAGCGGATGACCGTTGCCGCGGTGGACGACCCGGCGTCGCCAGCGACGATGCGAGCCAGCACATTGGCGATCAGGAAGCCGAAGCCGATAACCACCGCGCCGAAGACGACCTGGCCGCCCAATGCCAGAATTTCACTGAGCATCAGCGTGATCTCGGGGAAATTCAGCGCGCGCGTCGCCATGATCGCGAAAGCGATGATGATCGCGATCTGCACGATCCGCGCGATGACGGCCGAAGGGGTCGTGCCTGCGGGCAGAACTCCGGCCGATTCCAGCGAACGATCCACGCCGAGGCCCGGCAGGACTTCCTTGAGCACCTGCACCAGAAAGCGGCTGACGAGATAGCCGATACCGAGCAGCAAGGCCGCTGCGATGATGTTCGGTATGGCGCCCAGGATCATGCGAAGCATGTTGCTGGCAGGTTCCGAAACGCTTTCGAGGTTCAGGGCTTCCAGCGCCAGGATGGACACCGGAATGATGATCAACACGTAGACGATCAAGCCGATCGTCTTGCTGATCGTTGCATTCCCGGTCATCGTGTCGACGCCGCCCTTGTTGGCCCATTTGTCGAAATCGACCGTTTGCAGCGTTGTCGTAACGATATCGCGCACGATGCCTGCCACCATGACGCCGATGAAGAAAATCAGGC
Source organism: Erythrobacter litoralis HTCC2594 (assembly GCF_000013005.1). Lineage (GTDB taxonomy): Bacteria > Pseudomonadota > Alphaproteobacteria > Sphingomonadales > Sphingomonadaceae > Parerythrobacter > Parerythrobacter litoralis_A. The sequence continues at coordinate 2,098,413 of NC_007722.1, read as the reverse complement.
CGGCACCCACCAGGTTGGGTATGAAGTCCATGATGTTGTTGAGCAATTCGTTGATCGGCCCGGCCACTGAACCGAGGCCCAGCACTTGCAGGACGGCAAGCAGGCCGAACAACCAGATCAACAACGACACGATTTTGCCGACCGCTTCCCCCACGGACCGTCCACTCGCAGTGTCGCGCTGCAACAGCGGTACGGCGTTGACCAGTTTGGCAAACGCCCATTTCGCCGCCTTGGCCAAGGCCCATGTGACTGCGAGTATGACCAGCGCTATAACCAGCTTCTCTGCCAATTCCATCGCCAGTCCCTGATCGAAACGGTAATCGCCTATTCGCATCACAAGCTCCCCTGTTATGATGTTGAAAGTAACGGATACCACAGGGGTCTTGCAGTTCCCAAGCGGCAATTGTCGCGCAGTGGATAAACGCTGGCGCCAGTGCAGGCGAATGCTATCACTGCTGCCATGAATCGCATCAAACACACGCTCACCGCTGTTTCGACAGCTATATCCCTGTTTTTTGCCGCTCCACTGCTGGCGCAGGACGATTATGAGCCGATGGAGCCGCGATGGTCCTTCGCCATCCACGGCGGGGCGGGTACGATCGCGCGCGAGAACATGACGCCGGAACAGGATGCCGAATATCGCGCAGCGCTGCAGCAGGCGCTCGATGCCGGGTCGGACATCCTCAAAAACGGTGGCAGCGCAATGGACGCGGTGCTGGCGGCGATCGTGCTGCTGGAGGACGATCCCAAGTTCAACGCAGGGCGCGGCGCGGTCTTCACCTGGGAAGGCGAGAACGAGCTCGACGCCGCGCTGATGGACGGCAAGGATCGCAGCGCCGGGGCCGTAACCGGCGTCAAGGCGATCAAGAACCCGATCCTGCTCGCACGCGAGGTGATGAAGGACGGTCGGCACGTCTTCCTGAGCGGCGCGGGAGCAGAGGAATTCGCCGGAGAGCGCGGGCTTGAAACCGCCCCGCCGGAATGGTTCGCCACCGAAGCGCGGCGCGAAGCGCTGGAGCGGCTCAAGGCGCGCCAGCTTTCTTCACTCGATGTCGATACCAAGTTCGGTACGGTCGGCGCGGTCGCGCTGGATCTTGATGGGAACATGGTGGCGGGGACCTCGACCGGCGGGCTCACCGGCAAGCGCTGGGGCCGCATCGGGGATGTGCCGGTGCTCGGCGCGGGCACCTATGCCGACAATCGCGATTGCGCGGTCTCGGCGACCGGGCAGGGCGAGTATTTCATCCGAGCGGTGGTCGGTTACTCGATCTGCACCGGCCTGAAGCATAAGTGGCGCACGATGCTGGACGAGGCACAGGCTTCGGTGCCGCTAGACGATGACGGCAACCCCACCTTCATGGTTCACGCCAGCGAGATGTGGCTGGAGCAGAGCGACGTCCAGGCGGTTGCCGACGAAGTGATGGCCGACGTGAAGGACCTGGGCGGCACCGGCGGCGTTATCGTCGTCTCGCCCTTCGGCCCGGCGGTCTTCAGCTTCAATACGCCTGGCATGTATCGCGGCCGCGCCACCAGCGCCGGCGTCAACGAAGTGGCGATTTACGGCGACGAATAGGGCCGGGCGCTCAGGCCGCGATCGGGGTAACCTCGTCCGGGCGGGTTGCGCGGCGGATAACATCGCCGAATCCATGCGCGATGCAATCGTGGTGCTTGTAATAGCCGCGCTCGACCAGCGTGCGGTGAAGCGCAGGTAGCCGGTAAGGCGGCACGGCCGCGAAAATGTGATGCTCTAGGTGGTAGTTCACATTGCACGGCGCGATGAAGAGCCTCTCCCACCAGCGCGGGATCGTCGTCCCGGTATTGAGCCGCGCGTCCAGCACATCGCGGTCGGGCACCACGCCATGCTCGCTGATTTGCCGCAGGCGATGGATCGCGGGATAGACGAGCAGCCGCGCGGCCCAGAACAGCAGGTAGGCCCATGGCGCGCCAAGCGCGGTCAGCGTCCCGGTAAGCACCAAGTGAAAGACCAGCGTCGGCCCATTGCCTTCCCAAGTGAAGGTCTTGAACTCGCGCACGAGGTCGCGGAAGCCGGTCTGCCCGGTCAGGTCGCGGATGAACTTGCGCTTCAGGCTGGACCTGGTGACGGGATAATTCTTGACCATCCACTTGTCGGGATCGTCGGGCGTCCCGGCATACCGATGGTGGTCCAGGTGATAGCGACGATAGGCTTCCAGCGGGACATGCCCCGCCGCGCCGACAATCCACTTGCCAACGAACTGGTTGAGCCACGGCGACTTGAAAAAAGCGCCATGCGCGCAATCGTGGGTCATTACGCCGAAGGCCTGGATACGTCCGCCCAGCAGCAGGATGGCTAGCACGATGGTGAAAGGGTTGGGCCATAGGATCGCCAGCGCGAAAGCGGCTGCGAAAAGCGCCAGCTGCACCGACAGCGTCAGGAAGGCGCGCGCATCTGATTTCTCACTAAACGCGGCGATGTCCTCGCGCGAGAGGTAATCATAGATTTCAGGGGCTTGCTTCACGCGCGTTCTCTCCTTGCCGCGCTTAATACGCAAATTTCGCCTTTCCGGCAATCAGGCGGGGTCGAACTTGTCGCGCTTGCGCTTGCCGAAACGCATCTCGCCTTCGAGCTTGGCGCGCAGGGCCTGGTAAAAGGCTTCGAGGAATTCGCGCTCGTAGCCCGCGCCCCCTTCCCAGCCGATCTTGCGGCAAATCGCTTGCTGGACGGCTTCCATCGCCTGCTGGTCGCCGCGCCGCAATACATCCTCCAGCGTCTTGAGCTCGTGCTCGCCATAGACCGCCAGTTCGGCCTCGCCGAAGCGATACTGGCTCGCCGGTTCGGGCGTATCCATCCCGGTCACCGACATCGCATGGGCGAGCTCGATCCGCGGTGCTTCCAATACCCATGTGCCCGCGATGACGTCCCCCGCGCGCAGATTGTCCCGGTTGAAGAAGGGGAACAGCATGAAGATCAGGAACCAGATCGCCCCTGCGGTATAGCCGAGACCGCTGTCCCCGCTGCCCGCCGCGCTGAGAAAGGACAGGGGCAGGAAGATCTCGATCTGCCTGAGCAGGTTGCGCGCGATCACCGCTTCGGGCGTAAGCCGCCCGCCATCGCGCGACGCGACCCGGATCTTCATCAGGCGCTTGCCCGGCGTCGCCCCGCGCGGGCCCATCTCGAAGAAGGTGAAATAGCCATTCAGCAGCAGGAACAGCATCAGCATGAAGGCGACGAACAGGAACTCGGCGGCCCCTCGCGCTTGCTCGCCAACTTCCTCCAGGCTCATGCCGAGCCAGATCGCACCGAATAGCAGGAGCAGAAAGCTGATCCCGAGGATGACGAAATCGATGACCAGAGCCACGAAGCGCGACCCGCGCGTGGCGAGCGTGATGGGGAGGGCAATGCCTTCCGGCGTGGTCAGCTCGCGGCGGCGCTTGAGCACGCTGTCATGGGTGCGCAGAGCAGCATTCATGGCTCGCTCCCCGCGCGGCGTTCGCGGCCCGAGAGCGTGAAATAGGCGCACCAGAAGACCAGCATGAACAGGCCGATAATCGTGCGCGCTTCGGAACCTGCCAGCTGGCGCGGGAAGGCCTCCAGCAGCGCGGCAAACACCAGCATCAGGATGACACCGACCATTACCGCCGCGGTGCGCCTGCCCGCGTCTGCGGCTGCGCCAAGCACGCTCGATACGCCCGGGAACGCCATCTTGCGCCCGATATGCAGCCCCGCTGAACCAGCCAGCAGGATCGCGAAAATCTCCGTTGTCCCATGCACGGCAAGCCAGGCCAAAAGGTCGGGCAGCAGGCCTTGCGAGTGGAACAGCCACATCAGCGCGCCGAGCATCGCCATGTTGTGGATGAGCAGCAGCAGGCTCGGGATGCCGAAGGCGAAGCCGAGCGCGAAGCACAGGATCGAGACGCTGGCGTTGTTGTAGAACAGGTAGGCGGCAAACGCGGACAGGCCGCCGGTCTCGTTCTCGACGGCCAGTGTCTCCGCCAGTGCCTCGCGGCTCGCCCCGGGCACGCGGGTGTCGGCCAGCCCGGTGGACACCAGCGCGTAATACCAGTCCTGGTTTTGGGCCACGAGCAGCCAGCCCGCGATCGTCCCGGCCGTCATCACCGCCAGTGCGACACAGACATCGAGCCAGATCTCGCGCACCGAACGCGCCCAGCCGCCGGTGAAGAATTGCCGCAACCACGCGATCAGCCCCCGTCTCGGCCCATAGACCTGATACCAGGCGCGCTGGACGAGGCTTTCGAGGTAAGAGAGCGTCGCCTTGTCGAGCGAGGTCTCGCGCGCGACGGCGAGGCTGGACGCAGCCGTGCGATACAGCGCGGGCAGGTCGGAGATATCCTCGTCGGCGACCGAGCGCAGGCGGCCTTTCTCCAGCCGCGTCACGATATCCTCGAGCCGCCGCCAGTCGCCTTCGCGCTCGAGCCGGAAGCGGTCGGAGCGCAAGGCTGCGGCCTCGATATCGGGCGGCGGGGCGATATCCTTGCCGCCGAACAGGCCGGAGAGGATCGGCGCCTTCATCCTGCGATTGCCTCGCTGCGACGGATCGAAAGGTAGCGGTCGATGACCGCAAAACCGATCCGGTCGTGCGGCGCCTCGATGATGTCGACCCCCATGTGGCGCAGCCGCTCGTGGACCAGCGCGCGCTGTTGCGTCAGACTGTCAGCCGTCACCGCGCTCGCGATGGCACCCAGGCTGTCGGGCTCGACCTGCTGCAAGGCCTGTAACTCGGTATCCTCGAAGGCCACGAACAGCACGATGTGCTTCTCGACCAGCCGGGCGATGCTTTCGATCATCATTTCGGCGCTGGTCGGGTCGGTGAATTCGGAGAACAGCACGATCAACGAGCGCCGCCGCAATTGCGAAGCGAGGGTGGCAAGGCCGAGCGTGAAATTGGGCTCCTCGCTGCGATAATCGAGCGAGGCAGCGGCTTGCTGCAGCTGCGGGAAAGCCCGCGTTTCCCCGATGAAGGGGGTTATGACCTCGGGCTTGCGGGCGAAGCCGAACAGCATGGCCCTGTCGCCGCCCTTGAGGGCGACATAGGCGCCGGTCAGCCCGGCCGTCACCGCGCGGTCGATACGTGGCACACCATCGAGCGGCTCGCACATCGCTTTGCCGCAATCGAAGGCGAAGACGATCTGGTTGTTGCGCTCGCTCTCGTTCTCGCGCGCCAGCAGCTTGGTGTGGCGGCTGCTGGCTTTCCAGTCGATTGTACGGCGGTCCATCCCCGCATCGTATTCGGTGAGCGATTCGAACTGTGTCCCTTCGCCGCGCTGGCGACGGGCGATCAGCCCGAGTTCGGCATCGCGGAGATAGGTCTGGAGAGTCTTGGACCGGATCGGTGCGAGATCGGGCCAGATGCGGACCTCGCGTTCCAGCACATGGCTGACTTGCCTTGCGCCAAGGCCGAGCGGACCTTGCCAGTTGAGCCAGATGCGCTGGAGAGAACCGGTGCCCCGCCGGTTGGCGTGCAGGGTTACCTTACCCTCCCAATGGGTTTCCGACCGGTTGGTCTCAAGCAAGGCTCGCGCCATGCCGCCCTTGGCCAGGCGCGGATCGCATTGCCACGCGGCTTCGACCCGGCTCGCGGCACCGGTCGGGATGTCGGCCAGTACGGTCAGATCGAAAGGCTCGCCGACTTCGACATCGTCAGGCGCGTGGAAGCGCCATTCCTCCAGCCGCCCGGCCAGCAGGCCATCGGCCACGACCGCGAGGATCAGCGCCACCGCCGCCACTGGCGCGATGAGCCAAGCCTGCGGCGCGAGCAGCGCGACCAGCAGTGCGATCGGTGCAGCCAGGGCGGCCAGCCAGACCGCGCGGGCGGTGGGGACGAGGGGGAAGCGCTTGAACATGCCGCGTTAGCGCGGAGCCTCGGTATTGGCGATCAGGTCTTCGACGATATTCTCGACCGCGCGACCTTCGATCTCGGCAGCGGCGGTGAGCGTCAGGCGGTGCCGCAGCACCGCGGTGGCGAGCAGCTTGATATCGTCAGGGATCACGTAGTCGCGGCCTTCCAGCGCGGCCCGGGCGCGGGCGGCGTTGGCGAGCAGTACGGCGGAGCGGGGGCTGGCCCCGGTCATCAGGTCGCCATGCTCGCGCGTCCCGCGCACCAGCCGCACGACATAGTCGATATTCTCCTGTGCCAGCGTCACCTCCTTGACCGCGCCGATGGCGGCGGTGAGCGCCGCTTCGCCTGTGACCGGCTCGATCCCGAAGGTTTCGGGCCGCGCGGTGCCTTGCTCGACCGAGAAGCGCGCGACGATCTTCGCTTCTTCGGCTTCGTCGGGATAAGGCACCAGCAGTTTGAAAAGAAAGCGGTCGAGCTGGGCTTCGGGTAGCGGGTAGACGCCCTGGTTCTCGATCGGGTTTTGCGTTGCCACCACCATGAAGCGTTCGGGCAATGAATGGGTCTCACCGTCGAGCGTGACGCAGCGTTCCTGCATCGCTTCGAGCAGCGCCGCCTGCGTTTTCGGCGGGGTGCGGTTGATCTCGTCGCCCAGCAGCAGTTCGGTAAAGATCGGCCCGCGCGTGAGCGTGAACGTGCTGGTCTGGAAGTTGAACAGGTTGGAGCCGAGAATATCGCCCGGCAGCAGGTCGGGCGTGAACTGGATACGCCCGAAATCGAGCCCGGTGGCGCGGGCGAAGCACTGCGCGAGGAAGGTCTTGGCGGTGCCCGGCGGGCCTTCCATCAGCACATGGCCTTCGCTCGCAAGCGCGATCAGCAGGTGGTCAATCAGCGCGTCCTGCCCGACGATGGCCTTGCCGATTTCCTGCCGGACGGCGCTCGCGAGATCGCGCAGTGCCTCGAGGGATTGAGTCATGGGGAAAGGGTCCTTTCAAGCGATGCGAGCGCGCGCGCGGCGCGGATGATGTCGGAATGATGCCTGGCGCTTTCGAGCGCGGCGAGACGCGGCGTGGCAGGCTCCAGCCCGCGCTGGGCCAAAGCTGCGTCGATAGCCTCGCGGCTTGCCCGGCGCAGGCCGAGGGTCTTGGCGAGTCTCCGCTCGACCAATCCGGCGTAGGGCCGCGTGAGCAAGTGAACCCGGCGCGTACGCTGGATCACGCCTGCCCCGTTTTCGACCAGCTGCGCCTTGCCGAAAGCCAGCGCGGGCGCATCGGCGGTGGCGGGGCCGAAGCGACGGAAGGCGCGCCAGCCGACCAGCAGCAGCGCCATGATCAGGCAGAGGGTAGCGGCGAGGAAGGGCGGTTCGAAGGCGAGCGAGAGCAGATTGCGCGATCCGCCCAGGCCATTGAGCGTGAGGTCGAAGACGACCGGCTGGTCGGCGGTCTCGGCCGCCGCGTCCACGATCCGGTGGGCGAGATCGGCGCGCGCGGCATCGGCCATGCCCCAATTGTTGAACAGGTCCGGCTCCGCCACGATGGTGACGTTCCACAATTCGCCGTCGGTACCGTCGGCTTCGAGCTCCCTGGGCGCGACCCCGGCCAGTTCGGCCAGGTCGGCGTAGGAGCCCGGCCCATCGAAATAGCCCGCCAGCACGCGATCGCCCGAACGCACGAGCGGGACGACCTGTTCTGCGCCTGCGCCGTCGAAATGCTGGATCGCCTTGCTTTCGGGAAGGACACCCGCCAGAGCGCCGCCGGCCAGCCGCCATGACAATGAGCGCGGCTCCTCGACACTTTGCACTTCGATGGGGGTTTCGATCCCGTCGACCACGGGGGTCAGCGACGACCCGCCCGCGCCCACGACGTGTACCCAACCCGGCTTGCCCCCGTCTTCGCCACTGGCCCGCATAACGTTCCATTTGGGCAGGATGATCAGCGTCGGACCGGTATAGCGCCGCCGCTCGACCAGCGTGGCGAGTTCCTCGGCGTCGGTGAAAGCGGGGGGCGTCAGCACCAGCAGCCCGGTATCGTCGAGCGCGGCCTCGCTGCGCGACAGCCGGACATCGTGCCCTTCCGCCTCCAGCATCTGCACCAGCGCGGCATAGCCCGTCAGCCCGTTGCTGGCGGCATGGGCCTGCCCGTTGTTCGCAGGTCCGGTCATCTGGCCGGTGCCGATCAGGTAGAGCAGCGCGATAAAGGCGAGCGTGCCGATGCCCACCAGCGCCAGCACGCCGCGCTTGCCGAAAGCCTGACGCTGCGCGGAGGCTGCAACCGGCGCGAGAGCGGGGGCCGTGGCCATCAGGCAAGCCGCTCCAGCGCGAAATCCGAATAGGCGGTGCGGGCGCGCTCCCAATCGTCGCGCCCAAGGTCCTGCAGTGCGAACAGGCTGCGTTCCACACCGGTCGCGATCACCGCAAATGCGGCGCGCGCCTTGGCTGGCAGGCTCTGCTGTCCGGCAAGCTCGCGCGCGGTGCTGCTCGGTTCGACGAGGCCCGGGCGCGCGGCCGCAATCTGGCCGACGCTGCGCGCAAGCAGCAGGTGGACGGCGCCTGCAAAGTCGCCGCCGTCCGCCAGCCGGTCGGCATCTTCGAGCAGCGCGAGCGCTTCCTGGGTGTCCGGCGACCACTCCTCCTGGGGTTCTTTCGCTCGCGGCGTCGTGACATAGGGTTCGACGATCCGCCAGACCAGCAAGAGCAGCAGCGCGACCCCGCCCGCCAGCAGCACCCATTTGAGCACCGGCCACGATCCGGCCACGGCCTGCGCGAGAGGGCCGAAAATATCCGCGAGAAATTCGTTAAGCGCTTCCAGCCACGCGGGCGTTTCAGGCGGTTCGGGTGGGGGCAGCGGTTGGAACTGAATGTCCGAATCTGCGCGCACGCTTTCCCACGCCTCGCTCGCACTTTCAGGATTGGCCCGACCCACTGTCACGATGCCCGTGGTGACATGGGCCAAGCGACCGCGCAAGCCGGATGGCTAGCCGCGCTGGCGGGCCATCCGATATGTCCCCAGCATCCTGAGTCTGGCCGAATGAAAATCGAGTTCTTCCAGAGCACGGTCGACTGCCGGGTCGCCCGGCGCGCCCATGATATCGGCATAGAAGGTCGAAGCGGCAAAGCTGGCGCCCTGCTGGTAGCTTTCCAGCTTGGTCATGTTGACGCCGTTGGTCGCGAAACCTCCCATCGCCTTGTAGAGCGCCGCGGGAATGTTCTTCACGGTGAAGATGAAGGTGGTCATCGCCTGCTCGCCTGCGAGCGTGGCCGGATCGAGACCTTCCTTGGCCAGCACGACGAAGCGCGTCGTGTTGTCGTGCGCGTCTTCGACATTCTCTTCGACGATATCGAGACCGTAGAGCTCGGCTGCGAGCGCCGGCGCGATGGCGGCGAGGCTTGCGTCCTGCCGCTCGGCAACATGCGCCGCCGCACCGGCGGTATCCGCAAAGCTCAGCGGTACCATCCCGCGCTTGCGGAGGAATTCGCGCGATTGGCCCAGCGCCTGCGGATGCGAGTAGGCGGCTTCGAACGGGCCCTTGCCCAGCCCCATCAGCGCGTGCTCGATCCGCATGAAATGCTCGCCGACGATTTGCAGCCCGCTGTTGGGCAGCAGGAAGTGGATATCGGCCACGCGGCCGTGCTGGCTGTTTTCGATCGGGATGATCGCACAGCCGGCCTTGCCGGTCTGCACCGCTTCGATCGCGTCTTCGAAGCTGAAGCAGGGAAAGGGCAGCAATTCCGGCGCATATTCCTGCGCCGCGCGGTGCGAATTGGCGCCCGGTGCACCCTGCAAGGCGATGGCGCGCGCGGGATCGGCAGCGGCGGCTGCGCGCATCCGCTCGACCATCGCGAGCGCCGGGGCGGGAAAACTCAACATTGGCCAGCGCGGGTAGCGGCGCGCAAATTGCGCCGCAAGCAATTATGATTTCCGCGATTGCAACGAAGGGCGGGCGCGGGGAGAGATTCTGGTCAATTCCCACCTCTCCGGCCCGTTATGGCCTTGCCTTGACGCGGCTGGCTGACTAGAGCGCGCGGCAATCGGAACTTGAGCACATTTCGCGGATTTTTATCGCATGGATAAGCAAAACACCATCTTCGGCTGGGTCCTCTTTTCGGGCATCGTCGGTCTCGGCCTAGCGATCGTCAGCGGCAAGTACTTCCACGCAGACAACCTCGAAGCGCCGGAAAATCCCGGCTACTTCGTGGCGGGCGCGGCCGAAGGTGGCGGTGGCGCCGAGGAAATGACCATGGCGGCTGCTCTGAACATGGATGGCGTCGACGTCTCGGCCGGTGAAGCCGTGTTTGCGAAGTGTACCGCGTGCCACACGATCGAGCAGGGCGGCGCCAACGGCATCGGCCCGAACCTCTACGGCATCATGGGCAAGGATATCGCCAGCCTCGCTGGCTTCGCCTATTCCGATGCGCTTTCGGCCAAGGAAGGCGCCTGGACCTGGGACGAGATGAACGCCTGGCTGAAGAGTCCGCGCGGTTATGCCAACGGCACCAAGATGAGCTTTGCCGGCCTGTCCAAGATCGAGGACCGCGCAGCGGTGGCGCTCTACATGAACAGCATGGGCTCGAATATCCCTGTGCCCGAATACGTCGAAGCCGTTGCAGCCGAAGCCGAAGGCGCGGAAGGCGGGGCGACCGATGGCGAAGCCGGTGTCGAAGGCGGTGCGATCGATCCGGTCGAAGCGGCCGAAGCCATGGATATGGCGCAGCCGGTGCCTGGAAATCCGCCGGGTACCTGATCGCTGCGGCGTCCTGAAGCGATTGTTTCAGCGCCCCTTGAACCCCTGAGCGACGACATACCATTCCGACGAGCCTTTGCGGCTCGCCGGTGGCTTGGCATGCTTGACGGTCTTGAAATGGCTCTTGAGCAGCTTGAGCAGATCATTGTCGGTCCCGCCGGCCAGGACCTTGGCAAGGAAGGTGCCGCCTTCCTCCAGCGTCTCGATGGCGAACCATGCGGCGGCTTCGACGAGCCCCATCGTGCGCAGGTGGTCGGTTTGCTTGTGGCCGACGGTATTGGCAGCCATGTCGCTCATCACCAGGTCGGGCGGACCATCGAGAGCCGCCTCCAGTCCGGCCGGTGCTTCGTCGGCCATGAAATCCATCTGCAGGATGGTGACGCCTTCGATCGGTTCGGTTTCCAGCAGGTCGATGCCGACGATACCTGCCTTCGGGCGCACCTTGCGCACCACCTGCGCCCAGCCGCCCGGCGCAATGCCGAGATCGACGACGCGTGACGCGCCTTTCAGGATGCCGAATTTCCCGTCGAGCTCGATCAGCTTGTAGGCCGCGCGGCTGCGATAGCCGTCGGCCTTGGCCTGCTTGACATAGGGATCGTTTAGCTGGCGCTCGAGCCAACGGGTCGAGGAGGCCGATCTCTTGCGCGCCGTCTTGACCCGCTTGCCTGGATCTTTGCCGGACCGGCTCATTGTGCTTTCCGGGTTTCGTCCATCGCCTTGCGATCGCGCGCGGTGGCGAAATCGCCCGCCATCAGGCTGCGCAGGATGCCTTCGCGGATGCCGCGATCGGCAACGCCCAGCTTTTCGGCGGGCCACAGGTCGATAATCGATTCGAGGATGGCGCATCCGGCCACCACCAGTTCGGCGCGATCCTGCCCGATGCAGGGCAGGGTGCAGCGTTCGTCCACGCTCATGGCCGACAGCCGCAACGAGATATCGCGCATTACCTGCGAGGGCACGATCAGCCCGTCGACCGCGCGGCGGTCGTATTGCGGCAATTCGAGATGAAGGCTGGCTAGGGTCGTAACCGTGCCGCTTGTGCCGAGCAGGCGGATGTCGGGCTGCCCGGCATGCTGCGCCACCCGCTCGGCAAATGGCGTAAAGCTCTCGCCGACGACCCGGCGCATTTCGGCGTAGCGCGCGAGCCTGGCCTCCTGCCCGCGATCGGTCTTGGCAACGGTGTCGGACAGCGAGACGACGCCCCACGGAACGCTCTGCCAGTCGAGAATGCGGGGCACGCCGCGGCCATTGGGTTCGATCAGGACCAGTTCGGTCGATCCGCCGCCGATGTCGAAGATGACAGCGCGGCCCTCGCCCTGTTCCAGCAGGACATGGCAGCCGAGCACCGCCAGCCGGGCTTCTTCTTCCGCGGTAATGATGTCGAGTACGATGCCGGTTTCGTCCTTCACCCGCTGGATGAAGTCTTCGCCATTGCTGGCGCGGCGACAGGCCTCGGTCGCGACCGAGCGGGCGAGATAGACGTTGCGGCGGCGCAGCTTGTCGGAACAGACTTTGAGCGCGCCCAGCGCGCGGTCCATCGCATCGTCCGAGAGCCGCCCGCTATGCGCGAGGCCCTCGCCCAGCTTCACGACGCGGCTGAAGGCGTCGATGACGGTGAAGTTCTCGCCCGAAGGTCGCGCGATCAACAGCCGGCAATTGTTGGTACCGAGGTCGAGTGCGGCATAGGCCTGCCGATAGCGCGGTCCGCCATGCGGCTTGTGCATGGGCCGCGGCGAACGCGCGGCGCGTGCCGAGGCAGGCTCTGCGGCCTTGCCATTGTTGCGATTGCGGGAAGCACCGTCGCGGCGGGCGCGACGTTCTTTCGACTTGGTTTCGGGCGGCGGGGAACTCTTGTAGCGAAAATCGGCTACTGTGCCGGACCTTTTGTTCCCCTTGCGGCCTGCCCTCCTGTTACCGTCCGGCGGAGACATTTCCGCCATGTTTTTCGACTTTTCATTACCTTCTCGCACCGACATAGCGCGAGGACCTGAAAATGAAGTTAGGCGAGAGCGCACGATACGGCAAGAGTTGGGTGTCCGGTAGGCGTCGAAGCAGCCTTGACGCAAACGGGGCAGGGACCTAGATGCGCGGCCTCGCTCGCAGGCGGAACCCGATTCCACCGCAGCCGATGCCCCGTCGTCTAATGGTAAGACTACGGACTCTGACTCCGTCAATTGAGGTTCGAATCCTCACGGGGCATCCAGTTTCCCGGCATTAGGCAGCAAACGCGGAAAGCCGGTCTCGTGAGGCTGGCGGCGGTAACGCACACCTGCAGTTCGAGCCATGCCGTGGCTCGGACTCGCCTTCGCTGGGAAGGTGAGGCAGGAGGTGCATATGAAGTCCATCATCAAGCTCATCGCTGGGATAGCGTTCACAGTCCTTGTGTCGGTTTATCTTGTCACGAGGTTCATGCTCGACATCATTGGCTACACGACAGCACCGGACGACTTCGAGCTGCTGCAAAAGCGGATGCCCTCCATGCTTGAGTGGCTATTTTCAACTCCGTGGTGGGTGGCTGCGCTTTTCCAAGCCGGGATCATTGCGCTGGCAGCTTGGCTTATCATCTCGGGCACGAGGCGGGCCGCAGCGGATGAGATAGATGAGCACATTAGTTTAGACCGAGATCAAGTCTTTGCATTGATTGATTCCAAGCTTGCAGGTGCCGAACAGGCGGGTTCTGACAGTGACCTAGGTGCCCTGATTGATGCTCGCCTCGACGAGTTCCTCGCAACAAAGCTGCGGGCCGAATTCATTACAAATGCGCAGCATCATGCCGTTGACGAGAGCCTTGGTGAGATTGGCAAGAGGGTAGAAGTCGCCAAGTTGCTGGCCGAGGGTGCACATTCTGGTGCTTCTCAACACATTGAGCGTATTGATGCGAGGATGGCAGAGATAGCCAGAGGTTGTGCTGATCTGGAGCAGAAGTTTCAAGACTGGTCGAAACAGCACAGCGACTCAACCCGCCGGAGTTTTGATAATCTCAATGCAAGCTTCGCCGCGATCGGGCACTGGCTCTGGCATAGCAGATACTTTCCTGCGCTTCTTGAGAAAGGAAACCAATTGAAGACTTTGCCGAAAGTCGAGATGTCCGACGAGATCTGGGAAAGCTGGTCAGATACAGAAAAAGACTGGCGCAGCGATGTGGGTCTGTGGGCCGACATCGCCGAGTTCTACGCGCCAAACACGAAATCTGCGATTTTCGAGGTCAAAGACGAGATGCTTTACGGCGATTGGGACTTTGACCAATCAAAGTTAGGCAGCGACGTTCCAGATCGTCTTCATCGCTACAAGGTCATGGCGATCACCCTTCACAATATGCGCCACATGCGTGAGCACATTGAACGCTGCATGGAGCGGGCGGCATTTGATGGAGCATCACACACAAGCGGCCCGATTGGCGTTAATAGGCCAGGTCGACCTTTTCTACGCCGATTGCAGCAAGACTCTGGAGTAGAAAAGCCCGGTATTAGGTAGCAACCGCAGAAGATTGCCACCTAATGCCGCAGCTTCCCGGCCCAAACTCCACTATGTTACGGTCTGCGACATTTGCGCGATTGACTTCGTGGGCGCATCTCTCCATGCGCTTGTTGCAAGTGATTATCATTAGTGTTGCAGAAATCGGGATTCGGGCATGAGCAAGGCCAAAACGCGCAATTTCCTCGTAAAATGTCACCTGTGGGCGGCCGGTCTGCTGGCGCCGCTCTTCATATTGGTCGCCTATACCGGCGGGGCCTACCTGCTCGATTACAAGGGCGAAGTCGTCGAAACGCCGCTGGCGGTGCCGGAAGGCACGGCGCTCGATCCCGACAGCGCGACGATCGAGGACGATGTCCGCGCGATCCTCGCCGCAAACGATCTCGACACCGGGTTCGATTATCTGCGGATGCGCCCCGGCTCGATCACCACGCGCCCGACCACCCGCGATTTCGTGGTGCTGTCGGAAGAAGAGGGCAGCTGGAGCGGCACTCTCAACCAGCCGGACTTGCAGTACAGCCTGATCGAGCTGCACAAGGGCCACGGCCCGCAGCTTTACCGCTACTACCAGATCCTGGCCGCAGTGGTGCTGTTTCTCGTCGTCCTCGGCGGGCTCGCTGTCGGTCTGCTGGCCCCGGCCTATCGCAACGCTACCGCAACGGCGCTCGCAGCGGGCACGGTGGTCTTCGCGGTCCTCGCTTTCGTCCTCTGACCCCCGGCGCAAGCGGCATCTTGCCCCCGCCGCATCGCGCGCCTAGGGGCGGGGCATGACTGACACACCTTCGGAAAATCCCCGGTCGGATCGCTCGCTGTCCGACCGCAAATTCTACGGCGCGGAACAGGAAGCCGAATTCAGCAAGTCCTCGCCGCAGGAAACGCCCCAGACCAAGCACCCCGCTTACAAGCTCGCTTTCCAGGATCGCGAATTCCTGCTGCGCGACGAACTGCGCCCGGTGCGGTTCCAGCTCGAGCTGCTCAAGCCGGAGATGCTGCTCGACGAGGCCGGTGTCGGCTCTACGCTGGTGATGTATGGCTCTGCGCGCATCCCGTCGCCTGAAAACGCCGAAGCGCGGGTGAAGGCATCGAAGGACGAAGGCGAGTTCGAACAGAAGGTCGCGGCCAATCTCGCCGCCAAGGCGAAGTATTACGAGGAAGCCTACACCCTCGCCAAATTGGTCAGCGAGAAAGCCATCATCGAGGATGGCAAGCGGCAATTCGTCGTCACCAGCGGCGGCGGTCCGTCGATCATGGAAGCGGCCAATCGCGGTGCCAGCGATGCCGGGGCGGAATCGATCGGCCTTAACATCGTGCTGCCGCACGAGCAGGCGCCCAATACCTATGTGACGCCCTATCTCAGCTTCCAGTTTCACTACTTTGCCCTGCGCAAAATGCACTTCCTTCTACGGGCGAAGGCGGTGGCTGTGTTTCCCGGCGGATTCGGTACCTTCGATGAATTCTTCGAGCTGCTGACGCTGATCCAGACCGGCAAGATGAAGCCGATGCCTATCCTGCTGTTCGGCAAGGATTTCTGGACACGCGTGGTCAATTTCGAAGCGATCGCCGAGGAAGGCACGATCTCGAAACAGGACCTCGACCTGATTACGTGGTGCGAGACGGCGGATGAGGCGTGGGGCCACATCGCCGACTTCTACGACATCGACCGCTAGCTCTTCAACCGTACCGCCTGGTGCCCGAGGGGCCCGGCCCCGTCGCCGAAACCGGGCGCGTTCTCGATCGCCTCACGGACGAATCGCCGCGCCAGCCGCACGGCGTGCTCCATCGGCTGGCCGTGGCCGAGCAGGGTCGCGATGGCGGATGACAGCGTGCAGCCGGTGCCATGGGTGTGGCGCGTGTCGATCCGCGCATCGTCGAATTGCGCCATGCGCCCGCCGACCGGCACCAGCACATCGATGATCCGCTCGTCAGCGGTGTGCCCGCCCTTGGCCAGCACATCGCAGCCGTAATGGCGCGCAAGATCTTCGGCTGCCTCGCGGACGAGCTCGGTCGTGCGCAATTGCTTGCCAGCCAGCAATTCGAGTTCGGGCAGGTTGGGAGTCAGCAGCCGTGCCTTGGTGAACAGCCGCTCGCGCATTGTAGCGACGGCATCCTGCACCACCAGCGGCGCACCCGATGTCGCCACCATGACCGGGTCGAGCACGATGGGAACTTGCGGATCGATCTCTTCCAAAGCGTTGGCCACGGCGAGGATAATGTCCTCGTTCTGAAGCATGCCGATCTTGATCGCGTCGACGCCGATATCATCGATTGCCGATGCGATCTGCTGGCCGACGAATGCGCCATCGAGCGGCGTGATGCCCTGTACGCCGACCGAGTTCTGGGCCGTGACCGCAGTGATGGCGGTCATCGCATAACCGCCCAGCATGGTAATCGTCTTGATATCGGCCTGGATCCCTGCGCCGCCCGAACTGTCGGAGCCGGCAATCGCGAGAATACGCGGTGGCTGGCGGCTCATTTCCTGAGCTTCCGTTCGGTACTCGCGGGAAACTTCTCCAGCAGTTTGGCCGCGCGGGTCGGGCGATCCATCAGTTCGCCGCCGCAATTGGGGCAGAGATCGTCCAGCGCCTCGGCACATTCGGCGCAGAAAGTACATTCGAAGCTGCAGATGAAAGCACCCGGCGCTGGCGCGGGCAGATCGGCCCCGCAGCGTTCGCAATCGGGGCGCATTTCCAGCATCAGCCGGCGGCTTTCACGGCGTCGCAGATCTGATCGACCACAGTCTCGACCTGATCGGCATCGTCACCCTCTGCCATCACTCGAATGACCGGCTCCGTGCCCGACGGGCGGATCACCAGGCGGCCTTTGCCGTCCAGCGCTTTCTCGGCATCCGCGATCGCGGTCTGAACGCTGTCCTTGTCCAGCGGTCGCCCGCCTTCGTAGCGGACATTCTTGAGCAATTGCGGCACTTTCTCGAAAACGTGCAGGACTTCGCTCGCGGGCTTGCCGGAATTGACGAGGCTGGCGAGCACGCGCAGGGCAGCGACCGTCCCGTCGCCAGTCGTAGCATGGTCGAGCAGGATCATGTGCCCGGACTGCTCGCCGCCGATATTGAAGCCCCCGGTCTTCATGCGTTCCAAAACATAGCGATCGCCGACCTGCGTGCGCTCCAGCCGCAGGTTCTTGCTGTCGAGATAGCGTTCGAGGCCCAGATTGCTCATAACGGTTGCAACAACCCCGCCCCCGCGCAGCGCCTGCTTTTCTGCCATCCTGGTTGCGATCAGGCCCATGATCTGGTCGCCGTCGACAGCTTCGCCTTTCTCGTCGATCACGATCAGCCGGTCGGCATCGCCGTCGAGCGCGATGCCGATATCTGCGCCTTCCTCGACCACCGTACGCTTGATCGCATCGAGCGAGGTCGAGCCGACGCCATCATTGATGTTGGTGCCGTTGGGCGTGACGCCCAGCGTGATGATCTCCGCTCCCAATTCCCAGATCGCGGAGGGCGCGACCTGGTAGGCCGCGCCATTCGCGCAATCGACCACCACCTTGAGGCTGTCGAAACGCGTCTCGTCGGACACCGATTGCTTCAGCGCGTGGATATAGCGGCCGCGCGAGTCCTCTATGCGGCGTGCCCGGCCGATCTCGGCTGCCGGAACCAAAGCTGGTTCGGATACGATACCCTGCTCGATGGCCAGTTCGGTCTCGTCGGAAAGCTTGAAACCGTCCGGCCCGAACAGCTTGATCCCGTTATCGCGATAGGGGTTGTGGCTGGCGGAAATCATCACGCCGAGATCTGCCCGCATCTCCTTCGTCAGAAGCGCGACCGCCGGGGTCGGCAAGGGCCCGGTCTGGATTACATCCATCCCGACACTGGTGAACCCGGCGACCAGCGCTGCTTCCATCATATAGCCGGAAAGGCGGGTGTCCTTACCGATAACGACCCGGTGGCGATGATCGCCCCGGCGGAAATACTCACCCGCAGCCTGCGCCACGCGCATGGCGATTTCAGGGGTCATGTTGCCTGTGTTGGTTTCACCACGGATGCCGTCGGTGCCGAAGAATTTGCGTGCCACTGCCTGTCCCTGTTGCGACATTACCGGTTGCGAGAACCCTCGCGATTTGCCACGCGCCTTATCCGCTAAGCACCCGCGAAGGGAAGAGGCGAATAGGGGAGGGCCGGGTATTGGCCGAATCTGAGACGCGCGGCGGCGCGGATGACAGCGGCGGGCTGGTCACGATCCGCCTGCCGGTGTGGTGGACATTCGGCGGGCTGATTGCCGGCTTGCTGACGGGCCTGTTGCTGGCCGGATCGAATGTGATCGAGCCGCTGCTGGAAGTGACCGGACCGGTCGGAACGCTGTGGCTGCGCGCCCTGCAGATGACCATCATTCCCCTGGTCGCGGCTCTCCTGGTGTTGGGCATCACCAAGATGGCGCAAGCCGCGCGTGCGGGGGCGACCGCGCGGCGGATGCTGTTGATGGTGTTCGGCTTGCTGGTCTTCAGCGGGGTCGCTTCGGCGATCAGCATGCCGCTCTTGCTCGATGCCTTTCCGCCACCTTCGGGTGCTTCGGGCATTCTGGATGCCCCCAGTGCGGAAACGCAGCAGGTGCCGACCATCGGCGACTTCATCGCTTCTCTGATTGCGCCCAATATCATCCAGGCTGCGGCTGAGACATCGACCTTGCCGCTGACAATATTCTTTGCGCTTTTCGCCGTTGCTGTCGCGCGCCTGCCTGGGGCGCAGCGTGCAACCATGCTGCGGTTCTTCGAAGCGCTGGCCAACACCATGCTGACGATCATCGGCTGGGTGCTGTGGGTCGCCCCGGTGGGCGTGTTCGCCCTGGCAGTGGGCGTTGCTGCGCGTGCCGGAGGCGAGGCGTTCGCAACGCTGGCGCATTACATCGTCACCGTAACGGCCATGGGTGCCATCGTGCTGGTGGCCGCATACGCGCTCGGGATCATAGCGGGCCGGATATCGCCAGCGAAGTTCGCGCGTTCGGTGCTGCCTGCCCAGGCTGTGGCCATATCAACGCAAAGCTCGCTCGCCAGCCTTCCGGCCATGCTCGACAGCGCGCGGCGGCTGGGCATTCGCGAGGAGGTCGCCGATTTCGTGCTGCCGCTGGCCGTTGCGATCTTTCGCGCGACAAGCCCGGCCATGAACATGGCTGTCGCGATCTACGTCGCGCATCTGGCGGGCGTCGAACTGACGCCGATGCTCCTTGCAGCCGGCATAGCCGTGGCTTTCGTCATCAGCATAGGCTCGGTCAGCCTGCCCGGCTCGATCAGTTTCGTCATCTCGATCGGCCCGATTGCGCTCGCCATGGGCATTCCGATCGAACCGCTTGCGCTGCTGGTCGCGGTCGAGATGCTGCCGGATATCATGCGAACGCTGGCCAATGTGACGATGAATGTCGGACTGACTGCGGCGGTCGACCGTGAAAAATCGGTTTCCATGCAACCCGAGAGCGCCTGATGCGTTCATCTCACAGACACCCCCTTTCACACGATCCAACGGGAGATCACCAATGGCTTTCGAAGTAACCCCGCTGCCCTATGCCGACACCGCGCTGGAACCCGCCGTGTCCGCCAACACTTTGTCCTACCACCACGGCAAGCACCACAAGGCGTATGTCGACAAAACCAACGCCGCTATCGAAGGCACCGATCACGCCGACAAGTCGCTCGCGGAAATCGTCGCGGCGGCGCGCGGCAGCGACCAGGGACTGTTCAACAATGCAGCGCAGAGCTGGAACCACGGCTTCTACTGGCATTCGATGACGGGCGACGAGACATATCCGTCGGACGAGCTCAAGAGCATGATCGACGATGCCTTCGGCTCGGTCGAGGAACTGACTTCGAAACTGCAGGATCGCGGTGCCGGCCACTTTGCCAGCGGCTGGGTCTGGCTCGCCGAAAAAGGCGGCAAGCTGACGATCGAGGAAACCCATGACGGCGACACGCTGGCCGACCAGGACGGCGTCAACCCGCTGCTCGTGATCGACCTGTGGGAACACGCCTATTATCTCGATCACCAGAATGCGCGCCCGGCCTATCTGAAGGCGGTGACCGAAGGAAAGCTCAACTGGAGCTTCGCTTCCGAAAACCTCGCGCGGGGTACGACCTGGTCCTACGCCTGATCGCTGGATAGCGAACGAAGAAAGGCCCGCCGCTCCAGACTGGAGGGCGGGCCTTTTCCTTGCGTGCGAGAGGGGCAACTAACGCGTGGGTTCGGATACCCCGTCACCGGCTGCCACAACGTCCAGTTCTTCCATGATCGCATCATGCGCGATGTCGTCGCCAAGCGCGCGCTGCGGAATGGTGCCTTCCTTGAGCATGTCGTTGAGGGCCGAACGCGCCCGGCCGACCCGGCTCTTGATCGTGCCGATGGCACATCCGCAGATGTCTGCCGCTTCCTCATAGGAAAAGCCGCCGGCACCCACCAGCAGCAGCGCTTCGCGCCGTTCCGGGGGGAGGGTCAGCAGGGCGCGGTGCATGTCGGACAGGTGGATCGGCTCCTCCTGGCCTGCGGGAGCGGTCAGAATCCGCTCGGCAACCCCTTCATCGTATTCGCCGCGAAAACGATTGCGCCGCATGTCGGTGAGATAGGCATTGCGCAGGATCACGAAGGTCCACGCGCGCATGCTGGTCCCGGGCTCGAACCGTTCCTGCGCGGCCCAGGCTTTCATCAGGGCCTCCTGAACGAGGTCGTCCGCCATGTCGGGGCGACCGCAAAGCCCCCGCGCGAAAGCGCGCAGGTGCGGGATGACTTCCTGTAGCTCGCGCTTGAACTCGACCTTCTCGGCCGCGGTCCGCTTCTTCTTTTCGGCCATGACTATTGCTCGCCCTCTTCAGGGTCGCCGTCGAGCTTGTCGAGCAAATCCTTGAAACTGTCGGGCAGCGGCTCGTCCACTACCGACTTGTAAAGGTCGCGCAGGCCGTCGGCCCATTCGGGCTTCGCGTCCTTGCCCGACGGAGACCCGCCTTTGGGTTGATGTGTTGCCATGTAATTTGCCCGTCCGTTGCGCCGGTCAGCCGCTAACATACGCGGCCATGGCACGTCCAATCCTATGGTGTGCGGAACGAAACCTTGTGCCTTTTGTTCCCAATAGCTGACAGGCGCGCTTTGCGCGAGGGAATGAATCTAGGGGATATTGCTTGGCGTCAGTGCCGGGAAACGCATCCGGGCGGTCGGCTCGGTGGCTCGTGCGCTGGCCGCGCGCGGTGCCGCTGGCTATCTTCGCACTCATCGCAGGGGTCACTGCGCTGAGCGTTCTCGCCATCGAACGCGGCGACAATCGGCAGGAGCTGGCCGAAGTCGACCGTACCGCCCTCGCTATCGGTAGTGCGCTCGACCGGCGCGCCAATATCGGCACGTCCTACTTGCGGGCCGGTGCGGCTCTTTTCTCGGCGGCAGACAACGTTTCCTACGATCTCTTCCGCCGCTTCGCCGGCGAATTGCGGCTGGACGAAACCTATCGCGGCGCGGACGGCATCGGTTGGGCCGAGGCGATCTACGCTTACGAAATCGAGGTATTCGAGGACCGCGTCATGACGCAGACCGGATCGATGAACCCGGTCGCGCCGCAGATACAGCGGAGCCCGGGCGATCTCGTCGTTCCGGTGACCTATCTCGTGCCCGATTCCGAGCGCGCTCGCAGGGCCTTCGGTTACGACATGTATTCCGAGCCGACGCGGCGGCAGGCGATGGATCTTGCCACCCAGACCAACCGGCCGGCTGCGACAGGCAAGATCGTGCTTATTCAGGAAGGTGCCGATCCCGAACCGGGCTTCCTGATCTACATGCCGGTCTTCGTCAGCGGCGATATGGGCGAGCGGCTCAAGGGTTTTGTCTACAGCCCCTTCAATGCCGACGATTTCCTGAATTCGGTCATCAACGAGAACGCGGTACAGGAGCAAAGCGTCCGGTTTTACGATGGCGGGGTCGCCGAGGAAAACCTGCTCGCCGAACATCAGACCGAGAACGGCATCGGGGTGACGTCTTCGCGCGAAATCCGCATTGCCGACCGGGTCATGACCGTCGTGGTCCAGTCGACCAAGGGCAACGCGCTTTCGCCCCTGTCGATGATCACGCTGCTGTTTGGTCTCGCCGTTGCCAGCCTGTCGATGCTGATCGCCCGCCTGCTCACGCAGCAGGCACTCGAAGACCAGGCGGCTCTCGTCTATTTCGCCGAGCAGAACGCCATTCGTACCTCGCTGACCCGCGAGCTGAACCACCGCGTCAAGAACACGCTCGCCAATGTCCTGTCGATCATTGCCCTGACCCGCCGTCGCACGGACAATCTGCAGGATTTTGCCGACAGTCTGGATGGACGCATCCGGGCGTTGTCCGCCACGCACGACCTGCTGACCCAGTCGGAATGGGGTACGACACCGCTGCGGCAGGTCATCGAAGCTGAACTGGCACCCTATGCCTCGGCAAAGGAAGACATGCTGCACCTCGAAGGGCCGGACATCGAACTTGCCCCGAACGATGCGCTATCCTTCGGTCTGGCGATCCATGAACTGGCGACCAACGCGTCGAAATACGGAGCTCTGAGCCGCGAAGGAGCTCGCGTTTCGATCGAATGGGCAAAGAAGGGCGAGAACCTCGTCGAAGTACGCTGGGTCGAAAAAGGCGGACCGTCGGTCTCGCAAGACCGCAAGCGAGGTTTCGGCATGGATCTTATCGAGAAGATCGTCGCGCACGAATTGCGCCACCCGGTCGATCTTCAATTCGATCCAGAGGGTGTGCGCTGCACGCTGCTCGTGCCGGTCCGGCAGCCGAGCGAGTTTGCGATCCGGGCGAAAAGCTGAGCGGCTGGCGGCTCAAACGGCCGTAGGGCTGTTCTGGAAAAAGAGCGCCTGGCTGATGGTGGTGCGAACCGTCGATTCCTGGAACGGCTTGGTCACGAGATAGGTCGGCTCCGGCCGATCCCCCGTCAGCAAACGCTCGGGATAGGCCGTGATGAAGATAACCGGCACATCGAACTGTCCGAGAATGTCTTCGACGGCGTCGATACCCGACGATCCGTCTGCGAGCTGAATGTCGGCAAGCACCAATCCGGGCTTTTCCTTGGCCACGGCTTCCTGAGCCTGGGTCCGCGTGGCTGCCGTGCCAGCGATGTCGTGGCCGAGGCTGCGGACGAGATCTTCCAACTGCATGGAAATCAGCGGTTCGTCTTCGATAATGAGGACATTGGTCGACGATTCGCGGTCGATCTCTGCGACGGCCTCGCGCACCAGCCCTTCGACATCGGCGGGAGCGAGACCCATGATCTCGGCGGCGTCTTCGACGCTGAAATCCTCTAGCGTGGTCAGCAGCAATGCCTGCCGGTTGAGCGGCGTCACCGCTTTCAGCCGGTCGCCAGCCCCAGCTTCCTTGGCCGAAACTACATCGCCGCCATCGTCGCCTTCGACTTCGAGATAGCTGCTGGACCAAAGCGCGTTGAACGCCTTGTACAGAGGGACACGACCTTCGGACACGTCCTGCTTCAGGCTTTCATCGGCGATTGCCGCTTCGAGCGTTGCGCGAACGAAGGTGTCACCAGTCTGCTGGGATCCCGTGAGCGCGCGTGCATAGCGGCGCAGATAAGGCAGATTGGCAGCGATTTTTTGTGAAGCAGACATTATGACCCTTCCCGTGAATAGATGTCGGTGCAACGGCCTTCGCTGCATGCGGTTCCTCTCTAGCGAGGATTGATCTGAATTTCACCGTTTCACGTTTTTTTCGAGCGTTTTCAAATTTTTTCGAACCCGCGTGGAACCGATCTCCGGTTGCGGCATTCTTCCCATATCACCGCCGAGACCCCCCTCCCGTCCATACGGCAGTGATACGATCCCGAAAGGCCCTCGCTGTCAGAGCGGGGGCCTTTTAATTTGGGCAAGCTAATGCGTCGGCGGCGCATGCGTGAGCGGTACGGACAGCGCCTTTTCAAAAATCCAGTATTCGCGGTTCACCTTGCTGTTGATGGCATCGGCAATCGCTTTCATCCCGTGATTGTCATCGAGGATCCAGCCGATCTCGGCACGCTCCGTTCCAAGCTCCGCCACGGCCACTTCGCGAATGTCGCTGATCATCATGAAAGCGAGCTGGCTCGCCATCCGGCTATTCTGCAATTCCTTTACCACGCCCATCAGCGGCACGCGCATGCCCGCTCGCATCGGCTTGCGCAGCCAGCGCAGCAGGTGGAACCAGCCGAAAGGAAACAGCCTGCCGTCGATCTTTTTGAGGATTCCGTTGATGTCGGGAAAGGTCAGCATGAAGGCGACCGGTTCGCCGTCGAGCTCGCAGATGCGGTTGATTCCAGGGTGGATGATCTGTTTCAGCTTCTTGCCGGCATAGGCGACCTCATCCGCGGTGAAGGGAATGAAGCCCCAATTCTTCGACCAGGCATCGTTGAGGATGTGCAGGATGATCTCGATCTCGCGGTTGATATTCTTGAGGTCGGGAGCACGCATGGTGATCCGCGGATTGCGTTCGCCCGATTTGACGATGCGCTGGATCAGCGGCGGGAATTCGGGCCGGACATCGAGTTCGTAGGTCAGCAGCGCCTTGGCCTTGGCAAAGCCGTCGGCTTCGATCCAGCCTTTGTAATGCGCCGGATGATGCCCCATCATGATCATCGGCGAATGGTCCTGCCCCCGGACCAGCAGGCCGGGTTCTTCCCAGATCGACAGCGAGATCGGGCCGAGCAGCTTGGTCATGCCTCGCTCGCGATTCCATTGCGCCGCGCGGTCCAGCAGGGCCGTTGCCACGTCCTGATCCTCGGCATCGAAATAGCCGAACATGCCGGTGCCCGGGCCCATGCCCTGTTCCGGAGGCAGCTCCAGCGCCAGATGGTCGATATGCGCTGCGATACGCCCGACCGGTCGGCCATCGCGGTAGGCGATAAACAATTGCACCGTCGCATGGCCGAAGAACGGATTCTTATTTGGATCGATCAGTTCGAGCATTTCGGAGCGCAATTGCGGCACCGCATGGGGCTCGCGCGCGGCCATGGCGCGTCCGAGATCGACGAAGGCCTTTCGTCCGGCCTTGTCGGTTACGGGTCTGATTTCTATCTCGGCATCGCTCACTGCGGCTTCCTGTTCAGCACAGGTTCTCCCTGTGGGTGCTATTTGTCGCAAGTCAAGCAAGCCACTCGATCACACTGGTAGAGAGGCTCTGTTTGTCCTTCCTGCCCGATTTACGATAAGGCCCCCTTCCAACAGACGATACGATCATGGAACATACGCTCAACCCCGCACGCACCTCTGCGACCGCCACGTCAGGCGGTGGCTGGCATGCGCAATTGCCGGACGACAAGGCGATGCTTCGGGCCGCCCGCGACCTGGTGAAGGATTTGGGCGAAGCCAGGGCGAGCATATACTGGCCCGACATGATCGTGTCGGCCGGCATGGGCTATGGCGCGATTGCGGGGGCGATCCTCGTGGAGCCGCTGTGGTTGAAATTCGTGCTCGGACTGGTGGCATCGCTCGCGCTCTATCGCGCGCTGATGTTCATCCACGAGCTGACGCACATCCACAAGAACGCGCTGCCGGGCTTCCGTACCGGCTGGAACCTGCTTGTCGGCATTCCACTACTGACGCCAAGCTTCATGTATGAGGGCGTCCACACGCTGCATCACAAGCGGACGCAATATGGGACGATCGAGGACCCGGAATACTTGCCTCTGGCACTCATGAAACCGTGGAGCCTGCCCGCATTCGTGCTGGTGGCATTGCTCGCACCGATCGGCCTGCTGATCCGTTCGGCATTGCTGGTGCCGCTTGGCGCGATCTTTCCGCCGCTGCGCAAGTTCGTCTGGGAGCGGGCATCCTCGCTCTCGATCAATCCCGATTTCCGCCGCAAGCCCGCCACGGGTGATTTGCCTCGCCGCGTGTTCTGGCAGGAGGTCGGCGTGTTCGCATGGTCGTGGCTGCTGATCGGCAGCGTCTTCGCGCTCGGCTGGGCGCCTCTGCTGACCGCGCTGGCGATCCTCAGTTTCACGGCCCTGCTCAACCAGCTGCGCACCTTGGTGGCGCATCTGTGGGAGAACGAAGGCGAGGCCATGACGGTGACCGCGCAGTTTCTCGACAGTGTCAATGTTCCGCCGCCGGGCCGCATCGCGGAAATCTGGGCACCGGTCGGCCTGCGCTATCACGCGCTGCATCACCTGATGCCGTCGATGCCCTATCACGACCTGCCCGAGGCGCACCGCCGACTCTATGCCGAACTGGGTGGGGGTTCGACCTATCTCGGGGCCAACCACAAGGGCATGCTGCCGCTGGTGGGCCGCATCGCGCGCAGCACCATGACGCGCGGGCGCAAGCGAGCCTAGTCCAGAAAGTTGATCATCGCGCAGCGGCGCTCGGGCGGCAGGCCCTGATCGGCCTCGACCGCCAACTCACCGGCGAGCCGGGGATGCGCATCCAGCGCGGTAACTTCCTCGAAGCCGAGCCGCGCGTAAAAGAGGCCATTCCACGGCACATCGCGGAAAGTCGTCAGCGTCACGGCCTTGTAGCCTGAATTCGCCGCATCGATCAGGCAGGCTCGCACCAGGCCGGCTCCGATCCCGCGCTGTTGGTGGACCGGATCGACACTGACTTCCCAGATGTGCAGTTCGCGCCCGAAAGGCTCGTCGACGAGAAAGCCCGCCATGGCCCCGTCGACATGGGCGACGAGGGAATGCCCCTTGCGAATGTAGCGTTGGAGGCGGTCGACCGGAATGGTGTGTTGCCCGGCGATGTCGCCAATGCCCTCGATGGTCTCGAACAGCGTGCCCGCGCGCGCTTCGATTGCGGGCATCTGTTCAGCATCTTCGGGCCGAGCGAGGCGGAGCGACCATTCGCTCACTCCTCGGTCCGGATCAGCACCGTCTCGCCAACCAGCAAAAACAGCAGGAAGGGTGCCCAGGCTGCGAGAAATGGAGGATACCCGCCGAAACTGCCCATCGCGAGTGCGGCGTTGTCGACGACGAAATAGGCAAAGCCCAATCCCATGCCGATGACAGCACGGATAAACAGCTGGCCCGAACGGGCAAGACCGAAGGCGGCAACCGCGCCCAGCAGCGGCATCAGGAATGCCGACAGCGGTCCCGACAGCTTGTGCCACCACTTCGCGCGCAATTCAGCCGTCCGACGTCCAATGGCTTCATAGGAATCGATCGCCGAGCCCAGCCGCCAGAAAGGCACGGCGTCCGGGTCGATAGCCTCCAGTTCGATCTGCGCCGGGGTCAACCCTTCGCCTACCACCATCGCTTCGGACGTGGTGGTGTTGGCGGTCGTAATGTCGAAGCTCTGCGGGTTTTCCAGTTGCCAGCCGGGATCGACGAAGCTGGCCGATACGGCTCTCACCTGCTCCGCAATCTGCCCGGTCGGCGCGCGGCGATACCATGTGACGTCGCCCAGCCGGATGTCGGCGCCGGTGCCGGCCACGGTGCGCGCGGTCAGGATGTTGGTCCCGTCGGTAATGTAGACATTGGCCTTCACATCGGAATCCGGCGGCACCGCCCCGAATTCCGTCGCCTCCCACGCTTTCAGCGTGGCGGTGGCGCGGGTCACTACGCGCTCGTTGAAGCCAAAACTCACCAGCGCGACGAGACCGGCCGTCAGCAGCAGCGGCGCGAGCACCTGATGCGCCGAAAGCCCCGCAGCCTTCATGGCGATCACCTCGCTGTTCTGGTTGAGCGCGATCAGCGTGATGATCGTCGCCAGCAATACCGAGTAGGGCAGGAAGCGTTGCACCAATTGTGGGACGCGCAAACCGGCATAGGTCAGCAATTCGCCTTGGCCGTTGCCTTCCACGGCGAGAATCTCGCCGCTGGTCGACAGCAGGTCGAGCATCATCAGCACCAGTACCAGCATCACCAGCACCGCGAGGATGCGAACGATGAATAGCTTGGCGAGGTAAAGCGTCAGCGTGCGCGAAGGGAAGAAGTCGAGATGCATCGGGGGGGCGGCCTTACTCGGCAGGCTCGGCCGCGACGGGCGAAGCGAAGGCATCGGTGCGGTGCTTGCGCCGCTTGAACAATTTGCCGATCTTCTTCGACAATTTGGCAAAGGCATTCTCAAGCGCGCCGATGGGCTGGCCGCCAGGTTTATAGGCAATCGTCCAGAACATCCACAGGATCAGCGCAGCGAACAGCACGAACGGACCCCACAGCGCGACGATGGGATCGACCCGGCCGAGCGCGGCCACGTCCTCCCCGTACTGGTTCACCTTGTGATAGCTCACCACCATGACGATCGAAACGAAAACGCCGAGGGCGCTGGTACTTCGCTTGGGCGGTATGGCGAGGGACAGCGCCAGCAGCGGCAGCAGCCACATCATCACGACTTCGACCAGCCGGAAGTTGAAGCTCGCCTGGCTCGCATCGCGCTTGGCCTCGCTCTCGGTGTCGCTCCAACCGATACTGAGCAGTTCGGGCAGGATATACTCGCGCTCGGCATCGCCGCGCTGGCGGAATTGTTCGATCGCGGGCAGGTCTATCGGCAGGTCGTGGCGGGTAAAACTCAGCACGCGCGGGGTCTGGTTGCCGGTGTCCTGGACGATGGTTCCGTCGGTCAGGCGCAGGATGATCGTGTCGGAGCTGTCGGTGGTAGCGAGGAAGGACCCTTCGCGGGCGCTGATCGAGAGGACTTGTCCCTTGTCGTTCGAGACCCGCGCAAAGATGCCCTTGAGATTGCGGCCATTGTCTTCGCTTTCCTCGATCCGCAACGCCATCCGGTCGGCCAGGGTCGTAAATTCGCCAACCTTGATCGAGGCACCGAGTGCACCCGAGCGCAATTCATATTCGAGCTGCTCGTAATAATAGCGGCTGATGGGCTGGATGTAGAACACCAGCGCCACATTTACGGCGACGAGGATGGCGGTGATGATGTAGGGTACCCGCAACAGGCGACCGTAGCCCATGCCGACGGCGCGCAGCACGTCGAGCTCGCTCGATGTCGCCAGTTTGCGAAAAGCAAAGAGGATGCCGAGCAGCAGACCCAACGGGATAGCGAGGCTGGCATATTCCGGGATCAACGCGCCGAGCATCTTGAAGACGACGCCGATCGGCCCGCCTTCGACGGCGACGAAATCGAACAGTCGCAGCATCTTGTCGAGCAACAGCAGCGACGCCGCCAGCACGAACACCGCCATCATCGGCACGATGGTGAGCCGGAAAATATAGCGGTCTATCGAAGGGATGAAACTGAACAAATTCGGGCCTTGCGCGCTGGCGATCCTCGATTGGTGTTGCCGCCCTCTAGCGGCAAAACCGTCCAAGGTCATGCCCTGTTAGGTGGTTGTGCATGAACGGCGCGCGACTGGACGCAGCCCGGCGCCGGTTGGCTCAGGCCTTCTCCAGCGTGCACTGTAGCGGATGCTGGTTCTGGCGGGCGAAATCCATGACCTGGTTTACCTTGGTCTCGGCGACTTCGTAGGGGAAGATCCCGCATACGCCGACGCCCTTCTGATGGACGTGCAGCATCACGCGGGTGGCCTGTTCAAGGTCCATCTTGAAGAAGCGCTTGAGGACCATGACGACGAATTCCATCGGCGTGTAATCGTCGTTCAGCATCAGCACCTTGTACTGGCTCGGCTTCTTGGGCTTGGCGCGGGTCTTGGTCGCGACCCCGACATCGGCATCGCTGTCGCCATCCTTGGCACCATCGTCGTCTGCCAGCAGCGGCGCGGGCAGGTCGATCGTTTCGGCAAGGTCGGGGAAGTCGTTCATCGCGCTCGCAATATCGTATCGGTCGGCGTGCAATCAAGAGGAAGCGACGCGCTGCCGCTCGCTCACGATGCGCTGCAGGAGTTAAAGAAAACTGATCGTTCGGGTCCCCGCCTGTGAACCGCGCAAGCAAAAGGGCCGGACAGCGCGATGGCTATCCGACCCTTCCAGTATCCAGCCGAGTGGGAGAGGAGAGGTTACCCGGCCTTCAAGCTGTTTCTTGCGAAGGCTTAGGCAGCCTTCGAGAACTTTTCAGCAGCTTCGCTGTAGCGGCTCGAGATCGGAGCGAATGCTTCGTTGGCCAGCTTCAGCCACGCTTCGGTGCTCTTCGAGCTGTAAGCAACAGCAGCGTCGAAGTTGCGGCGAGCGAAATCGCCCTGCAGCTTCACGAACTCGGTCGGCGACTTGACGGCAGCGACGAGCTTGGCGTCTTCGCGGGCCTGCTCGGCGACCTTCTTCGTGTCTTCGAAACCTTCGCGAGCCATGTCCTGCATGCCACCGGCGAGAACCTTGCCCGAAGCGATCATGGCTTCGATGTTGGCCTTGTTGAATTCGACGACGTCGCCGGCGAGCTCGGTGCCCTTGGAATATGCGCCCTTCAGACGGGTCTGAGCGTCGGCGGCGAATTCCTTCGCGGTTTCGGTGATCTTCTTGGTGTCGGTAGCCATGATCGTATCCTTCAGCTTGATAACGGTGGAGGTCTTCGCTGCAGTCTTGGCAGCAGCCTTTTTAGGAGCGGCCTTCTTCGCCGGCGCCTTTTTGGCAGCAGGCTTGCGGGTCGCGGTCTTCTTGGCGGTAGCCTTCTTCGTCGCGGCCTTCTTCGCTGCCGGCTTGCGCGTGGCAGCCTTCTTTGCAGGAGCTTTCGTCGCGACTGCCTTCTTCACGACGGCAGGGCTGGCTTCGGGCGTGGCGTCGGCTTCGACGGCCTTTTCGACCTTCTCGGCGTCGACTTTGCTGGCAGCTGCGTCGGCATAGGCCTTCTCGGCAGCGGCATCGATTTTGCTCGTGGCGGTGTCGGCCATGATGAGTGTCCTTGATCTTCGTTGCAGTTTTATGTTGCAGTGCACAAAATAGGCATTGCAACTGCGAAGTCAAGGGATTTTTGTGCAGTGCACAATAAATGGGATAATGCGCTCTAACGCCTTGTTACTGTGCGAGAAAATCTAGTGAGCGCAACTATCTTGCGGCCACATAGCGACCTGGCGCGTCTTCGATCACCTTGTCGGACTTGATCGATCCGGGCTTGCGTTTGCCGCTTGCCTTTACGGTCTTGCTGTCCTGGCTGCGCACCCATTTGATCCAGTCGGGCCACCAGCTTCCCGGATGCTCGGTTGCGCCTTCGCGGAAAGCTTCAAGCGTCGTCACGTCCGGATCTTCGTTGATCCAGTACTGGTATTTGCCGCTGTCGGGCGGGTTGACGACGCCAGCGATATGGCCCGAACCCGCCAACACAAAGCGGATCGGACCGGTGAAATGTTCGCGCAATCGCCAGACACTTTCGGCCGGCGCGATGTGGTCTTCCTTGCCGGCCTGCACATAGGTCGGGACGGACACGAGCGAGAGATCGATCGGCGTGCCATCAGCGCTCAGCGAGTCCGGCTTGACCAGCCGATTGTCGCGATACAGCTCTTGAATATAGTCCTTGTGCCATTTCGCAGGCAGGTTGGTGACGTCCCCGTTCCAGTGTAGCAGGTCGAAGGCCGGATAGTCCTCGCCCAGCAGGTAATTGTTGACGACATAGTTCCAGATCAGGTCGGTCCCGCGCAACAGATTGAATGTCGCGGCCATGTAGCGCCCGTCGAGATAGCCTTCGCCCGATAGCGCTTCGATCGCGGCGACCTGGTTGTCGTCGATGAAGTGGAGCAGCTCACCAGCCTTCTCGAAATCGACCTGCGCGGTGAAGAAGGTCGCGCTCTTCACCTTGTCCTGCTCCCCGCGCCGAGCGAGGATCGCCAGCGTAGCCGCAAGGGTAGTTCCGGCCACGCAATAACCGATCGCGTGGACCTGCGGCACCTTCAGCCGCCCGCGGATGTGATCGATCGTTTCGAGCTGACTGCGGATGTAATCGTCCCACACTACGTCTTTCATGGAGGCGTCGGCCGATTTCCAGCTGACCACGAAGACCGTCAGGCCCTGCTCGACCGCCCATCGGATGAAGCTCTTTTCCGGATCGAGGTCGAGAATGTAAAAACGGTTGATCCACGGCGGGAAGATGACCAGTGGCACTTCCAGCACTTCCTCGGTCGAGGGCGAATACTGGATCAGCTGATACATCGGCGTTTCGTGCACGACCTTGCCCGGCGTGACCGCGATGTTCTCGCCCAGCGTGAACGCGTCGGGATCGGTATGGGTCAGCTGGCCGCGCCGCATGTCGTCGAGCATGTGCTGCATGCCCTTGACGAGATTCTCGCCCTTGGTCTCCAGCGTTCGCTCGAGCACAACCGGGTTGGTCGCCGCGAAATTCGACGGGCTGAGAGCATCGACGACGGCTTTCACGGAGAAACGCAATTGTTCCTTCTTGTCGGGTTCCACGCCGTCCAGCCTGTCGACCATGCTCTCCAGTTGCTCTGCCATCAGCAGGTAGGTCTGGTGGATCAGCGCGAAGACCGGATTGTTCTGCCAGCGCTCGTCGCGAAAGCGCTTGTCCTTGCGCGGGAGTTCGGGCGCGGCATCCGAATTGTCGCCGAACTGCCCGCCGAACTGGCCGAGCACGCCCTTCCACATGCTCATCGAATCGCCCCAGAACTGCTGCTGCGCGGCCATATCGACCATCGGCATGCGTTTGTGAAAGCTGTCGAGATAGGCCATCCAGCGCGTCGGGTCGGGCATTTCCTTGGAGATCTTGGCCGCCTGCTCCGCCTGGAAGCTGAGCCACATGCTTTGCATGGTCGCAGCATTCTTGGCCCACGCGCCTGCCTCGGACAGATCGGGCATTTTCGGCGCCACGCCCGGCATCATCTGGCCGAAGATCGACTGCGCCGCTTCGTCCTGCAAGTCGAACAGCTTCGAAAATGCCTGCGTGGGATCGGAAAAAGGGTCTTTGGTGTCGCTCATGCCGGGTCTCCTGCCCTGTTTCTTGGGCGCTGGCGACTGGTCTGACAAGGGCGGTGTTCGATGCGCGCATTATGCATTCGATTGCGCGTGCTAGAGCTTTGCGCCAGTAAGGAATTCCTGCAGGATGCAGGTCTGAAGGAAAGCTATAGTCGGGACGATATGGACACCGAATTCTACCGGATGAAGCGCTTGCCCCCCTACGTGATCGCTGAAGTCAATGCGATGCGGCACGCGGCACGCCAGGCGGGAGAAGACATTATCGACCTGGGCATGGGAAACCCCGATCGCCCGCCGCCGCAGCACGTCATCGACAAACTGTGCGAGGTTGCGCAGAAGCCCGACGCGCACGGCTATTCGCAATCGCGCGGGATTCCCGGCCTCAGGCGAGCGCAGGCGAATTACTACGGCAACCGGTTCGGCGTCGATATCGATCCCGAAAGCGAAGTGGTCGTCACGCTCGGTTCGAAGGAAGGGCTCGCCAGCCTGGCGACGGCGATCACGGCCCCGGGCGACGTAATCCTCGCGCCTAATCCGGCCTATCCGATCCATCAGTTCGGATTCATACTGGCTGGTGCGACCATTCGTGCGGTTCCGACCACGCCCGACGAAAGATACTGGAAGTCGCTGGAAAGCGCGATGGCCTACACCGTGCCGCGCCCCAGCGTACTGGTGGTCAATTATCCGTCGAACCCGACGGCGGAAGTGGTCGACCTCGCCTTCTACGAACGACTGGTTGCATGGGCGAAGGAGAACGAGGTCTGGGTGCTGTCCGACCTCGCCTATTCCGAGCTGTGGTACAACGACAAGCCGACGCCTTCGATCATGCAAGTGCCGGGTGCGAAGGATGTCGCGGTCGAATTCACGACGCTTTCCAAAACCTATTCCATGGCCGGATGGCGGATGGGCTTCGCGGTCGGCAACAAGCAGCTTATCGGGGCGATGACCCGGGTGAAGAGCTATGTCGACTACGGCGCCTTCACGCCGATCCAGGCCGCTGCCTGCGCTGCGCTCAACGGCCCGCAGGACGTGGTCGAGGAAAACCGCCTGATCTATCACAGGCGTCGCGACGTCATGGTCGAAGCCTTCGGGCGGGCGGGATGGGATATTCCGCCGCCGCCGGCTTCGATGTTTGCATGGGCGCCGATCCCGCCGGCGCTGGCAAACCTCGGCAGCCTCGAGTTTTCCAAGCAATTGCTGACCGAAGCCAAAGTCGCTGTCGCCCCCGGTGTCGGCTATGGCGAAGAGGGTGAAGGATTCGTGCGAATTGCCATGGTGGAGAATGAGCAAAGGCTGCGTCAGGCGGCGCGCAACATTAAGCGCTATCTCGCCGACAAGGGCATCAACACCCAAGCGGCATGACCTGATTCGCGGCCGGTCCGATTCGGGACCTGTCGGCTTTCGGCGCGTTTGCTGAATCGGGCAATTTGTCCTAAGTATGCGCGGTAACAGGAGCCCATGATCATGCAGGTGGCCACGTCCCGTTCGTTGACGGACAGGCAAAAAGACGTTCTGGTGAGAATTGATCGGCGCATGCCGATCAAACAGATCGCGGCTGATCTGGATGTTTCCGAGAGTCGAATTAACCAGCATATTCGGGCACTTAAGGATGTCTACGGTGTCGGAAACCTGAAGGATCTGGTCGATTCCTACCGGGCTGAAGTGCGGGAATCGGGCAGTCCTGCACCCTATAGAAAAGCTGCATCCAGAAATTCTGAAGTCCCGCAACGCGTCAAAGAGAGCGAACAAGAAGACCGGGTCGCACCCGGGGAATTCGTTCTCTCAGACGTGGCGCCACTTGCGATCGAGGCGCCATGGCACGTGAGAAACGAGCCCCGGGTCGTCCCCGGGGTGCTCGACGGCGATCATGCTGTCCTCTATCGCCTTGCCGTCATCATCGGACTGGCTCTTGCGTTTATCGTTTTGGTCATTCTGGTGGTGACGGCGGCACTCTCCATGAGTGAGGCGTCGGGAGGCAGGGAAGTCGCCCCCCCGAACAGTTCTGCGCAGGCCGAGGAGAGCAATCGGTTGCCGTAACTTGGGGTTTCCGAAGATGCCAAACCGTATTGCCGCCGACGCTCTCTCCATCCGCAAGCAGATCCGCGAAGCCGAAGCCGTTACCGACGAGGCGATGGCCGCTTGCGCGAAACTGAAGCAGACCATGCTCCGCGCGCGCCAGAATCCGGACGTCAATGTCGATGCAGGCCAAAAGGCGATGATGCGCCTGATGCAGGCCGAGCACCAGGGTCTCGCCATGTCGACGAGCCTGTTGCGCGTGCACGAGGAGCTCAACCGCCTCAGCCGCGAATACATGGGGCCGGGCGACGGCGCCGAAACCGAACTTACGCCGACGGCAGAATATCCCGTCGAACTTGCATCCGTTGACTGAATTGGCACACAGCTGAGGCTATGATTGCCGCGCTGGTCCAGCACGAGGCGATGGTCCTCAATGTGGTGACACTGCTTCTCTTCCTGATTGCCATCTGGAAGGGGAGAGGTCCGGAGCTTGCCTGTGCAAGCACATTGATGGCCATGATCGTGCTGGACCGCGGCTATCACGCGGTGCTCGGTCCGTCGCCTTCCTATCAGGCGATCGACCCGTGGCATCTGATG
Source organism: Erythrobacter litoralis HTCC2594 (assembly GCF_000013005.1). GTDB lineage: Bacteria > Pseudomonadota > Alphaproteobacteria > Sphingomonadales > Sphingomonadaceae > Parerythrobacter > Parerythrobacter litoralis_A. The sequence continues at coordinate 2,063,045 of NC_007722.1, read as the reverse complement.
CTCGACACCGCGGGCCTGTTCGTGTTCCTCATCATCGCGCTTAAAGCCAACAGGTTCTATCCCATGGTCATGGCCGCTGCACAATTGGTCGCCTTCACCGCACATATCGTGCGGATGATGGTCGAGCCGGTCAGCAGCCTGTCCTATTACCTGCTGTATTCCATGCCGTTCTGGTTCCAGCTGTTCGTCCTCGCATTCGGACTGGGCAGGCACGCGTCGCGCGTAACAAGGATAGGCTCCTATCGCGACTGGCGCGTTCAGCCGGGCATGAGGTATTCCTGATGGGTGTCGAGATACGCATTTGCGCGGAAGCCCTCGAGCGGGATGCTGTTGCCCGCGGGTTCGGGCGCATGCCGGCCGCCTTGGCCGATCCGGGATTTCTTCAGTATATTCACAGCCGCTTCGCCATGGCGAACGAGGAACGCCTCCATGTCGTCTATTGCGACGATCGGCAGCGATATCTGCATGACGAGACGCTGACGATCGGCGGTGAAAACTCGCTGGTGTTGCGGGCCCGTCCGCTTGTGCACCGGGCGCTAACGATCGGTGCCGGCGGACTGATCCTCGCGCACAACCACTTGTCGGGTAATTGCCAACCGAGCGAAAAGGACATCGTTGCGACGCACCGCCTGCAGAAACTGGGCGCAGAGCTCGAACTAACACTGATCGACCACATGATCTTTACCCGAGATCGCTTCTTCAGCATGGCTGCGGGAGGCTTTCTCGACTGAGGAGGGTCGCACCTGTCCAGCCCCGACCTTTGACGGGGCTGGACAGGCCTCTTTCAATCGGCGACGATCCTGCCAACGATTTTGCAGGAGTCAAAGGATGGAATTCCCCACCAACGATCGCGTGTCGATCACGCTGGAAGACGATGGCGTCGCGCAGGTCCGCTTCGTGCGCGCGGATAAAATGAACGCGCTCGACCATGAGATGTTCGAGACGATGATCGCCGCTGCCGAGGCACTGCAGGCCGAACCCCGGGTGCGGGCGGTCGTCCTTTCGGGGGAAGGGAAGGCCTTCTGTGCCGGCCTCGACCTGTCCAATTTCAGCAATCCCACCGGCTCGGGCAGCGGCAAGCTGGCGGACCGGACGCACGGCGATTCCAACCGCGCGCAGCAGGTCGCGACACAATGGCGCAAGCTCAAGGTGCCGGTGATCGCTGCCGTTCACGGCGTGTGCTTCGGCGGCGGGCTGCAGATCGCCAGCGGCGCCGATATCCGTGTCGTTCATCCGGCGACGCGCATGGCGATCATGGAGATGAAGTGGGGGCTGGTCCCCGACATGGGCGGCTACGTGCTGTGGCGCGGCCTGGTTCGCGATGATGTATTGCGCGAGCTGATCTTCACCAATCGGGAATTCACCGGTGCCGAAGCGCAGGCACTCGGCCTCGCAACCCATGTCGATGAGGATCCGCACGCCAGAGCGACCGAGCTCGCTCGCGTGATCGCCGATCGCAATCCGCACGCCATGCAGGCGTCCAAGCGCATCGCCAACAAGATGTACGACATGACCGGCTCCGAACTGCTCATCGAAGAGAGCGTCGAGCAGGATCAGATCATTCGTCAGCCCAACCAGGTCGAGGCTGTGATGGCCGGCATGCAGAAGCGCAAGGCAGCCTACGCCGACGTCGAAGGATAGGTCGCGCCGCCGTCAGCCGAAGACGGCAACGGATTGCAATCCGTCCATCACCTGCACGCCGTCGGCATTCCAGAGCCGTAGCCGCTCGCTCGAATAGCCTGCACCGGCATGCTGGCTGGCGGTCTCGCCGAGCCACCAGCCGTCGCGCGTGCCGAGTTCCGCATCGAGAATATTGAACGACCAGTTGATCGAGCTGATCGGGCCCTGGCGCTGCATCGCGCGCATGGCGCCCGGGGGCAGCGTATCGCCCACCAGGATCAGCTCCGATACGCGATCGAGCTCGCCCCGATCGGTCAGCCTGAACCAGCGCCGGACGATCGGTTCGCCGGGGCCTTGCGTTTCCTGCGCGCGGCGAATGTCGAAATTGTTGACGATGAAAGGCGGGCCCTTGTCGGTCATCGCGGAATCGTTCTCTTCCGGTGCGCCGGGCCAGGGATCGGCCTTGGCAGCGGCATGTACGGCGTTGGCCTCGCGACCGGTTCCGAACAGCCAGAATGCGGTGAGCGCGACCTTGCCTTCGACCAGCAGTTCGCTGCGCACCTGCGCGACGTTGCGACCCTGTCGGACCATTGCGGCCCGCGTCTCCACGTCCTTTCCGACCGGCGCGACAAATCCGATCTGCGCTGCGCGCAAGGGCGGGAGATCGGGGAAAGCGCGCACCGCGGCGGTGTAGGCGACAAGCGCCGAGGCTCCGCCAAAGAGCGTGCGGCCCTGCAGCCATTTGTCGGCTGGAAGAGTGACAGCGCCACCTTCGGACGTGATCGGCGCACGAAGATCGGAAACGGACATGGGCACGGCTCATAGTAGATCGATTGCAAAGCGCCACCCTCTTGCTTGTGGCCGCGGTCGCATCGTCACAATGCGATTGAATTGCCGCCAAGGACTCGCTAGAGGCCCGCTTCCCCCGCGAGGCGAAGCTTTCACCTGGCGAGGGATGGCCCGATGGCGGAGTGGTGACGCAGAGGACTGCAAATCCTTGTACGCCGGTTCGATTCCGGCTCGGGCCTCCATCCTTCCCGCAAGGATGGCCGAATATAGGGCGCCCACCACTGCGCCCCTGAGTGCCGCTTTAGCTCAGTTGGTAGAGCACATCATTCGTAATGATGGGGTCAGCAGTTCGAGTCTGCTAAGCGGCACCATTTCCCGTTGCTCAAGCCCATCGTAACCAGTCGGTTCACCATTGTCCCGGTGTTGAACATTGGGTTTGTCCGGTATGCATCGGGCGCGGGATTGGGCATAGTGCCTGGCATGTGTCGCGTTTTCCGCATTTGGGCCATGATTGCCGCAGGTCTCGCCATTGCCGTGGCGCCGACGCCCGCCTCGGCGGACCCTTCCACGCTGCGTATCCTGCCGGTTTCCGAACTGCGCTTCGGATCGTTTGCCGTTCCTTCGACCGGTTCGGTGACGGTAGGGCCCACCGGCAGCGTAACCCGGAGCGGGGTTTTCTCGATCACCAGCGGCGATACGTCACCCGCCCGGTTCATTCTTCGCTATGATCGGGGAAACAACAGCCGGCGCACGCTCGATCTCAGGATCCAGCTCACGATCGCAGCGCCGGGTAGCGTCGTACTGGGCGGCATCACGGCGCGGCTTTCCAATTTACAGACCGACCTGCCCGGCTACGCCGTGGTCCAACCGAACCAGATCATCGAGGTGCAAATTCCGAACTGCCGCACGCGCGTATGCGAGACCTCATTCAATCTTGGCGGGCAACTCGATATCCGGCGCGATTACGGCGGGGCGCTGGTCGCGATCCCGATCCCGGTCGATGCCGTCCTGGTCTCGGTACGCTGAACAGTGCTTGCCATGAAATCCCTGTCGCGATCGCTGGCCTTGGCATGGCTCGCCGGGGCTGCGACTTGTGCGGGCGCGGCACATGCGCAACCGACAAGCGCGGGCGCAACCGCCACCGGGCAGGCGAGCGTGCAGATAGTCAGACCGCTCACGGTTCGGGCAATCAACGATCTCGATTTCGGATGCATCGTGGCGAGCGGTGCGGGCACCGTGTCGGTCGATGCCGCAAGCGGCGGCACTCTGTATTCGGGCGGTGCGAGGGCTGCCTCCTCCGGTGGCTCCTGCTCGGGCAGTGCGGCCAGTTTCAATGTCGAAGGCGAGCAAGGCCGCGAATACCGATTCTCTATCGAGCGACGGACAGTTGCGCGGCTCGACAGTGACGCCAGCGTAACTTTGCCGGTTTCCGACTTGCAGGGCCGGAGCAACAATCTGCCGGCTGCGGACGGAGCCGGGCAACTGGATGCGGACGGACGCGATCTGTTGCGGGTCGGAGGCACGCTGGAAGTGCCCGAAGGCGCTCCGCCAGGCCGCTATTCGGCCCGGATCGTGGTTACTTTGGCGTATAACTGAGTCTATTCGGCCCTCGCACCGAATCCTCATAAACCTTTCAAATTTTGAGAAAATTCGCCGAGTTCGCAGGCAAGATTTTCCTTAAGGGCGATTGCGGCAGTAAAGGTTTATTTACACCTAGGTACTATCCCCGATGTCGAGCGGGAACGCCGCTTGGTGCGCATCGACCAGTGCGCGCCACCGAGGACCATTTCACTTTAGGATTTGCAAAATGAAAAAAATTGCACTCGTGGCCGCACTTGCAGCCTTCTCCGTTCCGGCCGTTGCTGCACCGGGCGACACCGACAACGCAACGGGTACCGCCACCGCTGAAATCGTGGCTCCGATCTCCATTACGCACGACGCTGGCGCTTCGCTGTCGTTCGGCACCCTGACGGCAGGCAATGGCGGCACGATCGCCGTTTCGCCCGCTGGCACCGCGGGTACGCCGACCGGTGAAGTCCGCCTGCTGGCCGGCTCGACCGTTTCAGCCGACGGCTTCTCCGTGAGCGGTGAAGATGGCCGTTCCTACTCGATCACCGTTGGTGGTGGCACCGTTACTTCGGGTACCAACAACATGAGCTTCACGACTTCGGCTTCGAAAGCTTCGGGCTCGCTCACCGGCGGTTCGGACACTTTCTCTGTCGGCGGTACTCTGACCGTCGGCGCCAACCAGGCGGTCGGTTCGTACAGCGGTTCGTACACCGCAACCGTAACTTACAACTAAGGTACGGCTCGTGAATCGCGGGGTGGGCCCAGCAGCTCACCCCGCGTTCGCGGTTTAAGGCGCATTAACCATGCCCTTCAAGACTTTCCTCCTGCCCCTTTCGGCCCTGACGGTCCTGGTCGCGATGGCTCCTGCCGCGCAGGCTGCACCCGGTGACACGCATTCCATTGGCGGAACGGCGCAAGTCCGTATTGTTGGTCCGACACAGATCGCGCCGCTGCAGGATTTGCGCTTCGGCTCGATGATGCAGCCGGTGGCTGACGGGACCGTGATCGTTGCGCCCGACGGAACTGTAAGCGGAACCGCTGACACAACGACTTTCCCAGGTAATCGCGGCCCCGCGCATTTTCTCGTGCGCGGCGAAAATCGCCGCTTCTTTCTGACCCGGCTGCCCGATACGGCGACCATCGGTAACGGCACATCGACCATGCTGGTGGATGATTTCACTGGCAATTTCCGCAACGGGCGGATGGCGCGTTTCGACAACAACGGCGACTACAATCTCTACATCGGTGCGACGCTCAATATGACCGCCAATCAGGAACCCGGATATTATTCGGGGACATTCGAGATCTCCATCGTTTACCAATGAATCCGGCCTGACCTATAGCCTAAGCTAAGGGTAATTACGGGTCAGGAAAGGTCCGCATCCATGCGACTTTCAATCAATGATTTCATGCGGTTGGCCTCTGCCGCCGCGTTGTGTCTCGCCACGCCTGCAACCGCGCAATCCGCGCCTGCCGAGAAACCTTCGCAGCCCGAGCCTCCCGAAGGCTCGGTCGGCGGGCTGGGCGACGTCAATCTGTTTCCGAAGCGGATCGTGATCGAAGGGCGCCGCCAGATCGCGCAGATCGGCCTCTACAACAAGACCGTCAACGAAGGCGATTACGAGATCAAGTTTA